>DXDG01000008.1 GCA_019115605.1 Candidatus Alistipes faecigallinarum
ACCAAACGGGATGGGTGGAATAAAAGGTAAAAGCGACACTTGAGCGATACATCTCTTTCCATTCATGAACTAAAAAATGTCTATCGGGGCGAGTTCTTCGAGATTGTCTCATAAAAGTTTGGGAAATTTTCGTTTTTCCCCGAATTAGCACGTATCTTTGAATTCGAAAAACAAATGGCCATGAAAACCAATCGGGAAGAGATTCTGCAAAATGCCCTGCAACTCTTTATGTCGAAGAATTACGAGGGAGTCAGCCTGCAAATGATCGCCCACAGCGTCGGGTTGACCAAAACCGGGATCTTCAACTATTACCCCTCGAAACTAGACCTCTTCATCGCCGTGGCCGACCGCTACCTCTTCCACGTCCAGGACCCGGAAAACAAATTTGAACCGTCGGACGGGTCGCTGCGCGACTTCATCGACAAATACGTCGAGGGCGTCGAGCGCACCATGGCCGAGATCGTGCGGCTGGGCAATATTCAACGCGAGAAGATGCCTGGACAGTTGGCCAACGCCGGGTATTTTCACCTCTTCCAACAAGTGCTCTTCTACTATCCCGACGGCAAGCACAAGCTCCACGAATGGATGGAAAAGGAGTTCCGGCTCTGGTGCAACGTCATCGGCCGGAGTGTCGAACGGGGCGAACTGCGGGCCGATACAGATATTGAGGAGGCTGCCGCTCTGTTCCGGCAGGTTTTTATCGGACTCTCATACCAGATGTCATTCTCCGACGGCCTCGATGTCGCGATTCTCCGAAAGCGTTTCCTCTATATATATGGGCTGCTGAAGCGCTGAGCAGGCTTTCAGCAGTTTTTTTCACGATTTGAAGCAAAAATATGACCGCACGGTCATATTTTTGCTTTTTTATGCTATCTTTGTCTCCATGAAAAATGACCAACCGGTAACTTTTATGGAAAACAAACCTTTCGAACGCATCCAAAGGAGTTTCAACTACACTCCTGAGAGCATCTTCACGAACCAATGGTCGAACCTGGCCTTTGGTGTAGGAATGATTGTCATTCCGGCCCTCTTTCCCTTCGGCCTTCGTATCCGCCACCTGCGGATTCTCTCGCCGGCAGTCTTTTCGACCATTCTGATTGTAGGCGGCGTGCTGCTGCTCTTCTTCACCTGGCGGGGTATGCGAAATGCCCGGGCCTTGAAAGCCGCCGGAGGAAAGATCACCGTAGACGGCACGCGCGTAACCTACCCCGAGGTCGAAAAGGGGAAGGTCGAATACCGCTCGTTCCTCACCACCGACATCGAGTATGTGAAGGATGACGAGGAGGAACACCAGTGCAAGGTCAAGACGCCGGACAACTACATCATCTTCGAGACTCGCTATTTCGACTCCGAGGAGGAGTTCGAGGCCTTCCGCGCACTTCTGGGATAATAACATAAAAACATACGGACATGATTACCAGACTTATGAAAATTGCCGTGGCAATTGTTGTTGCCGCCCTGACGCTCACGGCCTGCGGGTCGGGCGAAACCTTCCCGATGGCCTCCGCCGAGGGACTTGCCAAAATTCGGGAGCTCGTTGCGGAGCATGTAGACACTTCGAAATACAAGATTTACATGGTGGAGTGGCGCGAGGACAACCGCGACCGCCAGCTGGAGAACATCCTCACACATATCGACGTTTACTACCTCGATGCCGACAACAACGACTACTATCTTTCGTTCCAACTCACCAACGGAAAGTTCACGACAGACGGCCCGGAAAAGGACGACCGACCAAACTACTCCTACGCATGCACGACGCCGCTCAGCCTCAATGCCATCGACTTTGACTATCTCCAGAAAATCGGAGAAAAGGCAGACTCTCTGGTTATGTCCGATGAGGAGGGCAAACACCTGACACTGAAGTCGGCCGGGATATTCCGTTTCCAAGTCTGGCCGGTGTCGCTGAGCAACGTCGACCGCTGGAACCGCAGCGAGGAGTACCGCGCGGAGTCGCAGCAGATGCAGGTGCAGTTCGAACTGAACTACGTCGACGAGAGCGAGTCTCCCGAATATCAGGGACGCTTCACCGTGACGAACTACTACACCGTCGCCTTCACGGCCGACGCTGCGGGCGAGGTTGCCATCGACGATTAGCGAAGCGAAAATGAGACTGATGGGAGTCGTTCCTCCGAGCGTGGAACCGGATTCTGAACGACTTTTTGCGGCCGGAGTCACCTACATCTGTTGCGGAGCATGGCCTTTGGCCTACGACTGCTTTGCCCGAAGTACGCGAGAGGATGCTCCAACGCGCTACAATCTGGCCCTGTGCTGCTTCCATGTAGGGTGGTACGAAGAGAGCTACCGGCTGCTCGCAGAGGCCGAACGGCTGCTGGACGACAAGCCGGGCAAAGGCTCAGGCCTGGGCATCCCGTCCATGCCACGACTGCAGCTTCCCGAGGCTTTCCGCCGCTGGGATGCCGACAGCGAATTGCCCCGCTGTCCGCTGCTTCCCGAGACGCCGCGCGACGATGCCCTCACGCTGATCCTCCGCCTACGAGCCGAGGCTGCCTTCCGGCTGGGCCGCTGCGAGGAGGTGCGGACGATTGCCGCCCGCCTCGGACTCCGATACGAACATCTTGAAAACCTGCTCAAACCAATCGACCGATGACACCGCTCCGGGAACTCTACGACCTTTATTACTATCCGAACCCTGCAAAGGAGGAGCGCCGGCGGCAACTCCTCGCTGAGATTCCGACCGACGCATGCGACGAGGACAACTACGGCCGCACGTCGCTGCATATTGCGGCGGAATTTGCCGACTGCGAGGCCATCGCTTCGCTGCTCGACCGCGGGGCCGGGGTGAACGACCGCGACGAAGAGGGGCACACGCCGCTCTTCCGCCTGGCCTCACGCCGCAGCAGGGTGGCTGCACAGGAAGAACAGATTGCCTCGGCGGCACGGCTGCTGCTGGATCGCGGCGCGAACCTTCCGCGTTCGGCTCGCGGCACAACGGCGCTGATCGAGGCCGTGCAAAACCGGCACCACGCGATGGCCGCCGTGCTGATCGACTCCGGGCAGCGGCTCGACTCCGCGAACAGCTATGGCGACAACGCCCTGCACATTCTCTGCCGCCGCGCCGCCGATACCGCACGAGAGATCGCCGGCAAGGAGCGTTTTATCGCCAGCTTCGGCGAACGGTGGGTCTCCGAGAAACAGCAGCGGGAGGCCCGCGAGGAGTTGGAGGAGCTCCGGGCGGAACAGATGCGCTGTTATGCAACGGCGGCACTGCTGCTCCACAGCGGGCAGATCGACCCCGACGAGAAAAATTCGGCCGGTCGGAGTGCGTTCGACCTCGCCATGGAGGGCGGTGCCCAATGGGTGAGCGCCCTGCTTTCGGGTGAGGATCCGTTTGACGAACTCACGATGGAGACCGGCGGGATGGACCTCTTCCAGGCGCTGCGCAAAAAGGACCGGAAAGCGCTGGAGGCCCTGCTGCAGGCAGGTGTCGATCTCAATGCGGAGTGCGACGACCGCGAAATGAACGACTGGACGGGCAAGACGCCGCTGGTCTGCGCGCTGGAGTGGGGCGAGACCGAAATCGCGGCGATGCTGCTCCGGGCCGGTGCCGACCCCGACCGGCGAACGGCAAAGGGGATGTCTCCCTTTGCCGTCTGGATCGATCGGGGTTGCCGTGTCTCTGATGGCGTGGAGCGATTTGCACCGCTCCTGGAACTCTTCGAGCAGCGGGAGTGGCACCCCGATGCCCCACAGACGGGGAAAGACGAACGGGCCCTTATGCTGGCGTGTCAGCACGATGACTATGAACTGGCCATCTGGACCTTGCGGCGCCTGCTGAAACAAAAGGTCGAGGTGAATGCCCGCGATGCGCTGGGCCGCACGGCCTTGATGCATCTGCTGGGCCCGCGGAGTGCCGGGCCGTATCAGCCGGAGATGCTGGAGCGGTTGCTGGAGGCCGGTGCCGACCCCTGCGCCGCCGACAACGTGGGGCGCACCGTGCTGCACTATACGGCAGAAGGCTACACGCATGCGGCGGCACGGCAGGCGGCCGAAATGCTCTTCGACTTCGGGCGGCCCGATGTCTCGGCCGCCGACAACGAGGGCCGCACGCCGATAGACATTGCCATGCGCAACAACAACGAGTCGCTTGTGAAATTTTTGCTGAAACACGTCTGAAATCAACGCTATGGATACCTTCCAGACCTTTCTGAACGCTTGCCGCAACGGACAGAAAAACATCGTGAAGCTGCTCCTCGAACGGGGTGGCATCGAGCTCAACCGGCGCGATGCCGAGGGCAACACGGCGCTCCATTACGTCTGTCGGCAGGGCTTTCGCGATCTGGCCGCGTTGCTGCTCGACCGGGGAGCCGATCCGTCGCAGGCCAACAACCGGAGCGAAACGCCGCTCCATACCGCGGCCCGCAGCGGCAACCGCGAGATCATCGCCCGTCTCGTGGAAGCCGGCGCCGACCCGGATGCCTCGGACCAGGAGGGTTGCACGCCGCTGATGCGGCTCGTAGAGAACCGCCGCACGGATGCCGCTCTGTGGCTGATCGACCGCGGAGTCGACATCGAGGCTACGGACCAGACGGGACACCGCGTGCTGGACTACGCCACGGCACTCGGGCTGACGGAAGTCGTGGCACGGTTGAGCCGGGGCGG
>DXDG01000009.1 GCA_019115605.1 Candidatus Alistipes faecigallinarum
AACGGGAGTTGTCGGCTGATTATAAATTTCACGGATATCCGCCCTCTGGAAGAGGACTTGCCCGATTGAGTTAGAGATAGAATGAAGACTTGGATCCAACCCGTATCGCTTCTTCGCAATGATGAGCAGAAGATAGTCACAAATGGCTATCCATATCTGCGTGTACACGGCGTTCTTGGAAGTGCCGTAGAAAGTTTTGATGTGAAGATGCTGCTTGATCCATTTGAAGAACAGTTCTATCTGCCAGCGTTCACGGTAGAGTTCCGCAATAGTCAGCGGATTGTCAATCGCAAAGTTGTTGGTCAGAAATCGATATACTCTTCCAGTCTCAAAGTCTTCATACACAACAAGTCTCAATGTGTCTGGATACTTTCTGGTAGAGTAATATCCAGCAAGTCTGATAGTCTCATCCGAAAGAACGCCCGAGTCTTTGTTGACAGGTCTGGACTCAATAACCTCATAAGACATATTGTCCTTGGCGCGTGTAACAAAGCAGGGCCCTTTTGCTGGGAATGCTTGTAAAGTTTCTCAAAGGCAACATATCCCCTATCCATCAGGTAGAAAGCACCTGCTCCAACAGGAATCTTGTCCATCATCCTGGCATCGTTAACCTTGCCTGGCGTGAGCATGACAAATGTGGGAATCGAGCCTCGCAGATCCATCAGTGTATGTATCTTGAACGCGCCCTTACCATGATGAAACTCGGCCCATGGACACAACTTAAGACACAGTTCAATGGTACTGCTGTCAAACGCATATATCATCTCCTCAAGACCAATTCGCAGCTTTTCATCCTTGTAAAGCATCGTGGCTTCCTTTACCAAAGTCATCGCAAAGTCTTGATATATACGCCAATCCTTCTTCTCGTTGGCCTCCGCAAGCGTGGATCGAGGTATTGCCTTGATTCCGGAGCGATAGAGGTCGCCGCAGAGGTTAAGTGTAGTCTCTATATCTCTCAAACCAGCTCTGTCAGTGAACTGTGCAAAACTCATCACCATGAACTGGTCACGACAATTGAATTTGATAGCATGCCGGTCACCTTTGTAGCGGTCGACACATTTCTTGAACTCGTATTCGTTAATGAGAGACATAATCTGAGCGAAGATTGTTTTTCCTTTGTTCATGGCTTGCGGATAACCTCTTGATGGCTACCGCAAAGTTACTGATGTTCTAATCGAAAAATTTTCTAATGCTTGTAACTTATTGATGTTTAATAATTAAAACATTGTCGAAGAATTTTTCTCCGGACACTAGTGTAACCAACTTAAACCTAACCCTTATGAAAAAGACAATGAAAATTTGGGCGCTTCTTCTCAGTGGTGCCATGCTGACTCCTTGTCTTGCGTCGGCAAATCCGGAAGAGAATCGGACTCCGGAAGCAGAGGCCGTAGCGGTCGAGGCTCCCGCCGTGGAAAAAGAGAAAACGCCGTGGTAAAAGTTCGTGGAGAAACTGCCGAAGATCTCGGGCTACCTCCAGTCGGGCTGGAACTATACGTCGAACGAGACCGGCTCTTCGTCCTCGTTCCAGGCCAAGCGTCTGCGACTGCTCATGGACGGCAAGGTCGGCGAGAAGGTCGACTTCCGTCTGCAGATCGAGGCCTTCAACGGCATTGCCGGCTCGACCAACGGCAACGGCCAGAAGAATCTCCAGGTGATGGATGCATTCGCCACGTGGAAGATCGTTCCCGAGTTCAAGGTCCGCGTCGGACAGTTCTACACCCCGCTGGGCTATGAGAACTACGACATCTCGCCCGCAACGCTTGAGACCGTGGACTTCTCGAACATCGTCTACCGCATGGCCTGCCGCAACCCCTATGAGTACAATCTCGTGGACTACGGCCGCGACCTGGGTATCATGTTCATCGGCGATGCCTTCGATTCGGGCAAGGGCTTCAGCTACCTGCACTACGATGTGGCCATCACCAACGGATCGATTCCCTGCAAGGATGACAGCAACGAGTCGAAGGATATCTACGTCAGCCTGACGGTCCGTCCGTTCAAGAACTTCAACATCAAGGGTACCTACAACTGGGGCGAATACAAGTCGGTTGATCTGGCCGGCGGCGAGGGCGTTGGCAGCGGCAAGTACAACCCGATGAACCGTTACGTCGTGGGTGCCTGGTACAATAATCCGAAGAGCCTGATTCTGCGTGCCGAGTACGGCCACATGAGCAGCGTGGTGGGCGGTACGGACATCGTCAAGGAGAACGGTGCCTACGTGCTGGCCGGCTGGCACCTGGGCAAGTTCCTCCCGATCGTTCGCTGGGACATGTACGAGGATTGCGTGAACAAGGGCACGGCCAACAACTACAACCGCATTCTGCTGGGCTGCACCTACCAGATCTTCAAGAACATGAAGCTGCAGGTCAATTACGGCCACTTCATGTACAAGGGCGACGCGAAGAAGGCGTTGGGCTACGACACCTCGGAGCAGCTGCAGATCATGGGCATGTTCAACTTCTGACCCCATCAACCCATTCTATAAACAACCAACACACTTAAAAACCTTACTGTTATGAAAAAGCTGTTATTCGCATTGGCGCTGATCGCCTCGGTATCGACCGTGAGCGCACAGCACATCGGAACGGAGTATCGCCTGAAGAAGGTCGTTCAGGTGCCGGGTCGTCAGGGAATTGCCGCCGACGAGAACTATTACTATGTTTCCGACACGCGCGGTCTCTACAAGTTCGACAAGGAGTGGAATCTGGTGAAGAAACGTGTTCAGACTCCGGAGGATCCTCTCTTCCCGAAACCCGAGCTGGCCAACCATTTCGGTGATATCGACGTTTGGAACGGCAAGATCTACACCGGCAACGAGAAGTTCGAGTATGGCCGCGGCTACAACATTACCATTTCGGTTTACGACGCCAATACGCTCGAGTGGATCGAGGACATTCCCTGGTGCGCCGAGTCGGGCCAGGTAGAGGTTTCGGGTCTGGCCGTTGATCGTGAGAAGAACATGATCTGGATGTCGGACTGGGTGGACAGCCGCTACGTATACTGCTACAGCCTTGAGACGGGCAAGTACTACACCAAGATGCAGTGCCGTCCGATGCCTTACTGGTGCCAGGGTATCTTCATTGCCGACGGCAAGATGCTCTTTGCTGCCGACGACGGTGAGTCGACCTTCCATATCGCCGACAACATCTACATTGCCGACATTACGGAGGTTCCCTTCACGGGCCTCAAGGATGGCAGCGAGGTGGTTCGCGACACGCCGTTCAGCGTGGCTCTCGACAAGAAGGGCAATCCCGTAAAGCGTACGGGCAAGATTGCAGCCGGTGCCAAGGCCGGTCGTCTGGAGCTTTTCCGCGAGATGTCGGATTTCCGCCGTGCCGGTGAGATCGAGGGTCTGTGCATCGATCCCGTTACGGACGACCTGCTGGTACTGAACAACCGCGGTACGCAGATCATCCTCGGCATGTCGCAGGGTCCCTTCACCGAGGAGGGTTACACCGGTGAGATTCACGAGGTCTACATCTACGAGAAGGTCAAGTAACGATCCGCCGAAACGAATTCCGGAGCAAAGGTTCCGGCTGAAACGGGAGCGCCCGGAGATCAAATTCTCCGGGCGCTCTTTTTCATGCCAGCATCCGCCGGTGCGGCATTCTCAATAGTCGAGAGCCACACGTACCTCCGTGTAACTCTCGCCGACACGCAGCCGCAAGGGGTAGTAGGTCGTTCCCGAGCCGTACGACGGCCATTCGAGCAGCGTAAAGACCAGTTTGCGCCCCTGCTTCTCGCACGCGAGTTCCCCGTTGCCGTCGAATTCGGCCTCGAAGTTGTCGGACGGCAGGGTTACGGCGATCTTCTCCCCGAGGCTTTTCGACGAATAATCGAGCGTGTAGGGCGTCGAACCCCATTCGGGCAGCCAGTAGGACTTCGGTTTTTCGATCACGAACTTCACGACGGCACCCAGATCTCCGCGTTCGGGATCCTCGATGTGGTCCACGACGTAGAACTTGAGGTAACTTGCCTGACGTGCGGGATCGGTCGGCAGGGCGACGCACTGCGACGGGAACATGCGGGCCGCAATACCGCGCACGGCCGCATAACCGAATCCCTTCGTTACGGCAACCTCGGGTGCGGGATTCTGCAACGTGGAGACCTGCACATCGCCCAGCCCCGAACTTTGGCCCAGCGTGAAGATCTGGCAGCTTTCGGGACTGATGAAGTTCCCGGCACCGTTGATATAGATGTCCGAATCGTTGAGAATCGTCTTTCCGTTTTGTTCGTTGTACATGTTCAACATGGCGGTTCCCGCGGGATCGCCCGGGGCGTCGCTCTTCGAGCAGGAGCCGGTTGCTCCGGCCAAAACGGCCGCAAGGAGCGTCAGAAGCACTTTTTTCATGGTTGTCTTGGGTTTGTTCGCAAGGTGCAAAGATACGTCGAAAAACGCTCCGATGGCCTGCTCCGACAAAAAAAGAGCAGGTTTCCCGCAAGAAACCTGCTCCCGATTCGGATATTTTCGGATTATTTACCGAAATAACGCTTGTAAAGGCCTTCGAAACCCTTGCCGTGACGGGCCTCGTCCTTGGCCATCTCGTGTACGGTGTCGTGTACGGCGTCGAGGTTCTCCTCCTTGGCCATGCGGGCCAGACGCATCTTGTCCTCGCAGGCACCGCACTCGGCGTTCATGCGCTTCTCGAGGTTGGTCTTCGTATCCCAAACCACCTCGCCGATCAGCTCGGCGAACTTCGAAGCGTGCTCGGCCTCCTCCCAGGCGTAACGCTTATAGGCCTCGGCGATCTCGGGATAGCCCTCGCGGTCAGCCTGACGGCTCATGGCCAGGTACATGCCCACCTCGGTGCACTCACCCATGAAGTGGTTCTGCAGACCCTCCCAGAGCTCCTTGCTGGCGCCCTTGCCGTCGCCGATCTTGTGAACGGTAACGAACTCCAGATCGCCTTCCTGCTCTACGACCTCGACAAACTTGTCCTTGCCTACCTTGCACATCGGGCACTGCTCGGGTGCCTCGGGACCTTCGTAAATGTACCCGCATACGGTACAACGCCATTTCTTGGTTGCCATAGTTTTTCTATTTTTTAATGTTGTGTGTAACGTGTTTTGCTTATTGCAGCACAAAGATAACGATTCCGGACCGGGAAACCATATAAAATCGATCGTCTTTTTTTATGGTTCGATAGGAAAAACCTATATTGCGCCCTTCGGCGGCGTTCCGCCAGCCTGTTCAGCTCCGGCGGTCGATCACCTCCTCGATCTGCGGGACCGACACCGAGTCCTTGACCAGCACGCGCTTGTCGCGGTCGAACAGGTAAAGCGACGGAATGGCGTTGAAATCGTAGGTGCCCTCTTCGCGGATGACACAGCCGCGGTCGTAGGCGTTGATCCACTTTGGAGGAATCTGCTCCGCGTAGTCGCGCCACGCCGCCAGGTCCTCGTCGGGATAGAGTGTCAGTACGCACAGCCGTCCCCGCTCGATCATCTCCGAAAGCATGGGCGATGCAGCGATCTCCTCGCGAATCTCGCGGCACATCGGGCAGCCCGGGTTGTTGACGAAGAGCAGGACATATTCGGCATCCAGTCCGTATAGGGTTCCCTGGGCACCCGACGCCAGCGTGTAGCGAAAGTCGTTGGCCGGATGTCCCACGCGGTTCTGGAGTGCCATGCGCAGGTCGTACTCCGGAGCGATCCGCTCGTATTCGTCGTACCAGGGAGCCGCCAGCAGGGCCCGCAGCACGGGAATGTAGAACTCGTCGTTGCGCAACGGCGAGTTGGGGTCGTGCAGTACGCCGTCGGCCAGCATCGCGAAGTAGTCCATCATCCGGCGCGACGAGGAGGCGCGGCGCATGAGCGAATCGATCGGCGTGCCGTCCGTCGGGCGGTCCGAGAGGAGCATGACGTATCGGGCAAAGGCCTCGAACATCCGTGCCGTGTCGATTCGTGCGAGAAAAAGCGTGTCGGTAAAGTCGAAACGGTCCCAATAGTGGACCTTGAGGTAGTCGCGGCGGCCTTCGTCCGTGAGATAGGTCGGAGGAGTCGGCACTTGAAATGTTGCCGACCCGTTATCGGCGGTCGCGGTTTGTTGTCTGGCCGTGCGGTTTGCGCACGAGACCAAGAGTGCGGCTACCGTGAGAAGCGACAGAAGACGGTACATGGACGATATCGGATGAATGTACATGAAGCAAAGATACGGAAATCCGTCGGATTTGCGCCGTTTTCTGGCTGAAAATCGGGGACGGGAATAAAAATGAAAAATCCCTTGCTCTCAAGGCAAGGGATTTTTCCGATTGTGTCGGGGAGACTGGATTCGAACCAGCGACCTCCAACTCCCGAAGCTGGCGCGCTAACCGGACTGCGCTACACCCCGAACAATGCCCTTATTGTTTTAAGAGCGCACAAAGATAACTTTAAATTCCGAAACGGCCAAAAAATCTCGGAAAAATATTTTGCCGCTTCCCGATTTGCCGACAGGCCGGTCCTGCCCCCGTGCCGTGTGTGCCGGCATTTTGCCTTCAGGCCCCGACTCCGAGATTCCTCTCCGTCTTCCGAAAAAGGTTCGTGCGGAGAGGTCGGCCTCTCCTCTCTTTCTGGTCGGGGTAACAGGATTCGAACCTGTGACCCCCTGCTCCCAAAGCAGGTGCGCTAACCGGACTGCGCTACACCCCGTTTCCGGGTTGCAAAGATAATCCCTTTTTTCCGAAAAGCCAATTCTTCCGGCGAAATAACCCTTCGGAACAGGCGCGGGCGGTGGAGATTCCCACGTGCGGGCCTCTACCGTCTCTTCTCCGGGGCGAGCGATTCGAGCACATGCCCGAAGTCCTCACCCGGCGCGGGCATGTAGACGGCGAATCCGAGGCGGCGGGCCGTTTCGATGTTTTTCAGCCCGTCGTCGATGAAGAGCGTCTCTTCGGGGATCATGCCGCTGGCGTCGATCATCTGGCGGAAGATTGCCTCGGATGGCTTCAGTTCGTGCATTTGGTAGGAGAGGAAGGCTGCATCGAAATAGTACTCCATGTCGTGTCTGTCGGCGCGGAACATCGCCTCGATGAATTTCATCGACGCGGGGTTGTTGTTCGAGAGTACGTAGGTGTGAAGGCCTCGCCGGCGCAGCGCCTCGATCTGCCGGAGCAATTTGACCGGTATGGGATTCAGAAATTCGCCGTAGGCCCATTCGATCTGTTCGTCGGTGATGTCGGGGCGGTTCGAGAGGCGGCGCATCTCGTCGCAGGTCTCGTGGAAGGTAATGTCGCCGTGCTCGAGGCGCCCGAGCATTTCGGCAGGGTAGCAGGGGTTGATAAGCTCGGCCACGGCATCCATGCCGAGGCTGCGGAAGGCAGCGATGCAACGCTCCAGATCGAGCGGAACCAGCACGCCGCCCAGGTCGAAAACTACGTTCTTGATGGTCTCCATGGGATGGACTGTTTCTTCTTCAGGCCCGTTTCGGGCGGCACAAAGATACGAAAAATCCCGTAGCAGGAGACGGGGCCGTAAATATCTACTTCTGGAATTGCATGGTGAAGCGCCGCAGCGGGGCGATGAGCGCCATGGGCAGCAGTTTGCACAGCGGGATCCAGAGGCGGTTCCACCAGTCGGGTACGATGGTGCGCCGGCCGCGCCACAGGCCCCGCAATCCGCGGCGGGCGCAGGCGTCGGCCGAGATGAGGGCGCCCACGCGCAGCCCGATGCGCTGCCAGCGGGGCGTCAGCCCGTAGAGGTCGGTTGCCACGCCGGCCGGGCAGACAGCCGTAACGCGGATGCCCGCCTCGCGCACCTCCTTGGCGAAAGCCACGGAGAAGGCCCTCAGGTAGGCTTTCGAGGCGCTGTAAAGCGACAGTCCCGGGAAGGGCATCCACAGCGAATAGGAGGACATGTTGAGGATATGACCGCCCCTGCCGCGGCGCACCATGTCGGCCGCGTAGAGTCGGCACATCTCGGTGTTGGTCAGGTCGTGCAGGAGGATGATCCGCTCGATCCGCTCGGCCGGTGTACGGAGCAGGTCGCAGAAGGAGAAGATGCCGGCGTTGTTGATCAGAACGTCGATCTCGATCCCCTCGCGCCGGGTAAAATCGTGCAGCTCCTCCGCGGCGCCGATGCGGGCCAGGTCGATGCTGGCCGTCCGGACTTGTGTGCCGGGTGCGGCCGTTCCGATCTCCCTGCCGACCGCTTCGAGCGGTTCCGGCCGGTTGCCGGCCAGCACGAGGTTGTATCCCAGGGCGGCCAGCCGCAGCGCGTAGCAGCGTCCGATGCCCGATCCGGCACCCGTTACGAGCGCCCAGGCCGATCCGGGCCGTACGGCGCCGCGTCTGCGGCCTGTCGTATGGTTTCGAGTGCTCATCACGGCAGACGTTTGAGCTCTTCGACGATCTTTCGCGGCAGGTCGGGGCAGTTCTTGCAGCACTTCATGTCCACGGAGTACATGCGGGCGATGCAGTAGTTGCGGTGGTCGCAGGCGCTGCGGGTCGTTTCGTCGCCCGTGCGGAGCTTCTCGACGAAGGCCGGGTCGTTTACCAGCGCCCGGGCCATCTGCACCAGCTCGAAGCCGGCATCGAGCGCCCGGTCGATGCCTTCGCGGCTGATGAGTCCTCCGACATAGATCAGCGGACCCTTGAGCGCGGCACGGAACTTTTTGGCATCCTCGAGGAAGTAGCACTCCTGGAAGGGGAACTGCTTGATCATGAAGGGCCCGCACCAGCGGATGAAGTAGCGGAGCCACCACGGTGAGTAGTAGCTCATCGTATAGATCGGGATCAGTCCGCGCATGACGGCCATCGGGGCCTTCGAGACGAATCCGCCCGAGAGGACGATGCCGTCCACGCCGTACGATTCGATGACCTTGGCAATCTCGATGCTCTCGGGGATCTCGATGCCGCCCTTGAATCCGTCGTACATGTTGTGCTTGACGGTGATGGCCATGCCGCAGGCCCGGGCGGCGCCGACCGCCTCGTCCAGACACATGCGCATGAAGCGCATGCGGTTTTCAAGCGAGCCGCCGTATTCGTCGCGGCGGTGGTTCGTGTAGGGCGAGAGGAACTGCGAGATGAGGTATCCGTGTCCGGCGTGCACCTCCACCGAGTCGAACCCGGCGTCGTGGGCCGTGCGTACGGCGCGCCCGAAGTCGCGGGCGACCTCCTCGATCTCGTGGTGCCGCATGCCCCGCACGGGGGTGTAGGCGTAGAGGTTGATGCCCGACGAGGCGCCGATCGGAATCTGTCCGGCCGTCGAGTAGTGGGTCATGTTGCCGCAGTGGCCGATCTGGATTGCGGCGGCGGCACCTTCACGGTGTATGGCATCGGTGATGTCGCGCAGCCCCGGGACGATCTGTGGGCGCAGCCACAGCTGCTTGTTGAACGACAGGCCGCTGCGCGATACGGCGGCGTAGGCGAGTGTCGTCATGCCGATGCCGCCGCGGGCCACCGAGACGTGGTACTGCTTGAGCTGTTCGGTGGGGCCGAAGTCCTTGCCCATCGATTCGAAGGCCGCGGAGCGTATCGTGCGGTTGCGCAGCGTAACGGGGCCCAGCTTATAGGGAGTGAATAGTTTTGACATGGTTCGGGGTCAGCAGGTTCAGTAGATGAAGGGTATGATGCGTTTGCGTTTGAGACGGGTGAACTCCTCGCCGAACTCCCGTTCGTAGCGGCGGCGCAGCGAGGCGGCGCGGGGCGCCAGATTGGCAAAGGTCCACCAGGCGAAGACCGCCCCGGCCCACGACCACGAGGCGATGGCGAAGCCGACCCATTCGAGCAGCTCGCCGAAATAGTTGGCCGACGAGACGTAGCGGAACATGCCGCCGCGGGGGATGTAGTGGCGCGTGTCCCCGGGCTTGCGGAGGTGGCGGATGATGTAGTCCGAGTGGAGGTTGATGGCCATGCCGGCAAGGAACAGCGCGCCTCCTATATAGATATAGGGCTTTGCAAACCAGCCGTCGTAGTAGTCCGCGGGGGAGACGTAGAAGATCCAGCCGCCCTGCATCAGGGCGTTGAGCGTGTTGAAGAGCATGCCCATGAGGACAATGCCGAGCGGCATCTTCGAGTTGCCGCGGATGAGCAGCGGGAAGATGAACGAGCGCTGGAAGTAGTGCGCCTCGAAGAGCAGGAAGAGCGTGAGCGGCGCGGCCTGCAGCATGCGTTCCGAAGCGGCCCAGAGGATGAGCATGAGGATGAAGACCGGGGACTCCATGACCACCCAGCCGATGCGGTTGGGCATGGGCGGGCCGTAGCGGCGGTCGAACAGATAGCCGTATCCGGCCTCGAAGTAGTGCAGGGCGACGAAGACGGCAAGCGCCGTTACCGCCATGACGATCAGAAAGATGTTGAATGTATGCTCCATGCGGGAACTCTGCGCGGTAAAACGTGGTAAAGATACGCTTTTTTTTCGGTTCGGTCAAGCGTCGGCGTCCGCTCGTGCTGTTCGCTTTGACCGGGAATGCGTCCGGATGGTCGGAGAGGGAAGCGTCCCGAAAATGAAAGGGATGCGCCTTTGACACAGGCACATCCCCTCTGCGGAGCGGAATCCGGCTCTTCGGCACGGTCAGTGCGTATAGACGCGGCCCTTCTGTTTTTCGTTCTTTTCGTACTTCAGACGCGACTGCGTGGGGTATTTGAGCCCCTCGAACTCCTCGACGGCGTTGCAGATGTCCTGCAGCAGCATGTCGGCCATGTCGCGCGACATGCCCTGCCGGACGACGATGCGCATGACGATCGTCTGTTCGATGGCCGCCGGCATCGTGTAGGCCGGGACCATCCACCCGCTCTGCTGCAGGCGTGCCTGCAGGTCGAAGAGCGTCCATTTGGCCCGTTTCTCGTAGGCGGGATCAAGCGACCAGATGAAGAGCGGATTGACCACCTCCTTGGCAAAGACGCGGAAGCAGGTCATCTCGCCGATGGCGCGATGGCAGTAGGCGGCGATATCCATCGAATTCTTCTGAATCTCCTTGTAACCCTCGAAACCCAGCCGGATGAAGTTGTAGTACTGGCCGAGAATCTGTGCCGCCGGACGCGAGAAGTTCAGTCCGACCTGCGTGATGCTGGCTCCGAGGTAATTGACCGAGAAGGACATCTCTTTGGGCAGATACTTCTTGTCCTTCCATACGACCCAGCCCAGACCCGGGTAGACCAGTCCGAACTTGTGTCCCGACGTGGAGATCGACTGCACCCACCGCAGGCGGAAGTCCCACTTCTTGCCCGGATTGAGGAACGGCAGGATGAATCCGCCCGAGGCGGCATCGACATGGATCGGAATGTCGTATCCGGTCTTGCGGTTGTAGGCGTCGAGCGCCTTGTCGAGCGCTTCGACGTCGTCGTTGAGTCCCGTCCAGGTTACGCCGGCGATCGGCACGATACAGATCGTGTTCTCGTCGCAGAGGTTGAGCGCCGCCTCGACGTCGAGTGTCGGATGCTTCTCGTCGAGCGTTACGGTGCGCAGTTCGATCTGCCAGAGCTGGCAGAACTTCTCCCAGACGATCTGGTAGGCGGCGCTCATCACCAGGTTGGGCTTGTCGCAGGGTTTGCCCGCGGCCTTGCGCTTGGCGCGCCAGCGCAGCCAGGCCGCCACGCCGCCCAGCATGCAGGCCTCCGAGGAGCCGATGCCTACGGCGCCGGTCTTCCACTCCGCCTCTTCGGGGGTGTTCCACAGGTTGGCGATGATGTTGATGCAGCGTCCGCACATGACTGCCACGCGCGGATACTCCGTTTCGTCGATGTAGTTGACGTTGATCGCCTCGTTCATCAGCCGCGTGGCGTAGTCGTCCATGTAGGTCGTAACGAACGTGGCGAGGTTCAGACGCGGCTGCGTCTGGGGGTAGGTCTCGTCCTTGACCATCTGGTAGGCCACTTCGGGGGCTGTCTTTCCCTTGGGAATGAACTCCGTGGGGGCGGGTGAACGCATTTCGCGTGTGCCGAATACGTCGGTCAGCGTCTCTTCGTGCGGGTGTTTCATGAGATCCATACTTTTCAGTTTTAGATGTTGTGGTTATTCCGCCTTGTCGGGTTGCACGAACTGTGCCAGATCCCCCTTGGAGGCTTTTCGGAACCGCTCCGCGGCCCGTTCGTCGGCCGAGTTCGGGAAAAAACGCCGCCGGCGGTAAAAAAACGGCGGAAAAATTTGGAACGTTCCGGAAAATGCTTTAGATTTGTGATATCAAATTAATATCATTTCGAATATGAAAAATCAAAACTTTGTCTATGGTGGCTGGCGGGCCAACGGATTCGTGGCGCTGGCCGTTGAGCTGCTTCTGCTGGCCGGATTCATTGTCATGATCGTATTGGGCGCCCTGCGTGTCGATGCTTCGCTGCCGGGCGGGGTGGCGATGGTTGTAGCGGGCTCCGTGGGAATTGCCGTCGTTGTGATCGGGTTGTGCGGCTTCATGCTGCTGGAGCCCAACGAGGCGCGCGTGATGGTCTTCTTCGGCAACTACCGCGGCACGTTCTACGAGACGGGCTTCTGGTGGGTCAATCCCTTCATGTCGGCCAAGCCGATCTCGATGCGGGCGCGCAACCTCAATGTCGATCCGATCAAGGTCAATGACAAGACGGGCAATCCGATTCTGATCGGTCTGGTGCTCGTATGGCGCATCAAGCGCGATGACATCTACAAGGCGGTCTTCGAGATCGATGCGTCGTCGGCTGCGCCCGGGGAGGGCGTTTCGGCCTCGGCGCGCATGAACGTGCTGCAGAATTTCGTGAACGTGCAGAGCGACGCGGCGCTGCGCCAGGTGGCCGGCTGCTATGCCTATGATGACAACGGCACGAAGCAGGAGACGCTGACGCTGCGCTCGAACAGCGAGGAGATCAACGAGCAGCTCGAAACGAAACTGAACGAGCGTCTGGCGATGGCCGGTATCGAGGTGGTCGAGGCGCGAATCAACTACCTGGCCTATGCGCCGGAGATTGCCGCCGTGATGCTGCGCCGCCAGCAGGCCGACGCCGTGATCGCCGCCCGCGAGAAGATCGTCGAGGGGGCCGTGTCGATGGTGCACATGGCGCTGGAGCGTCTCACCGACGAGCAGGTTGTCGAGCTGGACGAGGAGCGCAAGGCGGCGATGGTCTCGAATCTGCTCGTGGTGCTCTGTGCCGACGAGGCGGCGCAGCCCGTGGTCAATGCCGGAACCCTTCACCACTGATCGGATGGCGCGTGAGACCAATACCCGGAGTTTTGTGCTGCGTGTCGATGCGGCGACGATGGATGCGCTGGAGGCGTGGGCCGAGGACGAGTTCCGCTCGATCAACGGCCAGCTCCAGTGGATCATCGCCGATGCGCTGCGGCGCAGCGGGCGGCTGAAGAAGCCCCGCCCGCAGGCCGCCCGTGCCGCTGCATCGCCGGACAGGAAGCCGGAATTGCCGGAGGACGTATCAAAGAAACCCGCAAACGAACCCGAATCATGAACAGCAATTCTATAGACAACAATATGCCGGATGGCGGCCGTTTCAAGGAGCGCCTCCGCGACCGGATCGGAGGGTCCGTTGCCCGGAATCAGCAGGAGAGGGAGCGGTTGCGCGTGCAGCTGTGGGAACAGCTGATGCAGTTCATCCATGCCCGCGGGCGGCTGTGGTTCGGGCTGCCTGCCGTGGCGCTCATCACCTTCCTCTTCTTTTTCCTGCTGCGAACCCTTGATTTGCCCGTCGCCGAGGCGTTGGCCAAGGGCGGCAAGGCCGCGGGAATTGTGTCGCTGTGGTGGGTTGTCGGCATCTGGACTTCGACCAACGATCTGTCGGCTAAAAAAGAGATGGAAGAGGAGGACAAAAATCCCCTGTGGCGCTGGTTCGAAAGACTGAAGCAGCGGAGCGTCGTAAACCGGCTTTTGCGCGGACTTGGCGTGCTGCTGTCGGTGGCAGTATTTGCCTTGATCTGTTCCCCGGAGCTGGAGATGTTCTTTTCGGGGAACGGGCAGACGGTGCGTGCCGTTTACGGCATCCTGCTGAAACTGCTCTGTGCCGGGGCGGTCGCCCTTCCCGTAAAGCTGACTGCGCCGCGTGAATAGCGGGGCATGGCAGTTGCAGAAAAAGCGTTCCGTGCGGGACGCTTTTTTTTGTACCCGGGGCCGGTTGTGCGGTACGACGTGCGGAAAAAGTGCGTATCTTTGTTTGCGGGAAAATACCTCCGAACCTATGAAGAAAATCGTGGTTTTCACCGGTGCCGGTGTGAGTGCCGACAGCGGTCTGGCGACTTTCCGCGATGCCGACGGTCTGTGGGCCAACTACCGCATCGAGGATGTCTGCACGCCCGAGGCGCTGGCGCGCAACCGGGCCCTGGTCATTGAATTCTACAACAAGCGGCGCCGCGAGCTGCTCACGACGCAGCCCAATGCGGCGCACGAGGCCATCGCCCGGCTCGAACGGGCCTACGACGTCGATGTCATCACGCAGAATGTCGATGACCTGCACGAACGGGCCGGCTCGACCCGCGTTACGCACCTGCACGGCGAGCTACGCAAGCTGCGCTCGTCGCGCAATCCCGACCTCATCGTTCCGATCGAAGGGTGGGAGCAGAAGCTCGACGCCACGGCGCCCGACGGTGCGCTGCTGCGTCCGCATATCGTCTTCTTCGGCGAGTCGGTGCCGATGTTCGAACGTGCGGCGGAGATCGCCCAACGGGCCGATCTGATGCTCGTCGTCGGAACGTCGCTCGCGGTCTATCCCGCGGCGTCGCTCGTGCGCTATGTCCGGCCCGAGATTCCGATCTTCCTGGTTGATCCCGGACAGCCCGATACGGCCGGCATCCGCAACCCGCTGACCGTCGTGCGCAAACGCGCGGCCGAGGGGGTGCCGCCGCTCGTCGATGAATTGCTCCGTGCGGCTGCGGAAAAGTAAAAATTTGCGCTATCTTTGCGGCGGCTTCGTGCGGCGGAACGCTCCGCGCGGGGCCGCCTTGTCATGACACTGTTCACCTTCATCGAAATTCTCGGAACGCTGGCCTTTGCGATCAGCGGCATCCGTCTGGCTTCGGCCAAACGCTTCGACTGGTTCGGGGCCTATGTCGTGGGCTTCACCACGGCCATCGGCGGCGGAACGCTGCGCGACCTGATGCTCTCGGTAACCCCCTTCTGGATGCTTAACAACTCCTATCTGATCGTTACGGCCTTCGCCCTGGGCATCGTGGTCCTCGGCGGACGCCATCTGATCCATCTGAACAATACGTTTTTCATCTTCGACGCCATCGGTCTGGGCCTCTTCACGGTTGTCGGGGTCGAGAAGACCCTCACGGCGGGATTCCCGCTCTGGGTGGCCATCATCATGGGCACGATCACGGGCGCCGCGGGCGGCGTGCTGCGCGACATCCTCATCAACGAGGAGCCGCTCATCTTCCGCAAGGAGATCTACGCCCTGGCCTGCGTCTTCGGCGGGCTGGTCTACGGCGGAGGTGCCGCCCTGGGCCTCTCCGGGGCGATGCTCCAGATCGTTACGGCCGTGAGCGTCATTGCCGTGCGGGTTGTTGCCGTACGCTTCGGGCTGCGCCTTCCGACCCTCAAGCAGGATCTCGACGCGTAGGATCCTGCGCTGGTCTGAAAGGAAAAGCGCCCGGCAAATCGTTTGCCGGGCGCTTTTTCCGTATGTGGAGACAGTCTACTTCAGATCCTTGAAGTAGAGTTCGAGCAGCTCCTTGGCGGCAATGAACGAGGAAATCCGATCGTCAAGCACGCGCTGCTCGTATTCGGCGATCTTTCCCTCGACGGCCGGGTCGTGGTAGAAACTTCCGCGCAGCGCCTCGTTGATCGTCTCGTACATCCAGTACTTGTTCTGCCGGTTGCGGTTGTGCTGGAAGTAGCCGTTGGCGTGGATGTGGTCGAGGTACTCCTCGACGCCCTTCCATACCTCCTCAAGCCCCGTTTCGGCTACGGCCGAACAGGTATAGACCTTGGGCCGCCAGCCCGATTCGGGCACCGGGAAGAGGCGCAGCGCCCCCTGGAACTGGGCCCGGGCCAGCTCGGCCTTGTGGAGGTTCTCGCCGTCGGCCTTCGTGATGACCATCATGTCGGCCATCTCCATGATGCCGCGCTTGATGCCCTGCAGCTCGTCGCCCGCGCCCGAGATCTGCAGCAGCATGAACATGTCCACCATCGAGTGGACGGCCGTCTCGGACTGTCCGACACCCACCGTCTCGATGAAGACGACGTCGAAGCCGGCCGCTTCGCACAGCACGATCGTCTCGCGCGTCTTGCGGGCCACGCCGCCGAGCGATCCGGCCGACGGCGAAGGACGGATGAAGATGTCGGGGTTGTGGCAGATGCTCTCCATGCGGGTCTTGTCGCCGAGGATCGAGCCTCCGCTGCGCTCCGACGAGGGGTCGATGGCCAGCACGGCCAGCTTGTGCCGCAGCGAAGTTACCATGTTGCCCACGGCCTCGATGAAGGTCGACTTGCCGGCGCCCGGCACACCCGTGATGCCGATGCGCACGGAGCGTCCGGCGTGGGGCAGGCAGCGTTCGATGATCTCCTGGGCCTGGGCGTAGTGCGCCGGGTTCGACGACTCGACGAGCGTGATGGCCTGCGAGAGGGTGGTGATGTTGCCCGCGAGGATCCCCTCGACATATTCGTCGGTCGTGAGCGCGCGTTTCTTGCGCCGCGTGAAGTAGGGGCTTATGATCGGCTGGTCCTCGACCCCTTCGGCAACGTTGAGCGCCGTGTCGTGATGCGTATCCGCATACTCCTTTTCGTAGTGGTGTATCTTGGTGAACGACATGGTGTTTGTTTATTTTTTGAATGTTTTTTTCGGTTAGCGGTTCGTCAAACGGAGGCGGACGGTCCTGACGGAAGGCGTCCGTTGCGGACGGATGGCGGTGCATGGTGCGTATTTCGGATCATCGGAGCGCATGTTTGACCGTTTTCGACGCCGAAAGATAGCTATTTTTTGGAAGACGCCCGCATTTTCCCGCAGGATTGGTGAAAAAACGGCGCGGGAAGCCTTTCCGAAGTCCCTTTTCGGGAAGACGGCTCCCGAATGCGAACATGTGGACAATTTCACCGGCGCAGCGATGGAAAAAGCGACAAAAAAAGTCCGGGGAATTTTGGCGAATCCCGAAGAATTCTCCTATCTTTGTGTGCGCAAAAAATAAGGTGTCGAACTTATACGAAACATATAACAAACTTAAATCCACTTAAATTCATTCAATCATGAAAGTTTCTCACATCGAGCATCTCGGCATCGCAGTGAAGAGCCTGGATGAAGCCATTCCCTACTGGGAGAACGTATTGGGTCTGAAGTGCTATGCGATCGAGGAGGTCGCCGACCAGAAGGTGCGCACGGCGTTCTTCATGCTGGGCCAGACGAAGATCGAACTGCTGGAGCCCACGTCGGAGGATTCGACGATCGCCAAGTACATCGAGAACCGCGGTATCGGCATTCACCACATGGCTCTCGCCTGCGAGAACATCGAGGAGCAGCTCGCCGACGCCGAGGCCAAGGGCATCCGCCTGATCGACAAGACGCCGCGCAAGGGCGCCGAGGGTATGACCATCGCCTTCCTGCACCCGAAATCGACGCAGGGCATCCTGACCGAACTTTGCGAGAACAAGAACAAAAAATAATCATCCAACATTATGAGCGAAATTCAGAATAAGATCAGCCAGCTCATCGAGAACCGCGAAACGGCGCGCCTCGGAGGTGGTCAGAAGCGTATCGACGCCCAGCATGCCAAGGGCAAGTACACGGCGCGCGAACGTATCCAGATGCTTTTGGACGAGGGTTCGTTCGAGGAGTTCGACATGTTCGTAACGCACCGCTGCTACGATTTCGGCATGGACAAGAGCCATACCTTCGGCGACGGCGTGGTAACGGGTTACGGAACGATCGGCGGCCGTCTGGTCTATGTCTTTGCACAGGACTTCACCGTAACGGCCGGTTCGCTGTCGCTGTCGATGTCCGACAAGATCTGCAAGGTCATGGATATGGCCATGCGCAACGGTGCCCCCTGCATCGGCATGAACGACTCGGGCGGTGCCCGTATCCAGGAGGGTGTGAACGCCCTGGCCGGCTATGCCAACATCTTCCAGCGCAACGTGATGGCTTCGGGCGTTATCCCGCAGATTTCGGCCATCTTCGGCCCCTGCGCCGGCGGTGCGGTCTACTCGCCCGCGCTGACCGACTTCATCATCATGAAGAAGGAGACCTCGAACATGTTCCTCACGGGCCCGAAGGTCGTGAAGACCGTAACGGGCGAGGACGTAACGCAGGAGCAGCTCGGCGGTGCCGTGATGCACACCACCAAGTCGGGTGTGGCACAGTTCGCCGTCGATACCGAGGAGGAGGGTATCGAGCTGATCAAGAAGCTCATCTCCTACATGCCGCAGAACAACATGGAGGATGCTCCGCTGGCCATCTGCACGGACCGCATCGACCGTCTGGAGGATTCGCTCAACGAGATTATCCCCGACAGCGCCAACAAGCCCTATGACATGGCCGAGGTGATCCGTGCGATCGTCGATAACGGCGAGTACCTGGAGTCGGCTGCCGGCTATGCCAAAAACATCATCACCTGCTTCGCCCGCTTCAACGGACAGTCGGTCGGCATCATCGCCAACCAGCCCAAGTTCATGGCCGGCGTGCTCGACATCAACGCCAGCCGCAAGGCGGCCCGCTTCGTGCGCTTCTGCGACGCGTTCAACATTCCGCTCGTAACGCTCGTGGACGTTCCGGGCTTCCTGCCGGGTACGACCCAGGAGTACGGCGGTGTGATCACGCACGGTGCAAAGCTGCTCTTTGCCTACTGCGAGGCTACGGTGCCGAAGATCACGGTTACGCTCCGCAAGGCCTACGGAGGCGCCTACATCGTCATGTCGTCGAAGCACATCCGCGGCGATATCAACTACGCATGGCCTACGGCCGAGATCGCCGTGATGGGAGCCAGCGGTGCCGTCGAGGTGCTCTACGGCAAGGAGCTCAAGGCGCTTGCCGACAAACCCGAGGAGAAGGCCGCCTTCATCGCCGAGAAGGAGAAGGAGTACAACGACAAGTTCTCGAACCCCTACAATGCCGCCCGCTACGGCTATATCGACGATGTGATCGAGCCGCGCAACACGCGTTTCCGCATCATCCGCGCCCTGCAGTCGCTGGCCACGAAGCGCCTGCAGAATCCGCCCAAGAAGCATTCCAACATCCCCCTGTAATAAAATCGCATGACTATGAACGTATTAATGGTTACGGACTGGGGCTGGTCGGAGATGCTGTGGGTTGCGCTCATCAGTATCTGCCTGGTGTTCCTCGTGCTGCAGCTGCTGGTGTGGGTGATGAAGGGCTTCGGTGTCGCTTTCTCGCACCGCAACGCCATGAATCCGGCCTCCGCTCCGGCGCAGATCCACGACGAGGAGATCGCCGCCATCGCTACGGCGCTCAAGATCTTCCGCAGCGAGCTGCACGACCGGGAGTCGGAGGTGCTGACCATCCTGAGCATCAAGCGTGCCTATTCGCCCTGGAATTCCAAAATTCACGGTTTAACCCAGATGCCTGACAGAAAATAGTTAAAAAGCAATGAAAGATTACTCTCTGAAAATCAACGGACATAATTACGACGTACAGATCGATGACGTCAATGAGGCCTCGACGCTGGCCCATGTGATTGTCAACGGTGTATCGTACGAGGTGGAGATCGGCGGGGCGAAGGCTGCCGTATCGACCAAGCCGCAGGTCGCACCCGCAGCCAAAGGTGCCAACAGTGCCATGATCACTCCCGCAACGGCCGCTCCGTCGCCCCGCCTGGGCGCGGTGGCTCCCAGCTCGGGATATGCCGTGAAGTGCCCGCTGCCGGGTACGGTGCTGTCGGTCAAGGTCAATGTGGGCGATACCGTATCGCGCGGACAGACGCTCGTGATCCTCGAGGCCATGAAGATGGAGAACAACATCGATGCCGACCGTGCCGGTGTTGTCAAGCAGGTCCTCGTACAGCAGGGCGCCACGGTTATGGAAGGTGATAACTTAATCGTCATCGAATAACTATGTGTACTTTGCTGACCTCGGGCTCCGATTTCGTGTGGAACAGCCTGCGTGATTTCGCGGATTCCACCGGTATCGCGGGTCTTTTCGCCGAAATGGGGTGGGGCAACGTGGCCATGATCTGCGTTGCGTTCTTCCTGCTCTATCTGGCCATCCGTCATAAGTTCGAGCCGCTGCTGCTCTTCACCATTGCCTTCGGCATGCTGCTGACGAACCTTCCGGATGCGAACCTTTACCATACCGAACTCTTCGAGGGCGGACATGTGCACTGGGACATCTTCGTCGCCAATGCCGGCCTGCTCGACTACCTCTATTTGGGTGTGAAACTCGGCATCTACCCCTGTCTGATCTTTGTCGGCGTGGGTGCCATGACCGATTTCGGCCCGCTGATCGCCAACCCCAAGAGTTTCATGCTCGGTGCTGCCGCGCAGATCGGCATCTTTGCCACGTTCCTGGGTGCCTACGCCCTCGGCTTCACGCCTGCCCAGGCCGCTTCGATCGGTATCATCGGCGGTGCCGACGGCCCGACGGCCATTTACCTCACCTCGATGCTGTCGCCCGAGCTGCTCGGCCCGATCGCCGTGGCCGCCTACTCCTACATGGCCCTTGTTCCGGTGATCCAGCCGCCCATCATGCGCGCGCTGACCACCAAGAAGGAGCGTGCCATCCGGATGCGGACGCTGCGTCCCGTGTCGAAACTCGAGCGCATCCTCTTCCCGATCATCATCACGGTGATCATCGCGCTGCTGCTTCCGAGCGCCGCGCCGCTGATCGGCTGCCTCATGCTGGGCAACCTGATGAAGGAGTGCGGGGTGGTGGACCGTCTGAGCAAGACCGTGCAGAACGAGCTGATGAACATCGTGGTGATCTTCCTGGGTCTGACGGTCGGTGCTACGGCTACGGCCGAGGCGTTCCTCAATGTCCGTACGCTGGGAATCCTCGTTCTGGGTGTCATCGCCTTCTGCCTGGGTACCGCCGGCGGCGTGCTGTTGGCCAAATTCATGAACCTCTTCTCGAAGGAGGGCAACAAGATCAACCCGCTGATCGGATCGGCCGGTGTTTCGGCCGTGCCGATGGCAGCGCGCGTCTCGCAGGTCGAGGGTCAGAAGGAAGATCCGGGAAACTACCTGCTCATGCACGCCATGGGTCCCAACGTAGCCGGTGTCGTAGGTTCGGCCGTGGCTGCGGGTATCCTGCTGTCGTTCCTCGGATAGCGTGATTTTTCGCGGGCCCGTCAGGACCCGCCCGAACCCTGGGGAAAGCCGGAGCAATCCGGCTTTCCCTTTTTTTGGGGGCAGGAGCTGTCGCAAGGGATTTTCGGGACTCCGCACAGATGAAAAATATTTTTGAATCGCCTTTGATCCTGTTTTGCAGATCCAAAACTTTTTCGTACCTTTGCGCACCCGCAATGTGCGGGAAAGGATTACAACAAGTTCAATTTAAACGTAAAACACAGTGGATTCATTAAGCTACAAGACTATCTCGGCCAATGCATCGACGGTAACCAAGGAGTGGGTTGTCATCGACGCTACGAACGAGGTATTGGGACGTCTTGCATCGCAGGTCGCGAAGATCCTCCGAGGCAAGAACAAGCCCAGCTACACGCCCCACGCGGATTGCGGTGATTATGTCATCGTCATCAACGCGGAGAAGGTGAAGCTCACGGGCAACAAGATGACCAAGAAGATCTACACCCGTCACACCGGATATCCCGGAGGCCAGCGTTACGCTACCCCGGCCGACTATCTGGCCAAGAAACCGACTTTCCTCGTGGAGAAAGCCGTCAAGGGCATGCTTCCGAAGACCCGTCTGGGCGAGAAGCTGCTCACGAACTTGAAGGTTTACGCCGGCGCCGAGCATCCGCACGCCGCTCAGAACCCGAAGACCATTAAGTTAAACGAGATTAAGTAAGAGTTATGGAAGTTGTAAACACCGTAGGTCGTCGTAAGGCCGCTGTGGCTCGCGTATTCGTGAAGCCGGGTAAGGGTCAGATTACAATCAACCACAAGGAGCTTGCAGCCTATTTCCCGCTCGAGATTCTCCAGTTCCAGGTCAAGCAGCCGCTGCTGGCCACGAACACTGCCGAGAACTACGACATCATGATCAACCTCGTCGGAGGCGGTATCAAGGGACAGGCTGAGGCCGCTCGTCTGGGAATCGCACGTGCACTGTGCGAGATCGACGCCGAGATGCGTCCGGTGCTGAAGAAGGCCGGATTCCTCACGCGTGATCCCCGCGAGGTTGAGCGTAAGAAGCCCGGACAGCCCGGAGCACGTCGCAAGTTCCAGTTCAGCAAGCGTTAATACGCACGCACGACCGGAAAATTCGGCAAGCACGGCGTCGGTTCCAAATCGGAAGGACTACCTATATATTATTTATTGCGTATTACCGCCCGGTTGCCGCGCCGCGGAAAACCCATCGGGACCAGTCGGACTGCTACCCGGAGGGTTGAAGAAAAGAGATTTAAAATTAACCAACGAAACGAATTAAAATGTCACGTACAGATTTTAATACCTTACTGGAAGCCGGTGCGCACTTCGGTCACCTGAAGCGCAAATGGAACCCCAAAATGGCTCCGTACATCTTCATGGAGAAGAACGGCATCCACATCATCGACCTGCACAAGACCGTGATGAAGATCGACGAGGCAGCCGCTGCGCTCAAGCAGATTGCCAAGAGCGGCCGTCGCGTGCTGTTCGTCGCCACGAAGAAGCAGGCCAAGGAAATTGTTGCCGAAAAGGTGGCAGCCGTCGGAATGCCCTACGTTACGGAGCGCTGGGCCGGCGGTATGCTGACAAACTTCCCCACCATACGCAAAGCCGTCAAGAAGATGGCCACCATCGACAAGATGACCAACGACGGCACGTTCGATAACTTCTCCAAGCGCGAGAAACTCCAGATTGCCCGTCAGCGTGCGAAGCTCGAGAAGAACCTCGGTTCGATCGCCGACCTGACGCGTCTTCCGGCCGCTCTGTTCGTTGTGGACGTACAGAAGGAGGCCAATGCCGTGAAGGAGGCCAAGCGACTGAGCATCCCCGTATTTGCCATGGTAGATACTTGTTGTGATCCTACCGACATCGATTACGTTATACCTGCAAATGACGATGCTGCCAAGTCGATTGCCGTGGTTGTAGACGCCATGTGCGCCGCCATTGCCGAGGGAAGCGAGGAGCGCAAGCTCGAGAAGGAGAAGGAGGCACAGGAGGCCGAGGCCGAAGGTGCCGTGAAGAAGGAGGGCAAACCCCGCATCAAGAAGGCCGTGAAGGCTGCGGTAGATGCCGAGGAGGCTGCCGTTGCCGATGTGGTTGCCGCTGTGGAGACCCCCTTCGAGGAGCCCGCTTCGGAGGCTGCCGCCGCTGCGGAGACGGCTGCTTCGGAGAAGGCCGAGTAACAAACCGTTCGAACAATAACGAAAATAAAAAATACGACTATGGAAATCAAAGCTGCTGATGTGATGAAGCTCCGCAAGATGACCGGCGCCGGCATGATGGACTGCAAGAAGGCCCTCATCGAGGCGGAAGGCGACTATGCGCGTGCCCAGGACATTATCCGCGAGAAGGGTAAGCTCGTGGTTGCCAAGCGTGCCGACCGTACCGCTACGGAGGGTGTGGTTGTAACGAAGATCGTGGGCCAGAAGGCCTACATCCTCTGCCTGGCCTGCGAGACGGATTTCGTGGCACAGAACGCCGAGTACTCGGCTTCGGCCAACGCCATGCTGGAGGTTGCCGTGAAGAACGACGCCGCCGACCGCGAGACGCTGCTGGCTACGAAGAACGACGAGGGTCATACCGTCGAGGAGATGGTTACCGAGAAATCGGGACAGACGGGTGAGAAGATCGAGCTGGCCTACTATGCCCGCATCGAGGCTCCCTACTGTGCTGCTTACGTACACTTCAACAAGAAGCTCGGAACGATTCTCGGCTTTAACAAGGAGGTTCCCGCCGAGGTGGCCCACACCGTTGCCATGCAGGCTACGGCCATGGCTCCCGTTTCGATCTCGGAGGCCGACTGCCCGGCCGAGGTCATCGAGCACGAGCGCAAGATCGCCGTGGAGGCCATGAAGCAGGATCCGAAGAACGCCAATAAGCCGGAGGCCATTCTCGAGAAGATCGCCGAGGGCAAGATGCGCAAGTTCTTCGAGGAGAACACGCTGCTCAACCAGCTCGTCGTAGGCGAGAAGGAGACGATCGCCGAGTACATCCACAAGGCCGACAAGGAGGCCACGGTGGTTGCCTACAAGCGCTTCGCACTGGGCGAGTAATTCCAGGACGGGGGGGGGAGAAGAGGAGCCGATGCTCCGAATCTCTCTCCATACAAGAAAACAACCGGTTGCCGTTGCGGCAGCCGGTTGTTTTCTTTTTGCGGAGTTTCTGCCGGAGGTGTCAGACAACCCGTTCGATCCGGCCCTGCCGGACATACCACAGATACCCTTCGGTGCGGGAGTATCCCATCTTGCGGAGCAGCGTGCAGTAGCTGCCGATCTGGCGGCGGTAGCGTTCCGCATCGCGTTCGCCGAACTTGTAATCGACAACCACGGCTCTGTCGCCGGCGATCATCACGCGGTCGGGGCGCCGTGTCGCACCGTCGTCGGTTGCCGCCGGGCCTGCATGCGGCAGAATGATCTCCTGCTCGTTGCGCACCTGCTCCCAGCCGCCGCCGAACCATTCGCTCACCTCGGGCCGTTCGAGCGCCCGGTCGATCTGTTCCCCGAGCCGTGCGGCCTCTTCGGCCGTCAGCGTGCCGTCGGCCTGCATGGCCGCCACCGCGGCACGGATCTCCGGCACGTCGGCCGCCTGTTCGAAGGCCCGGTGCATCAGGATGCCGAAATTCCGGGGTGCGAGCTCCTGTTCGCCCCCCTGCTCGAAATAGCGCGCCTCGGGAAGGCGCAGCCGGAGCTTCGCCACGGCGGTGGGGTAGCTCTCCAGTACGACATGGCGGGTTTCGGCCGACGTCCGTTTTCCGGCCACAGGCCCCGCAAACTCCCCGAAACGATAGTGCTCGCCCCGTTCGTCGGAGCAGTGGCTCCCTTCGAGCGCGCCCGCGCGCGCCCGCTCTCCCTCCACATCGAGACTCTGCAGCAGCATGCCGCCTACGGTCCGTTCGCTCTTTTGCGGGATGAACAGATGCAGCGATTCGGCGGCGCGCGTCAGGGCCACGTAGAGCAGGTTGATGTTGTCGACATGGGCATAGACCAGTTCGCGGTAGTATTCGGCCGCAAAACCCGATTCGGCCATTGCCTTCTTGTAGCGTACGGGGAAAGGGCCGATTGCGGAGGCTTCGTCGCCGCGGGCTTCGGCCCAGACGATGTTCTGGATGTTGCCGCCCGATTTGGGATCGAGCTGCCAGGAGCAGTAGGGGACGATGACGGCCCGTTTTTCGAGCCCCTTGGCCTTGTGTACGGTGGTGATCTCGACGGTCGTGCTGCTCTGTTCGACACTCAGCGAACGGTTCCGGCCCTGTTCGTCCCACCAGCGGAGGAAGAGGGCGATGTCGGCGATCTTCGTGGCCGAGAAGGCGATGATCTGTTCGTGCAGGGCCTGCATGTAGGCAATCCCGCTTCGCTCGTGCTGCAGTTCGTAGCGCATGACGATTCGTTCGAACGCCTCTTCGGGCGACAGCAGGCGGATCGACCGGAAGAAGGCGACCTCTTCGTCCGGCAGCGGCTCGTCGAATGCCCGCCCGAGATAGCGGTTGAAGACGGCGCGGTTGAGCGTGTCTTCGGGTTCGAGCGCCAGGTGCAGCGCCGCGATGAGGAACGAGCTGACGGGGGCATTGCCCACGATGAGCGCCTCCTGCGTCATGACGTCGAAACGGTAGCGGTGATCTTCGTTACGGCTCTTGAAGGCGAGCAGCTCGGCGGCGACCTTTGCGCCGTCCGTGGCGCCGCGCACGAGGATCATGATCTCCGACGGGCGGAAACCCCGGTCGATCAGCTCGCAGATACGTTCCACGACGGGCGGACGTTCGGCAAAGGTCTCGATCGATACGTAGCCGGCGTGTTCCTCGCGGCGCCGCGCCACCTGCTTGTGGTCGCGGTAGGCGTTGGCCAGCGTATCGTGCAGCGCTGCGGCTTCATCCGGCGACAGATCGCCCCGTTCGGCCGCTGCGGCGATCTGGGCGTTGAGCGCCCGGTTGTCCTCCGTGACGATGCGGTCGATCGCCTCGTTGTTGAATGCCACGATCGTCGGCAGGCTGCGCCAGTTCTCCCGAAGCACCTCGACCTGCGTGTCGCGCCTCCCGAGGGCGCGCTGCGCCTCCTCGTGCAGCAGCCGCCAGTCGCCGCCGCGCCAGCGGTAGATCGACTGCTTGATGTCGCCCACGATCAGCACGGAGTTCTCCTCGGACTGCGCCATGGCATTCTGCAGCAGCGGCAGGAAATTCTCCCATTCGCGCACGGAGGTATCCTGAAACTCGTCGATCATGAAGCGTTCGTAGCGGTTGCCCACCTTTTCGTAGATGAACGGGGCGTCGTTGCGCCCGATAAATTCCGCAAGCAGGTACTTCGTCTCCGGGAGCAGCATCGTGTTCTGCTCGGCGCACAACTGCTGCACCTGGGCGTAGAGATCCGACAGCAGGGCGAAGCTGCGGTAGTTCTCCCGCAGCAGGTCGCAGGTGTTCCAGCTCCGGAGATTGGTGTCGTAGAGGTCGCACAACGTCTGCAGTTTCGGCTGCAACTCGCCGACGAGCTGTTCGGCCGCGGAGCCCTTTGCGGCCCATCCCGCGGAATCCGCCGCCCGCTTGCGGACGGTCTCCGTCGGGGCCTTCATCTCGCCCCGGGCTATGGCGTAGAAGTAGTTGGCGAAGCTGCGGCTCTTGCCCGAGAAGTCGGCGGCCGTGAGCCCGGCCCGTTCGATGGCGGCGACCGCATCGGCCGCCACCCGGCGCATCCGTTCGCGCGAGGCCAGTGCCCGCGAGGTCGCGCGGGCTACGATCGCTCCGAGCTCCTCCTTGGACCGGGCATGGGCGAGGATCTCCTTGTTGCGCTCCTTGAACAGCTCGCCGCCCAGCGCGAGGATGCCGTCGCGTATGTCCCATTTGCGGCCGTCGTCGATGCGCTCCTGCACGAAGGCCGTGAGCCATCGTTCGAGGTCCGGGTCGTCGGTGATCCGGTCGATCAGCGTATCGGCGCTTTTCGAGAGTACCGAGGCGGTTTCGATCTCGACGTTGTAGTTCAGATCGAGCCCCAGTTCCCGGATAAAGGCCCGCAGGATGCGCTGAAAGAAGGTGTCGATCGTCAGCACGGTGAAGTGCGAATAGTCGTGCAGGATCCGGGAACGCACCTCAGCGGCCCGTTTGCGCACGCTCGGGGCGTCGAGTCCCGTTTCGCGGCACAGATCCTCGAGATAGCTGCTTGCGGCTCCCGAGGCCAGCGTATGGATCTCCTTCAGAATACGCGACTTCATCTCCTCGGTAGCCTTGTTCGTGAAGGTTACGGCGAGGATGTGGCGGTAGAGATCGGGGCGGCCGATCACGTCGCGGACATATTTGTAGGCCAGCTGGTAGGTCTTTCCCGACCCGGCGCTCGCATTCAGGATTTTGGCTCTCACGCTCTCTGGAATGTCGTTTTTTTCGATAGTAAATGTACGAAACAAATCCCGAACTTCGCAAGAATTTCGTAAATTAGCCGAAGTATTTGCACACACAAGACCTGCGAATGATGAAGCGACTGATTCTTACGACCCTTTCCGCCGCGGCGGCCGCAACGCTTGTTTCGGGAGCCCTTCTGTCTCCTGCCGCAGCCGTGAACCGCATGTCGGATGAACGGCCCGCCGTCGAGGCCGATTCGACGGATGCCGGAGCGCGCAGCGAGTGGCTGCCGCTCTTCACGGCCGTCGAGGTGGCGGCCCCGGTGGATATCCGTTTTGTCGAGGTGCCCGATACGGAGGCTCCGAAGATCGTCTACGATACGAAAGGCTCCTATACGACAAAATTCCGCGCCGAGGTGCGCGACCGGGTGCTGCGCATCTTCGAACGCCGCGATGCGCGCCGCACGGAGCGCACGACCGTCACGGTCTGCTACAATGCGCTGGAGCGAATCTCCGTCCGGGATGCCGCGGTGCTCTTCGACGGGCGGCTCAAGGCGCCGCTGCTGGATCTTGCGGTGGGTGAAGGGGCTCACCTGACGGCCGCCCTGGAGGTGCAGGACCTGCAGATGGAGCTGACGGGACACGCCGCGGCCGAACTGTCGGGCACGGCCCGTTACCTCACGCTCTTTGTCTCGACGGGCAAGGTCGAGGCCACGGCGCTCGAATCGATGTCCGTGCGGGTGAATGCAGCCGGTTCGGGACACGCCGCACTGTGGGTTACCGACCGCCTCGAGGCGAAGACCTCCACGGGTGGAACGGTTGTCTACAAGGGAGATCCGGCCATTCTGCTAACCGGCGAGAAGTTCATGGGCGGCAGCATCTCCCGCCTTGAAGAGGAGTAGTTGCAACAGTCGCCCCTGCGTTTCCGGATCATGAAAACCTTTCTCGAAGAGGTCGCTGCAGACCTGTATGCCCGTTACGGGGAGTCGCTTGCCGATCGCGCCGTGCTCTTTCCCTCGCGCCGTGCGCGGCTCTTCTTCACCGAAGCCCTCGCCGCCAGGGTAAGCCGTCCGATGTGGCAGCCCGAGTGGACAACCGTCGATGAGCTGATGACCGAGATCTCGGAGCTCCGCACGGGCGACCGGCTGCGTCTGATCACCGAGCTCTACCGCATCTATTCGGAATACCATACCGAAACGTTCGATCACTTCTATTTCTGGGGCGACATGCTCCTGGCGGATTTCGACACGATCGACAAGTACCGGATCGACGCCTCGATGCTCTTCCGCAACATCGAGCAGATCAAGGAGATCGAGGCCGATATCTCCTATCTGACCCCCGAGCAGCTGCGGATCATCGCCTTCTGGTCGTCGCTCGGCCCCGAAACGGACCTTTCGGAGGAGAAGCGGCGCTTTCTGGCCATCTGGCGGACACTGGGCCCCATCTACCGCCGTTTCCGCGAACGGCTTCTGGAGCTGGGCATCGCCTACAACGGCATGGTGCAGCGCGCCGCCGCCGACCGCATCCGCGAGGGATCGTTTTCGTTCGACCGCCCGCGGCGCTTTGTCGTTGCGGGCTTCAATGCACTCACAGCCTGCGAGAAGATCCTCTTCGGCTTTCTCGCTACGGCCGCCGAGACCGATTTTTACTGGGATTACGACTCCTACTACCGCGACCGTCCGGAGCAGGAGGCCGGCATGTTCATCCGCGAGAATCTCGTGCGTTTTCCGCCGCGCGCGGAACTTGTGCACGACGTCCTGTCGGAGAAGAAGGAGCTTACCGCCGTGGCGGCCTGCTCGAATGCCGTGCAGTGCAAGTACGTGGCGACGATTCTCGGACGCCTTGCCGAACGGGGCCCCCTGGGCAAGGAGACGGCCATCGTGCTGACGGACGAGAACCTGCTGCTGCCGCTGCTGCACGCGCTGCCGGCCGATCTGGGAAGTATCAACGTAACGATGGGTTATCCGCTGCGTTCGAGCCTGGCCTATACCTTTGTCGAACGCCTCGTCGAGCTGCAGCACCACCGCCGGACGAAGGGCGCGGGCTGCACGTTCTACCATGCGGATGTCGTCGGACTGTTGGCGCATCCCTATCTGGCCGGATGCGATGCCGCACGGATGAAGCAGCTGCAGGAGGAGATTACGCGCGAGCGGCGAATCGCCGTGGATGCCGCCTGGCTCGGACAGAACGACCTGCTGCGGCTTGTCTTCCGGGCAGCTCCCGACTGGCGGAGCCTCTCCGACTGGCTCTCGGAGGTGATCTCCGCCGTGGTGCGTCAGCCCTACGAGGGGGACGATGTCCGGCTGCGGACGGAATTTCTGGCCGTCATTGCCGAGGAGGTCGCACGGCTTCGCAACTCGCTGGACGATTGTACGATCGATCCCACGCCGGAGATCTACGTCTCGCTGCTGCGCCGCCACCTGCAGACGCTGCGCATTCCCTACGAGGGGGAGCCGCTCGAAGGCGTTCAGGTCATGGGAATCCTCGAGACGCGCAACCTCGATTTCGAGAATGTCATCATCCTTTCGATGAACGACGACAACTTCCCGGGCAACCGCACCACGCAGTCGTCGTTCATTCCCTACAACCTGCGGGCGGCCTACGGACTGCCCACTCCCGAGCACCACGAGGGTGTCTACGCCTACTATTTCTATCGCCTGATCCAGCGCGCCCGCCGCGTGTGGATGCTCTACTGCGCCCATGCCGACGACAAGTCCACGGGCGAGCCGAGCCGTTACATCCGCCAGCTGGAGTACGAGAGCGGCTTCCCGCTGCAGCGTGTCGAGGTCGGTGTCGATGTCAATCTCGCCGCCGCGGCACCGATCGAGGTGGCGAAGGATGAACGGATTCTGCTGAGCCTCGACCGCTTCACCGACCCCGCGTCGAAGGCGACGCTTTCGCCCACGGCCTTCTTCCGCTATGTCGCCTGTCCGCTGCGCTTCTATTTCCACTCCGTGGCGCGGCTCGCCACCGACGACGAGATCTCCGAGGAGATCGATGCCCCGATGTTCGGAACGATCCTCCATGCCGCCGTGCAGCGCCTCTATACCCGTATCGAGGGAGAATCGCACCCCGGCGGAACGCTGCGGGCGCTGATCCGTTCCGGAGAGGTCGCCGCGGCCGTCGAAGGGGCGATCAACGAACACTATCTGAAGGATCCGAAGGCCACGGCCTCCGACTATACGGGCAATCTGGTGCTGGTCAAGGATATCGTCGTCCGCTATCTCAAGGGCGGAGTGATGCCTTACGACGCTGCGCATGACGCCTTCCGCGTCGAGGGCCTTGAACACGAGGTGGCCTACGGTTTCGATTTCGAGACGGCGGCCGGTCCCCGCACGATGAAGTTTTCGGGCATTGCCGACCGCATCGACCGCCTGGACGACGGCACGCTGCGCGTGGTGGACTACAAGACCGGAACCCCGCATCTGGATTTCGACGGTCTGGACAACCTCTTTCACGGTACGGGCCGGCAGCGGCTGTCGAATATCCTTCAGACGCTGCTCTACGCCATGATGCTCTACCGCGGGCAGGGAACCGATGCCACGCCGGCGCTCTACTATGTGCGGGCGATGCACCGCGAGGACTATTCGCCGCTGCTGGTCGATCACCATGACGGCCTTGCGGGTGCCCCCTATTCCTGCTATGCGGGACGTTTCGAGGAGCTCGTGCGCGAAACCCTTGCCGAGATCTACGATCCCGGGGTGCCGTTCCGGCAGTGCACCGATCCGGACAGCTGCCAGTATTGCGACTTCAACGTCATCTGCAAACGGTAGCCGGGCCGGCCGTCTGAAAAACAGGCCCCGCAATCCATCGGGTATTGCGGGGCTTTTGCTTTCGGTCCGTTCGCCGGGGATCCTGCTACCATCCGTTCTCCTCCATGAGCGGGTAGATGAGCCAGATGAAAATCGCGAAGAGCACGACGAGCATCACGGTCATGTAGAATCCATGGATCAGCACGGCCTTGACTGCGGTTTTGCCCCAGTCGTTGCGGTAGATGCGGTGGAAGGCGAAAACCATGTGCAGCAGGTAGAGTACAAGCAGAAGAAGCGCATAGTTTCCCGGATGCTCGATCCAGTGGGCGCCGAGCAGCAGGATGAAGACCAGAATAAGCTGCACGGAGTGCAGGTGCAGCGCCGTAACGAAATGGCCCATGTAGTGCATGCGGCTTTTGCGGAAGAAGAGGCGCAGCAGCAGGGCGAAGAAGGGGATGAAGAGCAGCAGGATGACGGGCAGCCACTGCGAGAGCCAGCCGATGACCTCCTCGTAGATCATTTCGCGGTGGAGCTGCTGCACTTCGTCCTGTTCGAACAGGGAGTCGGGGCGCCGGGGGTCTTCGCTGCTCCAGTAGATCGAGTCGCGGGGTGCGGCGACGAGATATCCGTCTTCGATCAGATAGACCGGGAGACGGACCTGCAGCGTATCGGGCCCCGGACGGTCGCGGACCTCGACCAGCGACTCCAGCCCCTCGAAGACCTCCCGGGCATCTCCCACCCAGATGACCGTATCCCGATTGAGGGCGTCGACATCCTCCACGAACTCGTTCTGCAGCGATTGGAGAACCCGCGGGTCACGGAGGGCCGAGAGTTCTCTTTGCGAGGCGTTCAGGGCCTTGTCGGCCTCGGGAATGAAGAAGGCCACGGCCAGGAAGAAGAGCGCCGAGATGAACATGAACAGCCGCAGCGGATGAACGTAGGAGTTGATCTTTCCGGCATTGAACTCCAGCGTCAGCAGTCCCGGGCGGCGGAAGAGCAGCCAGAGGGTCTGCCACACCTCGCTGTCGAACTGATAGACGTTCTCGAAGTATTGCTTGAAGTATTTCCAGAAGGGCTGTTCCGGATCGAGCGCATACTGTCCGCAGCGGTGGCAGTACATGCCGTAGAGCCGTTCGCCGCAGTTCTTGCAGTGCGTGTATCCGGGCACCGACTTGTGGCGGATGCGGCGCAGCCGGTTGTATTCGATCCGGCGGAGAATGGCCTTTCGGCGCTGCCGGAGCCGCTGCCGCCAGGAGGATTCCGCATGTGCGGAGGTCTTGTCGGGTGCCGGGTCATCCGGCGGCAGCGAAGATGCCGCCGCCGTCGGGTCTTTTGCCGTTTCGGCGGATATTTCCGTGTCGTGTTGCCGCAGATCGGGATTTTTCATCGGTTGCTCGAAAAAAAAGATGCACAAAGATACATTATTCCCCGAATTTTGCAAGGACGGAAAAATGTGTAACTTTGTATACGGAAACAACCTGACACCCTCGTACGATGAAAACACGCAGATTCTGGAGCTGGTGCCTCCTTCTGACGGTGCTGCTTGCCTCCTCGTGCGCCGTGCAGCAGCCGCCGCGCCACCGTCATCCCCGGCCGCCCTATGAGGCGCCGCATCCCGGCCATCCCGGCCATCCCCGGCATCCGGAGAAACCCAAGAAGCCTAAAAAACCTAAAAAACACAAGAAGGGCGAAATGCCGCCACCGCCTCCCGCCCGACTGGCGGAGCGGGGCTGGTAGAACCCGTCAGAGCCTGACGACGAAGTAGCCGGCGCCGCTGCGGCGTGCGGCTTCGATGCCGATCTCCGAATCCTCGAAGATCAGCGTTTCACGCGGCGTGCACCCTTCGCGGCGCATGGCCTCCAGAAAACAGTCCGGCGCAGGCTTGCTGTGCGCAATATCCGGACCGGCCAGAATGCCGTCCACCCGGCCGAGCGGAGCTTCGTCTTCCGCCCGGCCTTTTTCGTGGCGCGCGCCGATATCCGATCCGGCGGCAGCCGTTACCGGGCCTCCGATCCCGAGGTGGCGCATGGCGTTTTCGATGTTCTCGCGGCTTCCCGTCGAGACGATCCATACGCGGCCGCCCTGTGCGCGGAACTGACAGCAGAAATCCCACAGCGGCCGGTTGAGCCGCAGCGTGTCGAAGAAGGCGGGGTAGAGCGCGATCTTGCGGCGCCGCAGGCGGTCGCGCTCCGCGGGATTCTGAATGCCGAAGCGGGTGAGAAACTCCTCGCAGCGCATGCCGAAATAGCGGGCGGCATACTCCTCCTCGGAGAGCGTGTAGCCCGCCTCGCGCAGCGTGGCGACGTAGGCGAGCGTATTGGCCCGCCGCGTGTCGGCCAGCGTGCCGTCGAAGTCGAGCAACAGCAGTCGGATTCGGGTGTTGTCGGTCATCGTGCGGAAAGGGGTGTCAATCGAAGGCCTGCATGCCCGACTGCGCGATGCGCATCAGCCGCTGGTACTCCGAGGGCGAAAGTTCCATGAAGAAGTAGTGGATCGGGTCCACGCGCATGCCGTTGTAGCGCACCTCGTAGTGGAGGTGCGGGGCGAGCGAGAGTCCCGTGTCGCCCGACAGGGCGATGATGTCGCCGCGGCGGACGCTCTGCCCGCGGCGGACGTTGGTCTTCGAGAGGTGGCTGTACGAGGTTTCGTATCCGTTGCCGTGGTCGATGACCACCGTCAGGCCGTGTGTCGAGTTGCGGGTTGCCACGTCGCGCACCACGCCGTCGGCCGTGGCGAAGACGCGCGACCCTTCGGGGATGGTGTAGTCGACGCCCTGGTGCGACTGCAGCGTCTTGTAGAAGGGGTGTATGCGCATGCCGTAGGAGGCCGTGAGCAGCGTGAGCTGCTTGTTGATCACGGGCTGGATCGAGGGAATGCGGTCGCAGTCGCGGCCCGTGGAGTCGATGCGCTCCTGCAGGGCCAGGTAGGAGGCGTTCAGACGGGCGAGCTGCTGCTCCATGCCGGCCACGCGGTCGCGGAGTTCGCGCTTGAGCCGGCGCGTCGAGCGGTCCACGATCTTCTCGTAGGTGAGGCTCTGCTGCTGCTCGTATTCCGAGTCGAAGTCGTAGGGATCCGATTCGAAGAGGATGCGGAAGACGCTGCGGTCGCGTGCGCGCAGGTTGTCGAGAACCAGCTGCAGGGAGTCATAACGCTGCGTGAGCGCCTTGTATTCGCTCCGGAGCCGGTCCGTGGAGTGCTTCATCTCGTATTCGACCGGTGTATCGAAGAAGATTGAGAATCCGATGTAGTAGAGCACGACCACACCGATCCATACGAACAGATGGACCGTCGTGCGGATGATCCGCTGCCTGCGGCGGCGGCGTTTGCGGAGTTTTATGAGATCCTTCTTTCCGGTCATGTCAATACTTCTCGAAATTGGTCTCGCGGAGGTTCTCCATGAGCTCTTCGTACTCTTCGGCCGACATGTTGCGGTTGAAGTAGTTGATCGGGTTCACCGGCGTTCCCTTGAGGATCACCTCGTAGTGGAGGTGCGGCCCCGACGAGCGGCCCGTATTTCCCGTACGGGCGATGATCTGTCCGCGCTTGACCTTGTCGCCGGGCTTGACGAGTACGTCGCTCAGGTGGGCGTAGCGGGTCTTGTATCCGAATTCGTGGTTGAGCAGCACCTGATGCCCGTAGCCGCCGTTGTATCCCGCTCCTTCGGCCAGTTCGACGGTGGCGTCGCCCGTGGCGTAGACCGGTGTGCCGCGGTCGCAGCCGAGGTCGATGCCCTCGTGGGCCACGATGCGGTGCAGAATGGGGTGGAAGCGCCGCGGATTGAAGGCTCCGATATGGTTGTTGTGCAGTGCCTTGCGGTCAATGGGCCAGATGGCGGGCACGGCCGTTGCCATCTGCTCCTTGTTTTTCGAAAGCAGCTGCAACTCGTCGAACGAGACGGATTCGAGGTAGATCGTGCGGGCCAGGGCATCGAGCTGTTTCCACGTTCCGATCATCAGCGGGGCGTAGTCGTCGTCGGCCATCGACGCGTATTTCGCATCGGGATAGGGCTGCCAGACCCCCGGAACGGAGAGCGTGTCGGTGGCAAAGAGGGAGCGGTAGACCCCGTTGTCGCGGTGGCGGATCTCGTCGACCCGGCGTTGTGCCGTGCGGATGCGGTCCTGGAGGATGCGGTAGCGGATCGTCAGCTCGCGGTTGTCGCTCAGGATGCGGTACATCTTGGGCGTGTAGAAGAAGTAGGAGAAGAGAAAGTTGGCCAGGGAGGCGAGGATGAATCCGATGAGAATCTTGCGGATCAGCCGGTAGGTTTTCAGACGGAAGGGTGCCGTAACGACCTCACGCGTGAGTATCTGTGCCTCATGCGTGAGAATCTGCGCCTCATGGGCCAGACGCTGTGTTGCGAAACCCTCCTCTTTTTGCTCCATTGCGGAAAAAACTCCCTGTGGTAGGGTGCAAATTTAACTTTAATTGTGTAATTTTGCAACCCGAAATCAGGAACGAATAAATTCGGAAAAAAGTATATCTCATGGAATCGAACAAAATTCGCCAGGCCTTTCTTGACTTCTTCGCATCGAAGGGTCATGTGATCGTGCCGTCGGCACCGATGGTCGTCAAGGGCGACCCCACGTTGATGTTTACCAATGCGGGCATGAACCAGTTCAAGGATATCTTCCTGGGCAATGCACCGCGCAAATATCCGCGTGCGGCCGATACGCAGAAGTGTCTGCGCGTTTCGGGCAAGCACAACGACCTGGAGGAGGTAGGACACGACACCTACCACCACACGATGTTCGAGATGCTGGGCAACTGGTCCTACGGCGACTACTTCAAGAAGGAGGCGATCGAGTGGGCCTGGGAGCTGCTGCACGATGTCTACAAGCTGCCGGCCGAGCGGATGTACGCCACGGTGTTCGAGGGCTCGGAGGAGGACGGCGTGCCGTTCGACCGGGAGGCCTACGACTGCTGGCGCCGTTTCCTTCCGGAGGATCACATCATCCGCGGCAACAAGCACGACAACTTCTGGGAGATGGGCGAGACGGGCCCCTGCGGACCCTGCTCGGAGATCCACTTCGACCTGCGCGACGAGGCGGAGATCGCCGCCAAGCCGGGCCGCGAGATGGTCAATGCGGGCCATCCGCAGGTGATCGAGATCTGGAACCTGGTCTTCATGCAGTTCAACCGCAAGGCCAACGGTTCGCTCGAGGAGCTTCCGGCGCGCAACGTCGATACGGGTATGGGCTTCGAGCGCCTCTGCATGATCCTGCAGGGCAAGAAGTCGAACTATGATACGGATGTCTTCCAGCCGACGATCGGCCGCATCGCCGCCCTCTCGGGCAAGCGCTACGGCGAGGACGAGAAGGCGGACGTCGCCATGCGCGTGATGGCCGACCACCTGCGTGCCATCGCCTTCTCGATCGCCGACGGACAGCTTCCCTCGAATGTCAAGGCGGGTTATGTGATCCGCCGCATCCTGCGCCGTGCCGTGCGCTACGGCTATACCTACCTGGGCTTCACCGAGCCGACGCTCTGCAAGCTGGTTGCGGGGCTCGTGGAGCAGATGGGCGGCCAGTTCCCCGAGCTGAAGGCGCAGCAGACCCTCATCGAGAAGGTGATCGAGGAGGAGGAGTCCTCGTTCCTGCGTACGCTGGCTACGGGCATCAACCTGCTCGACGGCGTCATCGCCCGCACGAAGAGCGAGGGCAAGGAGCTCATCTCGGGCAAGGAGGCCTTCGTGCTCTACGATACCTTCGGATTCCCGATCGACCTGACGGAACTCATCGCCCGCGAGCAGGGTGTCGGTGTCGATCTGGAGTCGTTCGAGGAGGAGCTGCAGGCCCAGAAGGCGCGTTCGCGCAACGCCGCCGCCGTGGCTACGGACGACTGGGTGGAGCTGCTCCCGATCAAGGAGAGCGTCTTCACGGGTTACGACACTCTGACCGACGAGGTGCGCATCGCACGTTACCGCCGCGTTACCTCGAAGGGCCGCACCACCTATCAGCTGGTCTTCGACCGCACGCCCTTCTACGGCAATTCGGGCGGTCAGATCGGCGACACGGGCTATATCGAGAGCGCCAACGAGCGCATCGAGATCGTCGATACGGAGAAGGAGAACGGTCTGATTATCCATATCGTCGAGACGCTTCCCGAGAATCCCGGAGCCCCCTTCCATGCCGTCGTGGATGCCGGGAAACGGCAGTCGGCGGCCAACAACCATACGGCTACGCACCTCATGCACGCCGCGCTGCGCAAGGTGCTCGGCGCACATGTCGAGCAGAAGGGCTCGCTCGTTACGCCCGAGGTGCTGCGCTTCGACTTCTCGCACTTCCAGAAGGTTACGCCGGAGCAGCTGCGCGAGGTCGAGCAGCTGGTAAACCTGGCCGTGCGGGCCGATTATCCGCTTGAGGAGAAGCGCGACGCCACGAAGGAGGAGGCTGCGGCCGCCGGGGCGATGATGCTCTTCGGCGAGAAGTACGGCGACCAGGTCCGCATGGTCCGCTTCGGTGATTCGGTCGAGCTGTGCGGCGGTACGCATACGCGTTCGACGGGAACCATCGGCTTCTTCAAGATTCTCTCGGAGAGTGCCATTTCGGCCGGCGTACGCCGTATCGAGGCCGTAACGGGCGAGCAGGCCGAGAAGATCCTCTACGCTGCCGAGGATACGATGCGCGACATTGCCGGTTACCTCAACAATCCGCAGGTCGTGCAGGCCGTCAGGAAGATGCTCGAGAGCAACGAGCAGCTTTCGAAGGAGGTCGAGGCGATGCGGCGCGAGCAGGTGGCTCAGTGGGCCGACAAGATCGCCTCGTCTACCCCCGAGCGCGACGGCATGAGCCTGTTCAGCATGCAGACCGACCGACGTCCCGATTTCGTCAAGGATCTGGCCTACAATTTGCGCCAGCGTCTGCCGAAACTGGTCTTTGTCGTCGGGTCGCTGGTTGATGGCAAGCCGACACTGACGGTGATGCTCGGCGACGGGATTACGGCTCTGGGTGTAAATGCCGGTGCGGTGGTCCGCGAGGCGGCGAAGCTCATGCAGGGCGGCGGCGGCGGCCAGGCCTTCTTCGCCACGGCCGGCGGCAAGAACCCCGACGGACTGCAGGCTGCGATCGACAAGGCCGTGGAGCTGATCTCGGCACAGGTGAAATAAGTCAAACGATCAAAAAACAACTGATATGAGCAACAAGGTATTACTGATGATTCTCGATGGCTGGGGAAACGGCCATCACGACAAGGCGGACGTCATCTGGACGGTTCATCCCGCCTACATTTCGGCCATGACCGAAAAGTATCCGCATGCCGAGCTGCGCACCGACGGTGAGAATGTCGGTCTTCCCGACGGGCAGATGGGCAACTCGGAGGTCGGACATCTCAATATCGGCGCCGGCCGCGTGGTCTACCAGGACCTCGTGAAGATCAACCGGGCCTGCCGCGACAACTCGATTCTGAAGAACCCCGAAATCGTCAAGGCCTTCGAGTATGCGAAGGAGAAGGGCGTCGGCGTGCACTTCATGGGCCTGACCTCGAACGGCGGCGTGCACTCCTCGTTCGAGCACCTCTTCAAACTGTGTGACATTGCGCAGGAGTACGGTGTTTCGGAGCGCACCTATGTGCACTGCTTCATGGACGGCCGTGATACCGACCCGCACAGCGGCAAGGGCTTCATCTCTCAGCTCGAAGAGCACCTCGCCAAGACGGGCGGTCGGATCGCCACGGTGATCGGCCGCTACTACGCCATGGACCGCGACAAGCGCTGGGAGCGCGTGAAAGTGGCCTACGATGCGCTGGTCGAGGGTGTCGGCGAGCACGACACGGATATGGTTGCCGCCGTGCAGAAGTCCTACGACGCCGACGTTACGGACGAGTTCATCAAGCCGATCGTCCATGTCGATGCTGCGGGCCAGCCCGTCGGTCTGATCCGCCCGAACGATCTGGTGATCTTCTTCAACTACCGCAACGACCGCGCCAAGGAGCTGACGATCGTCCTCACGCAGGAGGACATGCCCGATGCCGGCATGCACACCATGCCGCTCTACTACTGCTGCATGACCCCCTACGATGCCAAGTTTACGGGGCTGCACATCCTCTTCGACAAGGCCGACGTGCCCGATACGATCGGTGAGTGGGTTTCGAAGCAGGGACTTCGGCAGCTGCGCATCGCCGAGACCGAGAAGTATGCCCATGTAACCTTCTTCCTCAACGGCGGCCGCGAGGAGAAGTTCGAGGGCGAGGAGCGGATTCTGGTTCCTTCGCCGAAGGTAGCCACCTACGACCTGCAGCCCGAAATGTCGGCTCCGGAAGTTGCTGACAAGCTGGTTGCTGCGCTCGGTGAGCAGAAGTTTGACTTCATCTGCCTGAACTTCGCCAACGGTGACATGGTAGGCCATACGGGCGTTTACGACGCCATCGTGAAGGCGGTGAAGGCCGTGGACAAGTGCGTGGAGAAGGTCGTCGAGGCGGCCAAGGCCAACGGCTACGAGGTGGTGATGATTGCCGACCACGGCAACGCCGACAACGCCATCAACCCCGACGGTACGCCCAACACGGCGCACTCGCTCAACCCGGTGCCCATCGTTGTGGTGTCGGACCGCGTGAAGTCGGTGCACAACGGCATCCTGGCCGACGTGGCTCCTACGGTGCTCAAGCTCATGGGACTTCCCCAGCCCGAGGAGATGACCGGCAAGGCTCTTGTCGAGATGAAGTAACCCGGTTCCCCGGAACCGAATGAAACGAATGAAGACCGGTCGCAGGACCGGTCTTCGTCGTTTGTGGTGCGGCCCGATCCCGCGAAGATCCGCATGCACACCGGGCATCGGAGCCTTCTCCTCGCCGCCTCCTGCGCTTTCCGATCCGAAAAGAGAAGAGGGGATCCGCGCATGTGCGCGAATCCCCTCTTTTTCGTGGGCCGGGTCCCGGCCTGCACTCCTCCCGGATGTCAGAGATACTCCTCGAAGGCGCTGATCCATTTGGGCATCAGCCGCAGGGCGTGCTTCATCTGGTAACGGGCCTGCGAGGAGGTGGAGGCGACGAACTCCATGCCGATCTGGAAGATATTGTCTCCATCGCTGTCATCGCGATATGCCGAGCATTTGCAGAGGAATTTTCCGGTGTTGAATTCGGTGGCAATGTTCTGCAGTTCGCTGAGCGACATGTCCGAAATGCCGAACGGCACGCGAACCTCGACGTAGGAGTATCCATCGTCGATGTCCTTGACGATGACGTAGTAGAGGTATCCCTCCTTCTTGAGCTGGATGACGCCGTCCGAGTCGTAGGAAGGAGCGTATCCTTCGGTGCGCAAGAAGGACATGATGTCCGATTGCAGGGACTTGGCCCGAAGCGCACCCAGGGTGCAAAGGGTCATGAGCAGTGCGAGAACGAGTTTTTTCATGGTCGGGTTTGTTTTTAAGGGTTTTCCGATTCGTTGGGTTTATACAAAGGTAGGAAAAAAACCGGCTCGTTGTTCAGTAGAGTTCGAGAAATTCATAGCTGTTGCCCACCTCCGTGAGGTAGCGCATGAACTCCTTGCGCGTGATGACCACCGTGGCGCGGTTGTCGTTCGGATGGAACGACAGGGCGGGGTAGCGCTGCAGCTGCGCGTCTAAAAACAGGTGTACATGGTTCGCCGGGTCGTTGATCAACCCGAAGGGCGATACCGATCCGGGCTGCAGCCCGAGCCAGTAGGCCATGCGCGGCTCCGAGGCGAACGACAGCTTGCCTTGGTGCAGCCGGTGTTCGAGGTCGTGGATGGCCAGCGACTGTTCGCAGTCAAAGGCTACGAGGTAGTGGCGGTCGCCCTTGTGGTTGCGGAAAAAGAGGTTCTTGCAGTGCTTCGAGCCGTCGTCGTGCCAGTATTGGCGGGCGATTTCGATGGTCGGCGCTTCGGGATGCTCATACCAGGTGTAGCAGATGCCGTGGGCGTCGAGCCAGTCGAAAACCCGCTGCCGACGGACATCCGGCGAAGGAAGTATGGTTTCGGGGATCTTCATGACTTATCGTTCGGCGTAGAATTTGCGGATGTTGCGGGCAATGCACTCCACCAGCACGGCTACGGCCTCGACGGGCGACCAGGCGTTGTGGGGCGAGAGCAGCAGCCGGTCTGCGTTGCGCAGGCGCAGCAGCGGACTGTCGGCTTCGAGCGGTTCGTGCGCGAAGACATCGAGTGCCGCGCCGGCCAGCCGCCCTTCGTCCAAAGCCGCCGCCAGTGCCGCTTCGTCCACGATGCCGCCGCGCGCGACGTTGATCAGCAGCGCCGAGGGTTTCATCCGGGCCAGTTCGCGGGCTCCGATCAGTCCGCGCGTGCGGTCGTTCAGCGGGGCGTGGATCGACACCACGTCGGCCCATGCGAGCAGTTCGTCGAGCGGCAGGCAGGGATAGGGTTCCTCGCGGGCGACGCCCGACGTGGAGGTGTAGGCCACCTCGCAGCCGAGCGCTTCGGCCACCTTCGCCACGCTGTGGCCGATGTTGCCCAGCCCGATGATGCCCCAGCGGGAGCCGAAGAGCTGGTGGGTCGTGCGTCCGAAATGATACTGGCGCTCCGAGCCGCCGTACTCCTGCTTTACGTAGCGGTCGTAGTAGACCACCTGCCGCATGAGGGCGATGGCCGCGCCGATCGTGGTCTCCGTGACGGAGTGAGTCGAGTAGCCCACGGCATTTTTCACGGCGATGCCCCGCTCGGCTGCCGCCTCGAGGTCGATGTGGTTCATGCCCGTTGCGGCCACGCAGATCAGCCGCAGCCGGGGCAGCTGCTCGAGGGTCGCGCGGTCGAAGACCACCTTGTTCGTGATGGCCACCTCCGCTTCGCGGCAGCGCTCGATGATCTGGTCGCGGCGTGTGTATTCATACTCCGTGTAGTTGCCCAGCGCGCGGATGGCCGTCAGGTCGGCTTTGCCGAGGCTGTATGCGTCGAGAAAAACGATGTTCGGTTTCATATATGCAGGTTTTTATGTTTTTCATGGTTCAAGTTCTCCGATCAGTCCGCGGATGACTACCGAGGCGCATCCGATGCCGAACATCGGCGGGATGTAGGAGATCGTGCCGACGTTCGACTTCTTGTTCTGCTCCTCGCAGAGGATCATGGCCCCCTCGCGGATCGGCTCGGGGGAGAAGACGGCCCGGAATCCGCTGCGGATGCCCAGCTTGTGGAGCCGTTTGCGGAGCATGTGGGCCAGCGGACAGTGGTGCGTGCGGGAGATGTCGGCGATCTCGAGCTTCGTCGGGTCCATCTTGGCTCCGGCGCCCATCGAGCTGACCAGCGGCAGCCGGCGTTCGAGCGCTGCCGCGATGAGTGCCAGCTTGGGCGAGAGCGTGTCGATGGCATCGACGACATAGTCGTACGGCGCCGCGTCGAGCAGCGTGTAGGTCTCCTCGTCCCTGATGTAGCGGTTGACGACGGTAAGCTCGATCGCGGGGTTGATGTCCCGCAGTCGCTCGGCCAGCACCTCGGCCTTCTGGCGCCCCACGGTCGAATGCAGGGCCACGAGCTGCCGGTTGATGTTCGTCTCGTTCACCACGTCGGCATCGGCCAGGGTCATGCGGCCCACGCCCGCCCGGGCAATCATCTCCGCGGCGTAGGCTCCTACGCCGCCCAGCCCCACGACGAGGACATGCGCCTGCCGGAGGCGGTTGAGTTTCTCCTCGCCGAGCAGCAGGAGGGTTCGTTCCAGCCAGTTTTCCATTTTCTATAAGGTGCTTTCGTCGGAGAGCGGCTCTCCGAAAATCCGTTCATAATTGGCCAGCGTGCAACGCTGCAGCCTCTCCACGCTTTCTTCACGCAGCTCCGCGGCACGGGCATAGACCTCCTCGATGGGCGTCTTCTGGTCGTCGGTCTCGAGGAAAAGCCGGTCGGCGGGGGTGGCGCGCAGCGCCTCGACGCTGCGCGGCGAGGCGAACGAGCGGACGCCGTACGAGAGGCAGTAACCTCTTTTGAGCGCCTCTGCCGCCTGCTGCCGCGATCCGATGAATCCGTGGAAGATCACCGCCCGCAGCGGTACGGCGGCCAGTTCGCGCATCAGCGGTTCGAAGGCCTTTACGCAGTGCAGCACGACGGGCAGCCGGTGCTTGCGGGCCAGCTCCAGCTGGGCCCGGAATGCCCGGAGCTGCAGCTCCGCCTCGGGTCCGCGAACCCTATCGAGCCCCGTTTCGCCGAGGGCCTGCACCCGCCCGAGCTGCGCTTCGAGCGCCGCGGCGTCGAACTCCCCGGCTTCCCACGGATGGATGCCTGCCGTGCGCAGCTCAATGGCCTGTCCGGTAGGGTGGTGCGTGTGTATGTCGACGTAGGGAAGCATGACGGGGCAAAAGTACAAAATTTTCGGCAAACGGATCCGGCTTTCTTCCGCATCGTCCCGTGCCGATGGCCCGATTCCGCCGGCCGGACATGCGCCGGCGCTCGGACGTACCACGGAAAGAGCTCCTTTGCTGCCTCTTTTTTGGGGGCAACGGAGGAAATAATCTGCGGAATGTGGGGTTTTTACGAAAATAATTCGTATTTTCGCACGCGAATTTATGTTAGCGGACTAACACCGATTGCGGAGCATCCGCATATCCGGAACAAGACCCAAGAAAACCAAACATAACAATCAAAATCTTTAACCATGTCGAAAATCATTACATTACGCAAGGGTTTAGACATCAATCTGGCGGGCAAGCCCCGGGAGTCTCTGGCGGAAGCGCCTCTGGCTGCGGAGTATGCCCTCTCGCCGCTCGATTTCGAGGGCGTTACACCCAAGCTGCTGGTTAAGGTGGGCGATAAGGTGAAGGCGGGTACGCCGTTGTTCTTCAACAAGTACAACGAGCGTGTACTCTTCACGTCGCCTGTCAGCGGTACGGTGGCGGCCATCAATCGGGGCGAGAAGCGCAAGGTGCTGACGGTTACGGTTACTCCCGATGCCGAACAGAGCTACGAGGAGTTCGGAAAACCCGACCTGAAGAAAGCCTCGCGCGAGGAGCTTGTCGAACTGCTGCTGCGTTCGGGCCTCTGGCCGATGATCGTGCAGCGTCCTTACGGGATCATCGCCGATCCGACCACCACGCCGAAGGCGATCTTCATCTCGGCCTTCGATTCGGCGCCGCTCGCTCCGGACTACAACTTCGTGCTGAAGCAGGAGCAGCGCAATCTTCAGGCCGGTCTCGACCTGCTGCGCCGCTTGACGCCGGGCAAGGTACACCTCTCGATGCGTGCGAAATGCGAGGGCCAGATGTCGTCGCTGCAGGGTGTCGAGCAGCACACCTTCGCGGGCAAGCACCCCGTGGGCAACGTGGGCGTGCAGATCCACCACATCGACCCGATCAACAAGGGCGATCTCGTCTGGACGGTGAACATCCAGGATCTGGCCATCATCGGCCGTCTGGTGAACGAGGGCCGTGTGGACATGCACCGCATCATCGCCGTTGACGGTTCCGAGATCGAGAAGCCGGGCTATGTGCGTGTCATCGCGGGCGCCCGCGTCGATTCCTTTGTCAAGGGCAACGTCAAGGCGCAGAAGGAGGGCAACCGCATCCGCTTCATCTCGGGCAACGTCCTCACCGGTACGAAGACGGCGCTCGACGGCTTCCTGGGCTACTATGCCAACCAGCTCACGGCGATTCCCGAGGGCGACAAGTACGAGCTGCTGGGATGGGCCATGCCGCGTCTGAACAAGTTCTCCGTGTCGCGCGCCTACTTCTCGTGGCTCTGCCCGAAGAAGGAGTATGATCTCGACACGAATCTCAACGGCGGCGAGCGTCCGTTCGTCGTTACGGGTCTCTACGAGCGCTATCTTCCGATGGACATCTATCCGATGTATCTGCTGAAGGCCTGCCTGGCGGGCGATATCGACAAGATGGAGAATCTGGGTATCTACGAGGTTGTCGAAGAGGACTTTGCCCTGTGCGAGTTCGTCGATCCCTCGAAGATCGAGATCCAGCAGATCATCCGCGAGGGTATTAACTTAATGATTAAGGAGGCATAAAGATGGGATTGCGTAAATTCATGGATAAAATCAAGCCCACCTTCTCCAAGGGTGGAAAGTTGGGCTTCCTGGAATCGACGTTCGATGCGTTCGAGACCTTCCTCTTCGTCCCCAACACGACGACCGTGAAGGGCGCCCACATCCGCGACTGCAACGACATGAAGCGTACGATGATCGTCGTGGTGCTCGCGCTGATGCCGGCCTTCCTGTTCGGCTGCTTCAATACCGGCGTGCAGGTGGGACTCACGGGCTTCACGGCCTTCTTCTACGGACTGGTGCGCGTGCTGCCGATGGTCTGCGTGTCGTATATCGTGGGTCTGGGCATCGAGTTCGCCTTCGCCCAGGCGCGCGGACATGAGGTGAACGAGGGCTTCCTCGTTACGGGACTTCTGATCCCGATGATCTTCCCCGTGTCGACGCCGCTGTGGATGGTGGCTCTTTCGACGGCCTTCGCCGTGGTCTTCGGCAAGGAGGTCTTCGGCGGTACGGGCATGAACGTCTTCAACCCCGCGCTGCTGGCGCGTGCCTTCGCCTTCTTCGCCTACACCCCCTCGATGTCGGGTGAGACCATCTGGTATTCCAACTGGACGATGATGGGGGCGCATGTCGACGGCATCACGGGCGCCACGGCCCTCGAACAGCTGGCTTCTACCGGCACGATGACCTACTCGCCTCTGGATGCCTTCCTGGGCTTCATCCCCGGTTCGTTCGGTGAGACCTCGACGCTGGCGATCCTCATCGGCGCCGCGATCCTGCTCTGGACGGGCATCGCTTCGTGGCGGACGATGGTTTCGGTATTTGTCGGCGGTCTGGCCATGGGTTATCTCTTCCAGGCGCTCGGCCTGACGGAGTATCCCGCCTGGTGGCACCTGATCGTCGGCGGCTTCGCCTTCGGTGCGGTCTTCATGGCTACGGACCCCGTCACCTCAGCACAGACCAATACGGGCAAGTACATTGTCGGTCTGATGACCGGTGCGCTGGCCGTGCTGATCCGCGTGGTGAACCCGGCCTATCCCGAGGGCATGATGCTTTCGATCCTCTTCATGAACGCTCTGGCGCCGCTGGTGGACTACTTTGTGGTCGAGGCCAGCATCTCGCGCCGCAAGAATCGTGTTAAAACTGCAAAATAGGGTGGTGAGATATGGCACAGAAAAAGTTTAAATGCAATGTCTGCGGTTACATCCACGAAGGATCGGCCGCACCCGCGACCTGCCCCGTCTGCGGAGCTCCCGCCTCGGAATTCACGGAGCTGAAGCCCGAGAAGAAGGGCCTCGATACGAACAGCAACCTCTATATCGTGATCTACTCGACCGTCATGGTCGTCATCGTGGCCACCCTGCTGGCTCTGGCCGCCCTGGGACTTCAGAAGCGTCAGGCCGAGAACGAGCTCAACGAGAAGAAGCAGTCGATCCTCATGTCGCTCTATGCCGGCGATGCCGTCAAGCAGCAGGTTCCGGCCGAGGAGCTGGTCGCACAGGTCAACTATGACGACGTGATCGAGGCCCGCGTGCTTGACAGCGAGGGCAACCCCATCGAGGGTGAAAATGTCTTTGCGCGGCTCAATGACCTGCCGGGCGCCTATGCCGCCGGCAAGTTCCCGATCTTCGAGGCCAAGGACGGCCGTGTGGTCATTCCCGTAACGGGCATGGGTCTCTGGGGCCCCATCTGGGGCTATGTGGCTCTTGAGAAGGACATGAACACCATCGCCGGCATTATCATGGCACACAAGGGCGAGACGCCCGGTCTGGGTGACGAGATCGCCACGGCGAAGTATCAGTCGAAGTTCATCGGCAAGCAGATTTTCAACGGCGAGGAGTTCGTCTCGGTGAAACTCCGCAAGGGCGGAGCGCAGGATCAGGAGCACGAGGTGGACGCCATCTCGGGCGGTACGAAGACCTCCGACGGCGTTACGGCCATGCTTTACAACAGCATCGAGCACTACCTGCCGCTGCTGGAGGCGAAGCGTGCCGCCGCGACGGCCGCAGCCGCTCCTGCCGAAGTGTCTAACGTAGAAAATGAGGAAAGCAATGAGTAAGAACGAGAAAGAGCCTTTGTTTTCGGCCAAGAACATGAAATATCTGACGGGCCCGTTCTCCGCGAACAACCCGGTCATCGTGCAGATCCTCGGTATCTGCTCGGCCCTGGCCGTTACGGTTCAGCTGAAGCCTGCGATCGTCATGGCGCTCAGCGTAACGGTCGTAACCGCCTTCTCGAACCTGGTGATGTCGCTGCTGCGCAACGGCGTGCCGTCGCGTATCCGCATCATCGTTCAGCTGGTCGTCATCGCCTCGCTGGTGATCCTCGTCGACCAGGTGCTCAAGGCCTTCGTCTATGAGATCTCGAAGCAGCTGTCGGTCTATGTGGGTCTGATCATCACGAACTGTATCGTCATGGGCCGCGTCGAGGCCTTCGCGCTGGGCAACAAGCCCTGGGCTTCGTTTCTCGACGGTATCGGCAACGGTCTGGGTTACGGTATGATTCTGGTGATCGTGGCCATCTTCCGCGAGCTGTTCGGCGCCGGCACGCTACTGGGCTTCCGGGTGATCCCCGAGAGCTGGTACATGGCTGAAGGCGGCTTCTATTCGAACTGCGGTCTGATGCTCTTCCCGCCGATGGCGCTGATCATCGTGGGCTGCATCATCTGGGTGCACCGTTCGCACAACAAGGATTTACAGGAAAAATAGGAGGATAGCATATGGAATCATTGAATATCTTTATCCGGTCGATCTTTATCGACAACATGGTCTTCGCCTTCTTCTTCGGCATGTGCTCCTACATCGCCGTGTCGAAGAGCGTGAAGACGGCCCTCGGACTGGGAGCTGCCGTTACGTTCGTGATGGTGATGACCGTTCCGTTGAACTACCTCTTGTATGAACATGTCCTGAAGGCCAACGTACTGGTCGAGGGCGTGGATCTGAGCTTCCTGTCGTTCATCGTCTTCATCGCGACGATCGCCGCCTTCACGCAGCTCGTGGAGATGGCCGTCGAGAAGTTCTCGCCGACGCTTTACAGCCAGCTGGGTATCTTCCTGCCGCTGATCGCCGTGAACTGCGCCATCATGGGCGGTTCGCTCTTCATGCAACAGAAGGTCGACGGCGGCGAGCTGACCTCCCTCTGGCAGTCGATCGTCTACGGTCTGGGCTCGGGTCTGGGCTGGTGGCTGGCTATCGTCATGATGGCTGCCATCCGTGAGAAGACGACCTATTCGCACATTCCCGCAGCGCTGAAGGGCCCCGGTATCGCCTTCATCATCACGGGTCTGATGGGTATCGCCTTCATGATCTTCTCGGGCATTCAGTTCTAACCTTTAAAAAGAGATTCGGAAAAAATGACTACAACGATTTTAATTGCGATCGCAGCCTTTCTGATGATCACGCTGGTGCTGGTCGCACTGCTTCTCTATGCAAAGGCTAAGCTGGTGGCGTCGGGCGAGGTTACAATCGACATCAACAACGGCGAGAAGGTCATCAAGACCGAGAGCGGTTCGACGCTCCTCTCGACGCTGGCCAACAACAAGGTATTCCTTCCGTCGGCATGCGGCGGCGGCGGTTCGTGCGGCATGTGCAAGTGTCAGGTCCTGGAGGGCGGCGGCGACATCCTGCCGACCGAGACGGGCTTCATTTCGCGCAAGATGGCCAAGGACCACTGGCGTCTGGGCTGCCAGGTGAAGGTGAAGAACGACCTCAAGATCAAGGTTCCCGAGTCGGTTCTCGGTGTGAAGAAGTGGGAGTGCACGGTCGTTTCGAACCGCAATATCTCGACCTTCCTCAAGGAGTTTGTCGTGAAGCTTCCCGAGGGTGAGCAGCTGAAGTTCCGCAGCGGCGGCTACATCCAGATCGACATCCCGAAGTACGATGCCATCAAGTTCTCCGACATGGACGTCGACGAGCGCTATCGCGCCGACTGGGACAAGATGAAGATGTGGGATCTGGTTGCAACCAATCCCGAGCCGACGTTCCGCGCCTACTCGATGGCCAACCACCCGGCCGAAGGCAACATCATCATGCTGAACATCCGTATTGCCACGCCGCCCTTCGACCGGGCCACGGGCTCGTTCATGAAGGTGAACCCGGGTATCTGCTCGTCGTACATCTTCTCGCGCAAGCCGGGCGACAAGGTAACGATCTCGGGCCCCTACGGAGAGTTCTTCCTGCCGGACAACCTGCCCGACACGCAGGAGCTGATCTTCGTCGGCGGCGGTGCGGGTATGGCGCCGATGCGCAGCCACATCATGCATCTGTTCAAGACCGAGAAGACGAAGCGTCCCGTTTCGTTCTGGTACGGCGCCCGTGCCCTGAAGGAGGCTCCCTATCTGCACGAGTTCCACGAGATCGAGAAGGAGTTCCCCAACTTCAAGTTCCACCTGGCGCTCGACCGTCCCGATCCCGAGGCCGATGCCGCCGGGGTTCCCTATACGCCGGGCTTCGTGCACAATGTCCTCTATGAGAACTATCTGAAGAACCATCAGGCTCCCGAGGACTGCATCTACCTCATGTGCGGCCCCCCGATGATGATCGCCTCGGTCGTCAAGATGCTCGATTCGCTGGGCGTACCTCCCGAGAACATTCTCTACGACAACTTCGGCAGTTAGTCGGAGTCTCTGACGCAAAAAGCCGGGGTTCGGAACAATCCGAACCCCGGCTTTTTGCTGCCCGGGCGGATGTGATCAGAGCAGTTTGCCGGTCAGGAAGAGCGCTGCTACCGAGAAGTAGATTACGAGTCCCGTAACGTCGGCAAGCGTGGCCACGAAGGGTGCCGAGGCGGTTGCCGGGTCGAGCCCGATGCGTTTGAGCAGCAGGGGAATCATCGCCCCGGCGAGTGTTCCCCACAGCACGATGAAGAGCAGCGAGATGGCGACGCTCACTCCGACCCATCCCCAGAACGGGCCGTAGTCGTAGAGCCCCGTGGCCTGCCAGATGACGATGCGGATAAAACCGATCGCCCCCAGAATGGCACCCAGCAGCAGTCCCGAGAGCAGCTCCTTGCGCAGGACATATCCGATGTTGCGCATCGAGAGTTCGCCGAGGGCCAGGGCCCGGATGATGAGGCTGGCGGCCTGCGATCCCGAGTTGCCGCCGCTGGAGATGACCAGCGGCACGAAGAGCGCCAGGACAACGGCCCGGGCGATTTCGTCGTCGAAGTGCCCCATGGCCGAGGCCGTGAGCATCTCGCTCAGAAAGAGCACGACGAGCCATCCGGCCCGCTTCCGCACAAGCGAGAACAGCGGGGTGCGCGTGTAGGAGAGTTCGAGCTCCTCCGCCCCGCCGAACTTCTGAAAGTCCTCGGTGGCCTCCTCGCGTTCGATCCGGAGGATCTCTTCGGATGAAACGACCCCGAGCAGCGTTCCGGCCGAGTCGGTTACGGGAAGCGATGCGGGACCTTCGCTGCGGAAACGCGCGGCGACGGCCTCCCGCTCCTCGTCGGCGCGGAGCACCGTGCAGCAGAGGGCTCCGATCCGGGAGATCGGCTCTCCGGGCGCGGCGAGCAGCAGGTCGCGGATGCCGATCGTGCGAAGCAGCCTCCAGTCCCCGTCCACGACATAGAGCCGGTCGAACCGCTCCGTCCCGGCTCCGTAGCGTCGGATCTGCTCGAACGCCTCCTCGGTCGTGAATTCGGGCCGCAGGGCGATGAATCCCGTGCGGATCATCCCTCCGATGCATGTTTCGGAATATCCCAGATAACGGAACAGCGCCTCCCGGTCCGTTGCGGAGAGCCGCTCCAGAAGATGTCGCACGATGCATCCGGGCAGCTCTTCGAGCCGCAGGTCGTCGTCCGCCTCCGGTGCCGGTAGGTAAACTCCGGCGCGGATCTGCGTGCAGAGCATCGTGATGAATGATTCCCGGGCGTCGCCCTGCAGCGATTCGACGACCGCTGCAGCCGATGCCGTCGGCAGCAGCCTGAAGAGCAGGGCGCGTTGGGGAATTCGGATGTCGGTGATGATTTCGGCCGCCTGATGCGGGTCGAGTGCGGCCATTACCTGCCCGAGCCGCTTCCAGTCGCGTGTGTCGAGCAGGAGTTGCAGGTGCCTTTCGAGTGCTTTCATGGCATTGATCTCCTTTTAGTCCGCAAGGAGACCGTTGCCGGATCCCTACGGATTCGTGAATAATTCGGTGAATGCGCAAGTACGATCCGGGCCTTCGTCCATGATGTCTCGGTTTTATCGGGTGAATATTCGGTTCCGGCGTCCGTCCTGGCGAACGCCGCCCCAAAGATAGCGGGTTCGGGTTGAAGAAAGAGCTGTTGCCGGCCGAAATCCGCTCTTTTGTCCGTCATTTTCCGCTCCGAAGGCCACTTTTTGCCCGTCGGACAGCAGCCCTCGGACCCGGTCCGGTTTGCAAATGCCGGGTAAAACCGCCCGAAGGTTCATGATTTCCGGGAATTTTTCGCTATATTTGTTCGGCAGCCGCTCCGCGTGCAGGGTTCCGGTGCGCGGTTGTGGCCGCCGCAAAGCGGCATATACCGTTCTTTCAATATTAACCCTAAAAACCGTATCTACCGAAATGAACACTCCTCCTATTTTCTGGCTGGTGCCTGCGGCCTCTGTCGTGGCGCTGGCCGTGGCGTGGATTTTTTATTCGCTCATGAAGCGGGAAGACGAAGGCACGGAACGCATGCGCGAGATTGCCGCGCACGTCCGCAAGGGAGCCATGGCCTACCTCAAACAGCAGTACAAGGTCGTGCTGGTGGTCTTCATCCTGCTGGCGCTCTTTTTCGCCTACCTGGCCTACGGTGCCGGCGTGCAGAACCCGTGGGTTCCCTTCGCCTTCCTTACGGGCGGTTTCTTCTCGGGCCTGGCCGGCTTCTTCGGCATGAAGACCGCGACCTATGCCTCGGCCCGTACGGCCAATGCCGCCCGGCAGTCGCTTGACCGCGGACTGAAGGTCGCCTTCCGCAGCGGCGCCGTGATGGGACTGGTCGTCGTGGGCCTCGGTCTGCTCGACATCTCGTTCTGGTATCTGATCCTGAACCACTTCACCGATGTCGCCGGCCCGCAGAAGCTTGTCGTCATCACCACGACGATGCTGACCTTCGGCATGGGAGCCTCGACGCAGGCGCTCTTTGCCCGTGTCGGCGGCGGTATCTATACGAAGGCGGCCGACGTGGGCGCCGACCTGGTGGGCAAGGTCGAGGCGGGCATCCCCGAAGACGACCCGCGCAACCCGGCGACGATCGCCGACAACGTGGGCGACAACGTGGGCGACGTGGCCGGCATGGGCGCCGACCTTTACGAAAGCTACTGTGGTTCGGTGCTGGCCACCGCGGCCATCGGCGCCGCCGCCTTCTCGACGGCCGGCAGCGAGGCTCTGCAGCTCAAGGCCGTGCTGGCTCCGATGCTGATTGCCGCCGTGGGTATCCTCCTCTCGATTATCGGTATCTTCCTCGTGCGGACGAAGGAGGGCGCCTCGATGCGCGAGCTGCTCCGCTCGCTCGGCCTGGGCGTCAATTTCAGCTCGGCGCTGATTGCCGTGGCTACGTTCGGCATCCTCTACCTGCTGGGTATCGAGAACTGGATCGGACTGTCGTGCTCGGTCATCACGGGTCTTGTGGCCGGCATCGTGATCGGTCAGGCTACCGAGTACTATACGTCGCACTCCTACAAGCCGACGCAGAAGATCGCCTCGAGTTCGAAGACGGGCCCCGCCACGGTCATTATCGCCGGCGTCGGTTCGGGCATGATCTCCACGGCCATCCCCGTCGTAACGATCGGTGTGGCGATCATCCTCGCCTATCTCTGCGCCATCGGGTTTGACATCCACCACATGATGACGCCGCACAACCTTTCGCAGGGTCTCTACGGCATCGGTATCGCTGCCGTGGGCATGCTCTCGACGCTGGGCATCACCCTCGCCACGGATGCCTACGGCCCCATCGCCGACAATGCCGGCGGCAATGCCGAGATGAGCGGCCTGGGTCCCGAGGTGCGCAAGCGTACCGATGCCCTCGATGCGCTGGGCAATACGACGGCCGCCACGGGCAAGGGCTTCGCCATCGGTTCCGCCGCCCTTACGGCACTGGCGCTGCTGGCCTCCTACGTCGAGGAGATCCGCATCGGCCTGCTTCACAACGGAGTTGCCGAGTTGACGCTTTCCGACGGAACGACGCGGCTGGTTGAAAATGCCTCGATGCTCGACTTCATGTCCTATTACAACGTTTCGCTAATGAATCCCACGGTGCTCATCGGTGTCTTTATCGGCGCCATGATGTCGTTCCTCTTCTGCGGTCTGACGATGAATGCCGTGGGACGTGCCGCCGAGAGCATGGTGCAGGAGGTGCGGCGCCAGTTCCGCGAGATCAAGGGCATCCTCACGGGCGAGGGTACGCCCGACTATGCGCGCTGTGTCGAGATCTCGACACGCGGTGCGCAGCGTGAGATGCTCTTCCCGAGCCTGCTGGCGATCATCGTTCCGGTGGTTGTGGGCCTTGTCTTCGGTGTGGCGGGCGTGATGGGCCTGTTGGTCGGCGGTCTGGGCTCGGGCTTTGTGCTGGCGGTCTTCATGGCCAATGCCGGCGGAGCGTGGGACAACGCCAAGAAGATGGTCGAGGAGGGCCACTTCGGCGGCAAGGGCTCCGAGTGCCACAAGGCTACGGTCGTGGGCGATACGGTAGGCGATCCCTTCAAGGATACCTCGGGCCCGTAGCTCAACATCCTCATCAAGCTCATGTCAATGGTTGCCATCGTCATGGCCGGTCTTACCGTGGCCTGCCACCTCTTTTAAACAGGCAACCGGGGCGTCAGGCCCCGGCATACGTTCGGTCCGGAGGCAAAACCCTCCGGACCGGCTGTTTTTTGCCTCCCGTGATGCCGCAGCCGGCTTAAAGACGGCCCCGGATTTGCTTCTGCCGTCGTTTTGTCGTATCTTTGTGAGCGTATGAAAAACATCGTTTTCGATCTGGGCGGCGTACTTTTCGCCCGGGACAGGCACAAGTGCAGTCCCCAAATCCTGGAATTTTTCAGTTTCCTCCGTGCCCCGCGGATGCCCCGTTTCTGGGAGGAGTACGACCGGGGCACCTCAACCTTCGACGAGGTCGTCGATGAGTTGTGCCGCCTGACGGGCCGTCCGCGTGAGGTCTGCGTCGGCGTGATGCGCGAGGCTATCAACCTGCAGGAGCCCGTTGCGGCTACCGAATGCCTTGTCGGCGAACTTAAGGCGGCCGGCTACCGGCTCTATGTGCTGTCGAACATGTCGCGCGAGTTTATCGACTACCTGCGCCGCTTCCCCGTTTACGCCCTCTTTGACGGAGAGGTGGTCTCGTGCGAGGAGCTTGTGGTGAAGCCCGAGCGCCGCATCTACGAGATCCTGCTCGAACGTTATGCCCTGCAGCCTGCCGAGACGCTCTTTATCGACGACAGGGATGCCAACATCCTGGCAGCCCGTGCGCTTGGTATCAACGGCTTCCGTTTCGACCTGCACGATGCCGGGGCGTCGTGCGACGCGTTGCGCCGGCTGCTGCTCTGACGCGCGTGCCGCTCCGCGGAGCCGTTCGGCGCTTTGCAGCGCAGATGCTCCTGCCGTATGCTCCGAATGGGTCGTTTACACCTGTTTTTAAGTGAGAAATCGTTTTTTTTGCAGATTTTTCACGAAAAAGTTGCAAATTCATGATAGTTTACTACCTTTGTTATTTGAATAACAATAAACCGGAATAGGAACCTAAAAGTCTTATCACAATGGCAAGAAATCTCAAAATCAGAGACCTTACGTTGCGCGACGGACAGCAGTCGTCGTTCGCCACGCGTATGAATCAGGCGCAGATCGATCGCTGCCTGCCGTTCTACAAAGATGCGAATTTCTATGCGATGGAGGTGTGGGGCGGTGCCGTGCCCGATTCGGTCATGCGCTACCTGAACGAGAACCCCTGGACGCGCCTCGAGACGATCCATAAGGCCGTCGGCAACGTGTCGAAACTCACGGCGCTCTCGCGCGGCCGCAACCTGTTCGGATACTCGCCCTATACGGACGAGATCATCGACGGCTTCTGCCGCAATGCGATCCAGAGCGGTCTGGGCATCATGCGTATCTTCGATGCCCTGAACGATGTGGACAACGTGAAGTCGACGGTCAAGTATGTCAAGCAGTATGGCGGTATCGCCGACTGCGCCGTTTGCTATACGGTCGATCCGAAATATCCCGAGCTGGGCTTCTGGGCCCGCCTCATGGGTAAGAAGAACCCCGCGCCGGTCTTCACCGACGCCTATTTCCTCGACAAGGCCCGTCAGATGGCGGCTCTCGGCGCCGACATGATCACCATCAAGGACATGTCGGGTCTGATTCCGCCGCGCCGCGTGGCGACGCTCGTGCGGCTCTTCAAGAAGAACCTCTCCATCCCGGTCGATTTCCATACCCACTGTACGCCGGGTTACGGCCTGGCATCGGTGCTTTCGGCCATCGTCGCCGGTGTGGACATCGTCGATACCAACTGCTGGTACTTTGCCGGCGGTACGGGAGCTCCGGCCATCGAGCTGGTCTATGTCTTCTGCAAGAAGCTGGGTATCGACACGGGTGTGAACATGGAGGCCGTGGCGAAGATCAATACGCAGCTGCGTGAGATCCGCAAGGAGCTCAACCAGTCGGTATTCGGCACCGAGAAGCCCGAACCGAAAGCCTTCAATCCGCTGACGGACAAGCTTCCCGCCGAGATCGAGGCACTCTTCGACAAGGCGATCGAGGCTGCACAGCGCGATGACGAGGCCGCAACGATCGACCTCTGCCGCAAGATCGAGGCCTACTTCGGCTTCCCGGCTCCGAACGAGCTGGTGCAGAAGGCCGAGATCCCGGGCGGCATGTATTCGAACATGGTGGCGCAGCTCAAGCAGCTCAAGGCCGAGGAGATCCTGCCGCGGGCCATGGAGCTGATTCCTTCGGTGCGTCTGGCCGCCGGTCTTCCGCCTCTGGTAACCCCGACGTCGCAGATTGTCGGCGCCCAGGCCGTGAACTGCGCCCTGGACGAGAAGGCCGGACGTCCGATGTACACCAACAAGTCGTCGCAGTTCGTGGGACTCGTGAAGGGCGAGTACGGACATACGCCCGTGAAGATCGACCCCGAGTTCCGTTTCAAGATCTGCGGCGTGCGTGAGGAGACGCCCTACGATACCTCGAAATACAAGATGCAGCCCAATCCCGAACTTCCCGAGGCCGGAGGCGTGAAGCTTGCCGCCAACGAGAAGGAGGTGCTGCTGCTCGAACTCTTCCCGATGGTGGCCAAGACGTTCCTCATCAACGAGAAGAAGAAGGCTTACGAGGCTTCGAAACCCGCCGAGCCGGCTCCGGCTCCCGAGGCTCCCGCAGCTGCCGCCAAGGCACACGATGCCATCACGGGCAACACCGTTACGGCTCCGCTGCCGGGCCGCATCATTTCGATCGACGTGAAGGTCGGCGACGAGGTGAAGGCCGGACAGGAGGTGCTGGTGCTTGAGGCCATGAAGATGGAGAACTCTGTAACGACCGACTACGCCGGCAAGGTGAAGCAGATTCTGGTCGAGGTGGGCGAGAATGTCGCTACCGACACCGTGCTCATCGAGATCGAGTAGGGTTGCGGGTGCCGTAGGCACCTCTGCTGAAGGTAAGGCCGCCCGTCATGTTTCAACATGGCGGGTGGCCTTTTCATGTATGCCGTGGCCCGGGATCTGATTTTACGGGAATATGATCGGGAAGACCTTCGGTGTTGCTGTCGGTGCTGTTTGTGTACAAAAAAAGAGTTGCGAACCGTTTCCGATTCGCAACTCTCTTGGTTTTCAGTAGCGGGAGAGAGACTTGAACTCTCGACCTCATGATTGTCAAATCGCCGCGTTATGTTTTTATTCTAATTCTACATGTCCACCAGTATTGTCTATATAGATATGAACATATTTAACCTCTCTTGTCCCGTCATAATATGTGCGAGTTATCTTGTACAAGTGGTCATTGACTTCCTTGTGTATGTTTTCAATCGTATCTTTGGGTTCGAATGTGAGATCGTCATTGTTACTTTCAAAAATAGCGATTTTCTGTGATTCTTCCGCATTGCCAGCATGACAGTTGGTATATTGAATCTGTGTAGAATTCACATTGTATATCAAACATTCGCTATATTCATTTTCATTGACCACGAATCTCCCGTTTTTTATTGCATCATCAAAACTCGTATTTGCTTTTTCGAAATTAAAGTTGAATAACGGGTCGCAGTTTGAGATATCATATATGGAGTGGTCGTAATTTCTGTCATTCTTCTTTGATATAATTATATGGTTATTATCATATTTTTGACAAGTAGCCTTTATATATCGATAGTCTCCTTCTGTAATGTTATATCGCGTATGTTGGTTGCCGTTGTCGTATCTGATTAAGTCCCAGGTAACCAAAGACCTGTCGTTGGAAACATATTCCATCATGAATAAAAAGCAATCTGTATATACACATAAATTACTTATGAGAATACTTTCCGGATCATCATATTCCCATAGAAGCGATTGACCATATGCTGTTGTTGTTGTTGGCTTGTCATAGTCGGTAAATTCATGTAACAATTCTTTTGATGATTTATCAAAAACAGCAAACCAGAAATATATATCCTTATATCCAGCCAATACAATGCTATTGGGAAATTGAGGTAATTCAGGATAAGACACTGTGCCATTTGATGTGCCGCACCAAAAGGTTATTGAAAGCCTGGTTTTATCAATACCATTCAATTCCAGTAATTCATCGATAAAAGATTTCTTCTCATTGGTTGATGATTCGGAGCATGATGTTGTAATAATAATCAATGCCAGTAGTAATAGTTTTCTCATAGGGTCCTTTTTTATTGAATGTTGAAAAGATTGGGTTTCGTTTGTTATTTATCCGAATTTATGCTCGGATTTCTGAAAAAAAGAATGTGAATACAAAAATTGCGAACCGTTTCCGATTCGCAACTCTCTTGGTTTTCAGTAGCGGGAGAGAGACTTGAACTCTCGACCTCATGATTATGAATCATGCGCTCTAACCAGCTGAGCTATCCCGCCATTGCTGAAATGCGTGTGCAAAGGTAATGGAAAATTTCATATTTGCAAAAACTTTGACCGAAAAATCGGGCCGCCGACCGGCGTTTTTTCTTGTGCAACCTCCGTGGCATTGATTTTGAGCCGTGTGCGCTGAAACTGTCATAAAGGAAAAAAACATGCCCACTCCTTCTGCCTTGCATGAAAACCTGCTTCGTGTATTCGGAGTTGTCAAGCTCCTCGCCGGATTGATTCTTTTTGTCGCCGTATCGTGGGAGGTGATCCGGGGGGATCATGCCGCCTTCTCCAGTTCCTTTCTCTTCGTGCAGTTCGTGGTCTGTATGATCTTTTTGTGTGATTTCTTCCTGCGGCTGACCGTTGCCGATCGCGGAACGCACTTCGTGTGGCGCAACCTGCCGTTCCTGCTGTTGTCGATTCCCTATCTGACGCTGATACATTGGAGCGGCGTGGAGCTTCCGCGCGGTCTGGGCATGTTCTTCGGCCTGATTCCCTTGTTGCGGGCCTTCCTGGCGCTGGTGATCGTCGTGGGCTGGCTGGTAAGCCGGAACGTACAGCGGCTCCTGGCGGCCTATATCATCACGGTGGTCGTGTTCACCTACATCTCGGCACTGATTTTCTACGACTATGAGGCATTGGTCAATCCCGATCTTCACGGATTCGGCAATGCGTTGTGGTGGGCCTGGATGAATGTTACCACGGTCGGGGCCTCGATCTTCCCCGTGACGGCCGTCGGCAAGATCTTCAGCGTGCTGCTTCCTGTCATGGGCATGATGTTCTTCCCGATCTTCACGACCTACATCCTGCATGAATACGCCTCGGCCGAACGCCGGGATTCCGACGTATAGGCGGACCGGGCAGGTGTGCGATGCGACAAAATGGCGGCAGGAGGCCTATTCTATCGGGATTTTTCGTATCTTTGACGGATCATTGTTCGTTCCTTCAAACTACAAAACCCAGATTCATGACACCTGCTGCAGTTATCGCTACCGTTTTGGGCTATATAGCCGTTCTTTTTGCCGTAGCCTGGATATCGGGCCGCCGCGCCGACAATGCCGGATTCTTCACGGGGAACCGACGCACCCCGTGGTACATGGCCGCCTTCGCCATGATCGGAGCCGCCATTTCGGGCGTAACCTTCATTTCGGTCCCCGGCTCGGTTTCGGTCGATGCCTTCTCCTACATGCAGATGGTGCTGGGCTTTACCGTCGGTCAGTTCATCGTGGCCTTCGTGCTGATACCGCTCTTCTACCGGCTTCGGGTCGTTTCGCTCTATGAGTACCTTGACAGCCGCTTCGGCGTCGCCTCGCACCGTACGGGAGCCTGGTTCTTCTTCATCTCGAAGATCCTCGGCGCCGCACTGCGCGTCTATGTCGTCTGCGCCGTGCTGCAGCTGCTCGTCTTTGACCGCTTCGGATTCCCCTTCTGGAGCAACGCCCTTATCACGATGTTCTTCGTCTGGCTCTATACGCAGCAGGGAGGCGTCAAGTCGCTGATCTGGACCGATTCGCTCAAAACCTTCTGTCTGGTGGCGAGCCTCGTGCTGTCGATCATATACATCATGCGGAGCCTCGATTTCACGATGGCCGACACGGTCCGTGAAGTTTCGGCGTCGCCCATGTCGCAGATCTTCTTCTTCGATGATCCCGCCTCGGACCGCTACTTCTGGAAGATGTTCGCCGCGGGTATCGTGCTCCTGGTCAGCATGACGGGCCTCGATCAGGACCTCATGCAGCGGAACATGAGCTGCGCCACGCCGCGCGATTCGCAGAAGAACATCATCCTCACGGCCTTCAGCCAGATGTTCGTGATCTTCCTCTTCCTGGTGCTGGGCGTCCTGCTTTACCTCTATATGGACCATGCCGGTCTGGCCATGCCCGAAAAGACCGATCAGGTCTTCTCGCTCGTGGCGGTCGAGGGCGGCCTTCCGGTCATTGTCGGCGTGCTGTTTGTCATCGGACTCATTTCGAGCACCTATTCGGCCGCCGGTTCGGCCCTCACGGCCCTGACGACCTCCTTTACGGTCGATATTCTCGAAGGTACGAAACGCTACGGCGACGAGCGTCTGACGCGCATCCGCCGCGGCGTGCATGTCGCCATGGCCTTCGGCATGGCTCTTGTGATCCTCGCCTTCGGCTATCTGGCCAACGACAGCGTCATCAATCTGGTCTACAAGGTCGCCAGCTACACCTACGGACCTATTCTGGGCATGTTCATATTCGGCATGTTCACCCGTCTGAAGGTCCGCGACCGCTGGATGCCTCTGGTGGCCGTTGCGGCTCCCGTGTTGAGCGCCCTGCTGCAGTGGTGGGCTGCCCGGGCGTGGGATTACCAGATCGGTTTCGAGCTGCTGATCTACAACGCGCTCTTCACGGTTCTGGGCATGCTGCTGCTTGTAAAACGTCATGATAAATAGGCTTTTCATACTTCTTGCCTTACTTGCGGCTTCAGGTTCCGCCTCGGCCGCTTCGGAACGTCTCGGAGCCTCCGAGCGCCTTGCCGTCGGCCGCGTGCTTTCGCGGATCGTCGCCCGCGAGGTCTCGGGCGGCTATGTCAGGGTGCAGGGCGTGCAGGCCTCGCGCAGCCGGGTGCGGATCTACACCTCGATCGGCCTGTCGTATTATCCCTTCCGCGAAGAGAATACCGCAGCCATGCGCGACTCGGTGCGGGCTCTGCTGCCTGCGGCCTATCGCAAGGCGCGGATCGAACTCTACACCGACGGACGCGAGGTTGCCGAGCTGATTCCGTTGGCACACCGCGATCCGGAGCAGCTCCGCAAGCAGATCTCCAAACGCCGGATTGTTCCGTTTACCAATCGTTCGGCGCGTCCGCTGGTCGAACCGCTGTCGGTTGCCGCCCGTCCCGAACAAGGGCTTGCCGGACGCCATATCGCCCTTTGGCAGAGCCACGGGCGCTATTTCGACCAGCATACGAACCGCTGGAAGTGGCAGCGCTCGCAGCTGTGGCAGACCTGTGAGGACCTCTATACGCAGAGCTATGTGCTGCCGTATCTGGTCCCGATGCTCGAGCGAGCCGGAGCCTGCGTGCTGCTGCCGCGCGAGCGCGACGTACAGACGCATGAACTCCTTGCGGACAACGATGCACCTGCAACTTATGTCGAGTCGGGCGCTTGGGAGACGGGCGGTGTGGGATTTGCCCCGTTGCGCGAGGTCTATCGTTCGGGTGAGAATCCCTTCCGCGACGGTACGACGCGCCAAACCCGTACGGTCGGCGGCGAGGCCACGGCCAGCGCCGTATGGCGGGTCGATATTCCCGAGCGGGGCGAGTATGCTGTCTATGTGAGCTATGTGTCGTCGCCGCAACATGCCGATGATGCGCAATATACGGTCCATCACCTCGGGGGCGACTCGAAGTTTGCTGTCAATCAGACGATGGGCGGCGGAACCTGGATCTACCTCGGCAAATTTCTGTTCGATCCGGGTGAGCAGGCCGTCGTAACGCTGTTGAACGCCTCGCGGCAGGCGGGGCATCTGCTCTCGGCCGATGCCGTGAAGATCGGCGGCGGATACGGCAATATCGCCCGCACGGTATGCGACTCGCTGCGTGCGGCGGATCGGGAGTACCTCGAGGAGACAAGCGGTTATCCCCGCTTCTGCGAGGGTGCCCGTTACTGGCTCCAGTGGGCCGGATTCGACGAGAAGGTCTACTCGCCCAAAGAGGGGACGGATGACTATAAGGACGACTACATGTCGCGCGCCCACTGGGTCAATGCCCTGATGGGCGGCTCGGAGCGGATGCCCGACTCGTGCGGACTGCGCATTCCCGTGGATCTGGCGCTGGCGTTCCACTCCGATGCTGGCGTGCGCGACGGCGACGAGACGATCGGCACGCTGGGCATCTTCTATACGAAGGAGAACAAGGGCCGTTTCGAAGGAGGCGCCGACCGCTACCGCTCGCGCGACCTGACCGATCTGGTGATGACGCAGATCGTCTCGGACATCCGCCGGACGTGGGAGCCCGACTGGAACCGCCGGGGATTGTGGAACCGCGCCTATTACGAAGCGCGCGTTCCGGGGGCTCCGACCATGCTGCTCGAGCTGCTTTCGCACCAGAACTTTGCCGACATGCGCTACGGCAGTGATCCGCGCTTCAAGTTCCTCGTGTCGCGTGCCGTTTACAAAGGCATTCTGCGCTATGTCGCCTCGCAATACGGGACTTCGTATGTCGTGCAGCCGCTCCCGGTCGAGGGGCTCTCCACGGAGTTTCTCGAAGGGGACGAGGTGCGCCTCTCGTGGCGCGGTGTCGCGGATTCGCTCGAGGCTACGGCCGCCCCTGACGGCTATGTCGTCTATACGCGCATCGACGACGGAGGTTTCGACAACGGCCGCTATACCGAAGAGGAGTGGTTTACGACCCGCCAGGAGCCCGGCCGCATCTACAGCTACCGCGTTGCGGCCGTCAATGCCGGGGGCGAGAGCTTCCCGAGTGAGACGGTGGCCGCGTGCCGTGTGCCCGAGGAGCGGGGGCGTGTCCTGATTCTGAACGGATTTGACCGGGTGAGCGCCCCCGAGAGTCTGCGCAGCGATTCGCTGGCGGGATTCTTCATGGACCGCGACAGCGGGGTTGCCGACCGGCAGGATATCTCCTTCATCGGTCCGCAGCGGGTGTTCGACCTTTCGCAGGCGCGTTGTGAGGTCGATTCCCTGGCGCTCGGCAGCTGCGGCAGCGACTATGCTCCGGAGGTGCTGGGCGGCAATACGTTCGATTACGGCTATCTGCACGGGCGTTCGGTCGCCGCGGCGGGTTATTCGTTCTGTTCGGCCTCCGCGAAGTGCGACCGCCGGCTGTGGGATCCGGCGGAGTTCCGGGTGGTGGATCTGATTCTCGGCAAGCAGCGGACCACCCGCATGGGGCACGGATTCCTGGATGCGGAATTTGAGACGTTTCCTGCTGAATTGCAGGATAAAATAAGGGATTACCTCCAGCAGGGCGGCAACCTGTTCGTGTCGGGGTGCTACCCGCTTTCGGACCTTTTGTCCGCAGGTGCATCGGCGGCGGACTCCCTCTTTGCCCGCGAAGCGCTGCATTGTACGGGGGCCGGGCAGTGGACGGTTTGCCGCGAACCCGCCGTACGTCGCGGACGCGTGATGGTCGTAGCTTCCGCAGCCGACTTTTCGCGCGGCGCCTACCGTTTCAACAGCGACTGGCGCTGGGATTGCTACCGGGTGGAGACGGCCGACCGTCTGGAAGCGGCGGAGGGTGCCTTCCCCGTGATGCGCTATGCCGGAGGCGGTGTGGCCGCGGTGGCCTATGACGGTTCCACGACGGGCGACACGGGTGTTTCCGCCCGGAGTTTCGTTGTGGGATTTCCCTTCGAGTCGCTCCGCTCCGAGGTCGAGCGCGACCGGCTGATGCACGATGTGCTGCAATTCCTTACCGGAAGCAAAGATTATTGATTGTTAATATTTTAAAACAGTTATCGAATATGTCGCTTGAACAACAGATCTCCAAAGGGATCATGGAGGCCATGAAGGCCAAGGACACGGTGCGGCTCAGTGCGCTGCGCAATGCGAAGAAGTACATCATCGAGGCGAAGACGGCCGGTCCGGAGATTACGGAGCTGCCCGACGCCGATGTGCTGAAGATCATCGCAAAACTGGCCAAGCAGGGGCAGGATTCGGCCGCGATCTTCCAGGAGCAGAACCGGCAGGATCTGGCCCGGGAGGAGCTGGCGCAGGTGGCCGTCTATCAGGAGTTCCTGCCCAAACAGCTGACACCGGAGGAGCTGACCGCCGAGATCCGGGCCCTCATCGCCGAGACGGGAGCCTCGTCGATGCGCGACATGGGCAAGGTGATGGGCATCGCCACGAAGCGTCTGGCCGGACGGGCCGACGGCAAGGATATTTCGGCCAAGGTCAAGGAGTTGCTCGCCTAAATCCGCCGGCATGCATCTGCTTGAAAAGCTGCACCGCAACGTGAAGACCATCGCCATGCCTTCGGCCATGGTGGTGGGGGCGTTGCTCTGCCGTCCCGTTGTGGCGCTTGAAGCCGCAAGTCATCAGATGATTACGCCGACGCTGATCTTTCTGATGCTGTTCGTTACCTTCTGCCGCGTAAGCCCCAAACAGATGAAGCCCTCGATGCTGCATCTGTGGCTGCTGCTGGTACAGATTGTCCTGTGTCTGGCGGTCTATCTGCTGCTGGCTCCGCTGAACGAAGTCGTGGCCCAGGGAGGGCTTGTCTGCATACTGGCCCCCGTGGCGATGGCCGCGGTGGTCATCGCCGGCATGCTGGGCGCCGATGTCGCCACAATGGCTACCTACAGTCTGATCTCCAACATGGCCATTGCGCTGCTGGCTCCGATGATTCTCACCTTCACCGGGACCGGAACCTGCACCTTCTCGCAGATCCTCGCGCGGGTCGCTCCGCTGCTGATCGGACCCTTCGCCGCAGCACAGTTTTTCCGCTTCGTCTTTCCGAAGCTGGCCCACTGGATCGGCGACCACGGGCAGATCTCGTTCTACATGTGGCTGCTGTCGCTGATCGTCATTATCGGTCGCACGACGAGCTTCATCATCGATCTGCACGACGCCTCGATATCGACCGAATTGTGGCTGGCCTTTGTGGCTCTGGTGATCTGCCTCGTGCAGTTCAAGATAGGCCGCATGCTGGGACGCCGCTACGGCGACGCGGTGGCCGGCGGACAGTCGCTCGGGCAGAAGAATACGGTGCTGGCGGTGTGGATGGCCCAGGCCTTCCTGAACCCCGTTTCATCGATTGCTCCGACGGCCTATATCGCCTGGCAGAACCTGGTAAACTCCTATCAGATATACCGTAAGGATCACGAATCGACCGTGCGATAGAAGTGAAAGTGTGCATCTTTTTAAAAATCATATATTTATGCATGAAAATTCCATGAGAATCGCATTGTTGATCCTGTTTTGTGCGATGTCCGTCGGCGCATCGGCACAAGATGTCATTGTCAAAAGGAACGGTGATGAAATTCAGGCCAGGGTACTGGCTGTTTCCGATTCCGAGATCGGTTATAAAAAGTGGTCCAATCCCAACGGGCCGACCTATACCCTGCCCAGGGACGATGTTTTCATGATCAAGTACGTCAATGGCGACAAGGATGTATTTAACGATGAATCCCGGTCCGTTGCCCCGAACGAAGATGCTTCGTTTGCCTGCATTGCCGGATCCCCCGCGGCAAACAATGCGGAACTCATCAGGAAATATGGGTCGGAGATACGTGTAACGACCGATCCTTCGGAAAAACCCGCCAAATGGTTTTTCCCGGTCATGGCCGTGGCGGAGTCGTCGGTACTTTCAAACGGGGATCTCGAAATCGCCATAGTCCCCCATGTGGTTAGCTACAGCGGCACCATCTCTCTGATACGTTACTATATCGAGATGAAAAACAAGACCGGGAACACGATCTATGTCGATAGGGCGAATACGTTCAGGATAGATCCGGATGGTTCGTACAAATCCTATTTCGATACGAACCAGATCAACATAACAGCGGGTAGCGGCTCGGGCGCTGGACTTAACCTGGGCGGCATTGCCAACGTTTTGGGGATAGGGGGAGCCGTGGGAACGTTGGCCAATGCGACCTCCGTTGGCGGAATGTCCCAGAATTCGGTTACAAAAAACTATTCGCAGCAGCGTATCTTAACGATACCGCCTCAGGCAACGGCAAGCCTTTCCGAGTATAAGCAGGTACAGGTAAGAGGCCAACATTACGAGAAGATATCGGAGGCGGAGTCCTGGGGCTGGGAACTCGATGCTTCGGGCACCCTGAAAAAAGGCGAATGTATCTATTACGACGAGGAAGAATCACCCTATGAAGCCAAATATTACATCACATACTCCACGCACGCGGATTTCTCGTCGTATTCGATACTGAATTTTAACGTTTACGCCCGGTGTATCATCGGAGAGCGTTATTTCGATTCTTACAACAAGGCCCAGTTTATAAGAGGTATCCAGAAATATCTCCCCGACTTCTGGGACAATCCCGATATCCTCGTAGGTGATTGCCGCTCTGTCGGCAAACCCTGATAGCCGCGTTTCCCGGGTTCATCCCGTCATGCGGCGCTGGCCCAAGGCGGTATTTCCGTGCAGGAGGCTGAAGGCGAAACCGGTTCTTCTCGCTGCGGCTTCTGGGAACAAAAACAGAACGGCCTGATTTATCAGGTCGTTCTGTTTTGTTATGGAACCACATGCCCCGGTCCGGGGACTTCGGGATGGTCGTACGGCCGTTACTTGCGGAAAATGAAGTAGACGGCCAGAATCAGGCAGAGAAATCCGGCCAGGTGGTTCCAGCGCAGGGTGTCCGAGCGCATGAAGACCAGGGCGAAGACCGTGAAGACCGAGAGGGAGACAACCTCCTGGATGACCTTCAGCTCCCAGATCGAGAAGGGACCTCCGAATTCGGCCGAACCGATGCGGTTGGCCGGAACCTGAAAACAGTACTCGAACAGGGCGATGCCCCAGCTGAAGAGCACGATGGCCATCAGCCCGAAGCGTTCGAGCTTGGATTTGAATGCAATGTGTCCGTACCAGGCCAGCGTCATGAAGGCGTTGGAGATGACGAGCAGCGCTACGGTGGATATACCTCGGAACATATCAGGATAAAATTTGGGTCAGCTCTTCATCCGTGATTTCGGCATAGGTGTCGATGATGCGGTCGGGGCATCCCTCCGTGCGGAGCGTCTCGCGCGGAAGGGTCGTAGCCAGGGCGACGATGCGTCCCGCGCCGGCTCTCCGGGCCGATTCGATCCCCGCCAGGGCATCCTCGAAGACGACGCATTCGGACGGTGCGACCCCGAGAGCCTCGGCGGCCCGGAGGTAGATCTCCGGATCGGGCTTGCAGCGGGAGACCCGGTCGCCCGAGATGCGGGCGTCGAAGCAGTCGTCGATGCCGCAGTGCCGCAGGACAAACTCCACGTTGGCCATGCACCCCGAGGAGCCCACGGCGCAGCGAATCCCCCGTGCACGGAGCCGGTCGAGCAGTGCGCGCAGTCCTTCGATGGGGCGGATCTCCGGAGCGTATAGATCGCGGTAGATGGCCTCCTTCTCGTCGGCCAGGGCGTCAATGCCTTTTGCGCGGATCACCTCCTCGGGGAGGATGCGGCGCATGATGTCCTCGTTGCCCATGCCGTAAACACCCTTGAGCTTCTCGGCCCAGTCGCGGATGCCGTAGCGGTCGCAGAAGACCGAAAAGGCCCTCAAGTGCGCCGGCGTGTTGTCCACCAGCGTACCGTCCATGTCGAACAGAGCGGCTTTTTTCATCGCGGATTCGTTTTTTTCGGGCGCAAAGATAGCAATTTTTCGCGACCGATCGTCTACTGCGAAGCAAACCGCACCGTTTAGGGTCAGAATTTGAGCTGAATGCCGAGATTCACGGCAAAATTCTGCACCTTCTGTCCGGGCAGCGGCTGGCGGTGGGTCAATCGCCAGATGCAGTCCACGCGGAAGATGCGGAAGATGTTCTCCACGCCGACGCCCGCCTCCACATAGGGGGTGCTGACCGAGCCCATGCCGGCCGGGAAGAGCAGCGGGGCTCCCGAACCGGCGCGCGATCCGTCGTTCTTCGGCGAGAGCGAGCCCCAGACGCCCTTGCAGACCAGCACCTCGCGCCACTTGAGCCGCTTGATGAGCGGCAGGCGTCCCAGCAGCAGCCCGTTGAAGTGGTGCTCCCAGAACCACGACACCCAGCTGTCGGAGGCAAACTCGTAATAGTTCATGCACGAGAAGGCGTGGGGGTCGTAGAAGTAGGTGCCGTTTCCTTCGTGGAGCTTGAGCAGCGGATAGGGGATGTGCCCGAAGAGCCGTCCGCCCTGGATCGAGATCGTCGAGTAGCCGCACGGCGGCAGGTTGGCCCGGTAGCGGATGTTGCCCACCAGTGCGTAGTACTCCGGGCTTCCGGGCAGCAGATCGGGGATTCCGGCCGTGAACATGAGCGAGACGACGGGGTAGCGCGATCCGAGATACTTCTTGTCGAAGGGGCGGCGGAAGACCGCTTCGTTCTTCGACAGACGGATGCCGATGCTCACCGTCGCATCGTTGAGCGAGTGCAGCGGATCACCGCCGCCGGGACGGAGCATCGGGACGTAGCGGTTGCCATGGATATGCTGCATCCGCAGACCGACCGTCGTGCTGATGCCCTGACGCCATTCGTGTTCGTAGGAGGCTTCGCCGCGGTCGACCATCGAAAGACGTTGATCCCCGCGCGAGAGAATCGAGGTGAAGATGCTGTTTTCGTTGAGTATGTTGTGCCCGGTGCTGAGCTGGATGACGTCGTGCCGGGCCGCGAGGGTCAGCTTGCGGGTCAGCTGCCGTTTGAAGGCGAACTCGACCATCGCGCCGCCCTTGAAACGCTCGTCGCGCGTACCGTAGGCGACGTATCCGCCCAGACGCACCGTCCGGCTCACGGCCGGGGTGGTGCGTATGCCCAGCTGCATGCGGAAACCCTCCGCATCGTTGAAGCTGCCCAGCTTGTGGTAGGGACCCAGCCCGATGTACTTCGTATTCCAGTAGCCGCTCAGCACCGTGTTGATGACGGTGTAGATGTTGCGGTAGAGGGGCGCCTGCTTGACCGAATCGACCATGCGGTAGATCTGCCGTTCGCGGTCGCTCAGCCGATAGGGGCGGATCTGCTCCCAATACTCCTCCGAGGTGTTGTCGGGTTCAAACTCCTCGACGACGACGTTGTTGTCCATGCGGCGGATTTCGTCGGGGATCGGCTCGCCGATCTTCGGATCGGAGTAGATCACTTCGCGCGTGCCGAGAAACGAGGTGAGTTTCGAGGAGTCTGCCTCCGAGATCGAGAACTCGGCCGATATGCGGTCACGGGCCCGGAACCAGCCGCCGTCGGGCAGCCGCTGGTTCTCGCTCTCCAGAACCAGATGTTTCACCCAGTTGACGTTCGTGCCGCGCGGCATGCGGGCCGTGGCCGATTCGAGGGCGAAGCTCGCCGAGTCGATGTTCACCTCACCGTCGAGCACCGGCGTAGCCAGCCGTTTGGGATGGAAGCGGATCTTGTAGATCTTGCGCCCCTCGTGGTACGAGCTGTCCACGAGAAAGTAGTTGTAGAAGGCGCGGCCGTACTCCGACAACGGACTGGCAAAGCGGGCGTTGAACAGTACGATGTAGTTGTCGTAGAAGTTCACGTCGCCGTGCATTCCGCCGGTGAACTGTGCCACGGCGACGTTGTTTTCGACGCCCGAGACCCGGCTGGCGCGGATCACCTCGCGCTTGAACTCCGGCGAACGGCTTCGGTTGAGCTCGGCGGTCGATTCGGCGATCATGGCCGGAAGGTAAACCTGTCCGGTGAGCGCCGAGGTGTCCATGTAGTTGAATATGAAGCCGAAATTACGCTGAAGGCGCCCGGTTGCGGAACCCCGGGCGGATGTTTGTCAGGTCGAGCTCCGTCTTCGTATAGGTCCGACAGTGATAGGTGTCGTGGCGGTCGGGATCATTGCGCGACCGGTTTCGGCGAACCCCTTCGAGAATCGGGAAGGCGGGATTCTCACCCGGGGTGATGACCACGTCGCCGATCCCGAATTCGACGGCTTCGAGACTGAAGTCCACGCGGTTGAAGCTGCCGTATGCAACCGGCTGCGTACTTGTGGCATATCCGATCATCGAGGCCTGCACGCAACTGACCGTGTCGCGGGTCTCGAGCGAATAGATGCCCTGTTCGTCGGTTGTGATTCCAACGGTCGTACCGGGGAATATCACACTCACAAAAGATAGCGGCGTTCCGCTGCTGTCGGTAACCTTTCCTCTCACACGGGTTGTCTGAGCGTGAACCCCGGCGCTTCCGAGCAGGAAGGCCAGCAACCCGAAAATCATTCTCCGTACCATAGTGCGGGCAAATGTAGGCAAAAAGTTCAGAATAGAAGAAAAAAAACTACCTTTGCGGCAAATCAGTTGAAAATCATGACAGGTTATGGCACATGGAAAGATTGAAAAGACCAATGCGGCGCGGTTGCTCGACCGGGCGAAGATTCCCTACGAACTGGTCCCCTATGCCGTCGATGAGGAGCATCTCTCGGCGCAGCACGTGGCCGAGCAGTTGGGCGAAGATATCGAAAGTGTCTTCAAGACACTCGTTCTCAAGGGCGACCGGACGGGTTATTTCGTCTGCGTCGTTCCGGGACATCACGAGGTCGATCTCAAGGCTGCCGCACGCGTGTCGGGCAACAAGAAGGTCGATCTGATCCCGATGAAGGAGCTGCTGCCCGTGACGGGGTATATCCGCGGCGGCTGCTCGCCCGTGGGGATGAAGAAACCCTTTCCGACCTTCATACACCGGTCTGTCGAGGGCCGTCCGTTCATCTATGTCAGCGCCGGTGTGCGGGGCCTGCAGCTCAAGATAGCCCCCGAAGCCCTGATCGGTTATGTGCACGCCCGGGTGGAGGATATCAGCCGCGAGGCGTAGGGGGCTCCGGCGCCATCTCCACGAAGCGGGCAAGAAATTCCCGGGAATCGGCCCGGCGGGCCTCCAGTTTCCGGTCTACGGCGCTCCAGTCGATCGGTGAGTCGAGAATGGCCGCAAGGTCCGTTTCGGATGCCATGATCCGGTTGCTCAAGCCGAGAAGTTCGAGCAGGGAGGCGACTCGCGCCGATCCGCGCCGGCGGTTGATGCAGGCGGCAAAGGATTTGTGGAAGAGGATGCAGAATGCGCAGGCGTGGAACGAATCCGTAACCACATGCCGGGCGTTGCGCAGTTCGGTGAGCCACTGTTCGATGCCCGGCATCCTGCCCCTGCTCTCCGAGGTGCGGTCCGTGCGGCGCAGGATCCGCAGCCCCCGTTGCGATGCTAGACGGCCCAGGGCCCGGCACATGCCTCCCTTCAGCCGGAACAGATAGCAGAAAAGGGTCTCTTCCGATGCCGGGGTACCCTTGAGAAAGGGGGCATAGTCTTCGGCCGTGAGCAGCAGGGTGGGATCGAGAACCTGTCGGGCCCCGTCGTATCCGAAGTAGTCGCGGCACTGTCCGATGGCCGAACTTTCGCGTACGGAGACTCCCGAGAATCCGGTGATCAGGCGGGCGCACTGCTCCCGCTCGGCCGGCGTGTATTCGCATGCCGTGGTTCCGAACGAGGCGGCGTAGGAGATTCTCCGCAGGGATGTGCCCTCCAGAAACGAAAAGAAGTAGCGTGTGATCTTTTTGGCATAGCGCGGCCGCCATACCTGGTCGCTGCCGACGATGAACAGATCGAAGCCTTCGTCGCGCAGGGCGATGAAATCCTCTTCGTCGTAGACGGGAAAGGTGCGCGGGGAGAGGTGCCGGTAGATGAACTTCTCGATCTCGGCCATCTTGTAGCCGCGGGTGCGGGCGTCGTTCAGCTCCGCGAAGATCTCCTTGTGGTGAAAAAGCGACTCCACGGCGCGCCGCAGCACGGTCCGCAGGAAGAGATTCCCGACGGGCGGCTCCTGCCGGTGGTTGTCGATGAGCCACACGTCGTGGCCGAAGCGTTCGAGGTAGCTTTTCAGGGCGAAGGCCTGGAGTACACTGCCGTAGTTGGTATAGAGGGGGAGGGTCAGAAGGGCGATTTTCATGTTGGTCTTATGAGGGTCTGGGGTGGAAGAGTTCGCTGAGTTTCGACAGGAGCGGGTGTTTGCGGGGCGGCCGGACCATCCGGCGGAGCAGGTCGACGACGGAGCCCGCCGCGGCCAGCTCGCGGAAAAAAACTCCGCGCAGGGGGTGTGCCGCCACCTGCTCGCTGAAGCCGCCGTTGCGTGCGCGTACGCGTTCGTCATAGGAAAGCGCGGCATGCTCGGTGTCAAGCGCCCGGAAGTGGGCGGCACCCGCCTCGGTATTCGCCAGAACAAGGCTTGCGCCGCGGTCGTCGTCGAACTGCGGGGCCGCTTCGGCGACGTTCCACAGATCGCACAGCGTAAGGTCGCTGCCGCTGCGCCCCGACTTGAAGGGACATGCGTAGCAGCTCGGACGCAGGGTCAGCTCCCGGCGAAATCCCTTCATGTAGGGATCCTTGCGGGCGGGGATGCTCCGCGTGCCTTTCTCCGTGCACACCGTGAAGCGGTAGTGCTGCCATCCCGAGCGGCTTTTGTCCCGGAAATCGATACGGAGAATCCGTCTGCCGCCGCTGATCTCCCGCAGGTAGCGGCGCCACAGCCCCGGACTCGGCACGCCGTGGCACAGGCATTCGGCCGTGAGCAGCCCTTCCGGCCGGGCGCCCCGAAGCAGGGCATGCAGCCCGGCGATCTGGCAGGGAGTTCCCGTGAAGAGTACCCGGCGGCCTTCGCGCAGGGATGCGATGACCTCCGCGTAGACGCCGTCAAGACGACTCTGCACGTATTTGGACTTGAGAAGCGGTCGAATCGCCTCAAGTGTCTCCGCCCTACGATGAACCACCTCGCCCTCGGGCGTGAAGACGGCGCCGAAAACAACACCGCCGCTGCGGATCGTCGCTGCGGCCAGCAGCGGGAAGATGCCGCCCGAAGAGCCGGCGGCGCACATCGCCGCATCCCGGGCCCGTGCGGCAAGGCACTCCACGGGGGTGCGTGCGGCCGCGGGATGCCGCTCCGGACAGATCCGTTCGCACAGTCCGCAGCCGGTGCAGCGCTCCCGATCCGTTACGGGGTAGCGGAATCCCTCCTCGTCTTCCTCCATGCGGATGCAGTGCTGCGGACAGCATACCGCGCACGTTTCACATCCGCAGCAGAAACGTTTGTCGCTGACGGGTTGCATTGATGGATTCGGCTGAAATTTTGTTCGAAGATACGCTTTTTTTCGCAAAAGCGCGGCCTTTTGTCCGATTTTTGCAACTTTTTGCCGGATCGATGCGGCCCTGCATGGTGCCGCGCCCGCTTCTGCCGGTGGTGGAATGTCCGATTGGCGGACTCCGACCGCGTCTCTGGCGGGCGGTATGAATCTCGAATAGGACCTTTCGTTTCTGTTTTTCCGGGTGCGCGGGCGCAATTTTTTCGTAACTTGCACACGATTTGACAGGCCTGTAATTTCGGGTTCGCGGCATGCGGATCCGACACGGAAGAACATGTTCGGGAAGATCCTCAAATACCTGTTGCGCGGCGTGCTCGTCGTCGTGCTGCTGCTGGCGCTGCTGCCGGCGCTGCTCTATGTGCCCGGCGTGCAGCGACGGATCGTTTCGCATGCGGAGGTGTATCTCTCCCGTTCACTCGGTATGGATCTCTCCATCGGCCGCATCCGTTTGGCCTTTCCGTTGCATCTGACGGTCGATCGGGTGGTGCTGCTTGAAGAGGGGGATACGCTGCTTCGCTGCGGCCGCCTGGAGACGGCGGTTGCTCCGCTGCCTCTGCTGCGGGGCGAAGTGGCCGTACGCATGCTGGATTTGTCGGATTTCGGCCTCCGTTATGCCGATTCGCTTGCCGGAATGCGGATCCGTGCAGCGGTGGGCCGCCTGACGCTGTGGATCGGTCGGGTTGATCTCCGGAAAAGGGGTCTTACGCTCTTTCGGGCCGATCTGGCCAGAGGAGATGTGGATCTCGGTCTCGAACCTTCCGCGGCACCCGCCCCGAAGAACGATACGGCGGCGCTGCCGTGGCGCATCGCGGTCGGACGTTTCACGGTGGCGAATACCGCATTCCGGATGCGGACAGCTCCCGAAGGGATGGCGCTGGAAACGACGCTTGTGCAGGGAACGGTGGAGGGGTGCGACGTCGATCTTGCCGCTTCGCGGATTTCGGTGTCCTGTCTGGAACTGGACCGGGGTGCATACCTCTGCCGGATGGCTTCCGGTCCTGCCGCCCAGGCGGAACCTTCGGCATCGGTTGCCGTAGAATCCGCCCCGGCTGCCGTGCCGTGGCAGGTCCGGGTGGCCCGGATCACGCTGCGGGACAACCGGGTGGCCTGCGAAACGGCGGGACATCGTCCCGTCGCGGGTTTTGATCCCGAAGCCCTCGAACTGACGGGGCTGAATCTGGTGGTCGATTCGCTGTGGAACCGCGGCAGCGACGTTGCCCTGCAGCTCGGGACGCTCTCCTTTACGGAGCGGAGCGGATTGACCGTAAGTGATGCCGCGGGGCGTTTTTCGATGGACAGTACGGGTGTTTCGCTCTCCGGATTCCGGATCGAGACACCCCGGTCGCAGCTTGCAGCCGAGGCGCATGCCGGGGCGGGTATTGCTGCCCTGGATCCGCTGACGCCGCTTTCGGCCGAGGTGCGCATGACATTGTCGGCGGCGGACCTGACTCCCTGGGTGGTGCTCCCCGAGACCCTTCGGAACCGAGTTCTGTCGGGACGCCTTTCCGCTTCGGGAACCCTTGAAAACATGGATCATGCGTCGCTTGACATATCGGTTCCTGAAATGCTGACCGTGAGGGCGTCCGGCTCGGCGCGCAATTTGACCGTGAAACAGAATGCCGGGGCCTCGGTCCGTTTTGCAGGCGACCTGCAGAACCTCGATCCGCTGCGGGCCCTGCTGCCCGATACGGCCCTGCGCCGACGCCTGGCCGTTCCCCGCGGGATGATCCTGCGCGGCACGGCGTCAGCCAATGACGGGCGTATAGCGGCCGGGACGACGCTGTCGGTCGCCGGCGGAGAGCTTGCCGTGTCGGGTGACTTCGACCCGGCGAAGGAGACATACCGGGCGAAGCTGCGTTGCGACAGCTTTCCGTTGGGTGATTTCCTGCCCGGGGATTCGCTCGGATGCGTCGCCATGGCACTCGAGGCCGAAGGGACGGGGTTTGATCTTCGCTCGGCCCGTACCCGCGCTGCGGTGCGGATGCAGCTGGACCGGCTGGAGTTCCGGGGTCGCGATTTCGGCGGTTCGGAGCTGACGGCGGCCCTCTCCGGAGGGTGGCTTTCGGGCGTGATTTCCGACCGCAACGAGGCGTTGCAGCTGGCGCTGGCCCTCTCCGGGGATCTCTCCGGAGAGCGGATGAAGGTGCGTTTGCAGGGACCGGTCGAGGCGTTCGATCTGCAGCGTATGGGCCTGGTTGCGGAACCGATCGGCGGCTCCGTCCTGCTCGACCTGCAGGCGGCGGCAACTGCAGCCGGGGTGCGCGAGGCCCGTTTGGATCTGGACAATCTGGTCATCCGCAACGGCTATCGTACGGACACGATCCGACCCACGAGCCTGAATTTCCGTTCGGACGGCGTCTCGGTGCGGGCCGGAGCGACTTCGGGCGACCTGTCGCTGGCCTTTGCATCCTCCGTGCCGCCCGATTCGCTGACCGCCCGCCTGGCGCGAGGTGCCGGGTTGTTTGCCCGTCAGATGCACGACGGGGCCTTCGACATGGCGACCCTGCAGGCGGCGCTGCCGCCCTTCGTGCTGCGACTCGATGCCGGACGGAACAATATCCTGAACAACTTTCTGAAGACGAAAAAACTGGCTTTCAGAACCCTCCATGCCGCGGGCGACAGCGGCCCCGAAACGCCTGCGGCGCTGCGTCTGCAGATCGGGGAGCTGACGACTGCGGGTTTCGTGCTGGACAGCGTGATGCTGGGCCTGCAACAGCAGGGTGAAGGGTTGGAATACGGGCTGCGCATCACCAACGCACCCGGACATCTGGATCAGCTGGCCGAGGCGGATCTGTCGGGTAGGATCTGTCGGCAGCGTGCGTCGTTGCATCTGCAGCAGCGCAACCGGGCCGGCAGAACGGCTCTTCGCTTCGGCCTCGATTTCGAGTGGCGGGAGCGCCTCTTCCGGGTGCGTATGAATCCGCTGGACCCCGTCTTCGGCTTCGATACCTGGAGCGTCAATGCGGACAACTATGTGGAGTACGATTCCGACCGGAGGCTTTCGGCCGACCTCGATCTGCGCTGCGGCACGCGCCGTTTCGCCCTGAAGAGCCGCCCGGCGACGGGCGCGGAGGTCGGCGGCCTGCAGTTCGACGTCGCCGGGATCGACATCGGTTCGGCGCTCGGCCTGCTTCCGTCCGCTCCGCCGGTGGAAGGAACCGTCGGGGCCGATCTCTTCGTGGGATTGTCAACGGACAGCCTTGCCGTGCGGGGCAGCCTTTCGCTCGATGAGCTTACGTACCGCAAGGGGCGTTTTGGCGACGTGGCGCTCGGCATCCGCTACGAACAGGGCCGGGACCATCGGATCGACGCTCGACTGACGCTCGACGGCCGGGAACTTCTTACGGCCCGCGGCGACTACCGCGCGGAGCGCGCGGAGCCGGTCGACATGCTGCTGACCGTTCCCGATCTTCCGCTGCAGCGTCTTGATCCGCTTCTCCCTAAGGAGCTGCTCCGCTTGTCGGGCGACCTGCGGGCCCGGGTGCATATTGGCGGCGACACGGCGCATCCGCGGCTTGACGGCGCGATGTGTTTCGATACGGCCCGGCTGCGCGTGCCCATGATCGGCACGACGTTCCGCCTGGCGCAGGATACGATCCGGCTGCGTGACGGACGGCTGCGTTTCGACGACTATGCCCTCTATGCGCCCAACGGGGAGCCGCTGACCATTCGCGGCGATGTGGATCTTCTGGCGGCGGGCGGCGCGACGGCCGACCTGGCGGTGCGGACCGCAAACTTCCGTCTGGTCGATGTGGCCCGCAGGGAGCGAACGGCGGTCTACGGCGTGGCATCGCTCGATGCGGATCTCACGGCCCGCGGTCCGCTCGATGCCCTGCGCATCCGCGGGCGGGTGGCCCTGCCGAGCGGCACGGATGTGAGCTACGTCATGCAGGATGCTCCGCTCGACGTGAAGGAGCGTCCGCAGCAGATCGTGAACTTCGTCTCGTTCCGGGAGCTGGACGAGGAACCGCTGCTTGAGAAGCCTGTCGGCATCGAACGCCCCGGCGGCATGGATGTCGCTCTCGATATCGATATCGGCAACGATGTTCGTGCCGGCGTGGATCTTTCGGCCGACGGCAGCAGCCGCATCGATCTGCGGGGCGGCGGTTCGCTGACCTTCACGATGAATCCTCTGGGCGACATGAACCTCTCGGGCCGCTATGTGCTTTCGGGCGGCACGGTGCGTTACAGCCCGCCGATCATTGCGCCGAAGATCTTCGCAATCCGTCCGGACGGGTATGTCGAGTGGGTGGGCAATGCGGCCGATCCGTCGCTCAACATTACGGCCGTGGAGCGGGTGCGTGCCAACGTCTCGACCGACGGCGAGCAGTCGCGATCGGTGAATTTCGACATTTCGATCCGGATCAGCAATACGCTCAACAACCTTTCGGTTACGTTCGACCTTGCGGCACCCGACGACCTGTCGATGCAGAACACGTTGCGCTCGCTGACCCCCGAACAGCGGGCCATGCAGGCGATGAATCTGCTCATATACAATACCTACAACGGCCCCGGAACGACGGCGAAGGCCCAGACCGGCAATCCGCTCAATGCCTTTATCCAGAAGGAGCTGAACCAGTGGGCGCAGAACAGTCTGAAGGGGGTGGATTTGAGCTTCGGCATCGATTCGTACGGTGCGGATGACCCGAGCGGCGAGCATACGGACTACTCCTACCGGTTGTCGAAGAATCTCTTCGGCAACCGTTTCCGGGCGGTTATCGGGGGCAAGTTCAGCACGGACAGCGACCCCTCGGAGAACCTCCGCGAGAATCTTATCGACGACCTGTCGCTCGAATACCTGCTGACCGCGAGCGGCAACATGTATGTCCGCATCTTCCGCCATACGGGTTACGAGATTCTCGAAGGGGAGATCACCCGGACCGGCGTAGGGTTCGTCATCCGCAAGCGGATGGCGCGGCTGGGCGATCTGTTCCGCTCCGCGCGGTCGAGAACGAAGAAAAACGAAACACACGATGAATCGGACGGGAATCATGCGCGGCCGTAGCCTTTCGGCGATGCTGCTCGCGGCATTGCTGCTTGCGGGGTGCTCGACAACGCGGCGTCTTGCGCCGGGTGAGGTGCTCTATACGGGCGTGCACCGGATCCGTATCGAGCCCGACTCGGGGGTTGTGCTTCAATCGGAGGCCGAGGCGGCGGCCCGCTCTCCGCTTTCGGTGGCGCCGAACAATCCGCTCTATGCACCCCGGCTCCGGACGCCGCTGCCGATCGGTCTTTGGGCCTACAACTATCTGTACACCCCGAAGGAGCGCGGATTCAAATACTGGCTCTACCGCCGGCTGGCCAAGGAGCCCGTGCTGATCTCGAAGGTGCAGCCCTCACTGCGGTCGCAGGTTGCCGTGCAGGCGCTTGAGAATTACGGCTACTTCGGCTCCCGGGCGACGGATTCGCTGCTGTACCGGAAACGGGGCCGCAAGGCGCGTGTGGACTATACGTTGCGCGTGGCGCCGCCGTGGCACTACGCCGGCATATCGTATCCGACGATCGACGGGGCGCTGGCCCCGCTTTTCGACAGCCTGCACGCCACCTCGCTCCTGCGCGAAGGGGCGCAGTACAATCTCGATACGCTGACCCTCGAACAGCGGCGGATTACCGACGTGTTGCGGAACAGGGGCTATTACTACTTCCGGCCCGATTATCTGGAGTATCTGGCCGATACGACCCTCGCACCCCGGAAGGTGGCCCTGCGGCTCGGGCTTCGGCCCGGAACTCCGCCCCAGGCCCTTCGCCAGTACCGTATCGGGCGCATTGCCGTGCATCTGACCGATTCGGGGCAGGGGCGGGAGGATACCCTCCGGATGGGCGAGGCCCGGCTCTATGCGTCGCTTCCGCTGAAGATCCGGCCGCGGCTGCTGGAGCGGACAATCGATCTGCACGAAGGAGAGCTCTTTACGGTCGAGGCGCAGAACCGGACGCTGACCGCGCTCAACCGGCTGGGCATCTTCCGCTCGGTAAGCCTGAATGCGGCCCCCGATACGCTGCGAGGCGACGGACGGCTCAACGTCGGCATCGACGCCCGTTTCGAGGATCCGCTCGAAGTGTCGGTCGAGACGGACGTTACCTCCAAGTCGAACAGCTTTTTCGGGCCCGGTATCACGCTCAAGGCGAGCCACAACAACCTCTTCCGGGGCGGTGAGGTGCTTTCGCTCAAGCTCAACGGAGCCTATGAGTGGCAGACGGGAAACAAGAACTCCGGGGGCCGGTCGTCGCAGCTCAACTCCTATGAGCTGGGGCTGAACGCTTCGCTCGATATCCCGCGGCTGCAGCTGCCGCGTTTTCTGGCCGGGCGGCGCCGTTATGACGGGACTACCTCCTATCAGCTGGAGTTCGATCTGATGAACCGGCCCGATTTCTTCCGCCTGGCAGCCTTCAGTGCCTCGGCCGGCTACGCCTTCCGCACCTCGCCGCACAGCCGCCATGCCCTGACCCTCCTGAAACTCACCTACAACAAGCTGCTCCATACGACCGACGCCTTTGACCGCACGATGGCGGAGAATCCCTCCATTGCCTTGAGCTTCCGCAATCAGTTTGTCCCCTCGATCGGCTATACCTACACGTTCGAAAAGGGATACGGCCCCCACGACGCCCGCCGCCTGGTCTGGCAGAACAGCCTGACGTCGGCCGGCAACATCCTCTCGGGTCTGTTGTCGCTCTTCGGCGAGCGGCAGCCGCAGTATCTTCTCGGCAACCGCTTTTCGCAGTTCGTCAAGGAGGTCAGCGAGCTGAAGTTCTACCAGCGCGTCGGCCGGCGGGAGAACTGTCTGGCCACCCGTCTTCTTGTCGGCGTGGGGTATGCCTACGGCAATTCGGAGGTGATGCCCTACAGCGAGCAGTTCTACATCGGCGGAGCGAACAGCATCCGGGCCTTCACCGTGCGGTCGATCGGTCCGGGCAGCTATCGGCCGGCGGCCGGCAATCCGAACGGCTATCTGGATCAGACGGGCGACTTCAAGCTGGAGGCCAACGTCGAGTACCGCTTTGCGATCATGGGGCGTCTGGGCGGCGCGGTGTTCCTCGATGCGGGAAACGTCTGGCTGCTCAAGGCCGATCCCGACCGCCCCGGTGCGGAACTGAAGTGGAAGGGCTTTTTCAACGAGATCGCCCTGGGGACGGGCTTCGGCCTGCGTTACGACATCAGCTACCTGGTTATCCGCGCCGATCTGGGCATCGGGATCCATACGCCCTATCCGAATCCCGAAAAACGGGGCTATTACAACATTTCGAAATTCCGGGACGGTCTGGGCTTCCATCTGGCCATCGGCTATCCCTTCTAATCTGCGAACGATGAAAAACAATCTGCTCACCGAAAAACTCGCCTACAACGGCGAGAGCCGAACCAAAACCCATGTTCATCTGCTGCGTTATACGGCGGATCGGTTCGAGGAGTCGCTTTGCGACGATTTCACCCGGTTCGAATCCGGCAAGGATCCCGCGGAGAAGCTTTGGGTGCGCGTCCACGGACTGGAGGATGCCGCCTGCATCCAGGAGGTCTGCACGCGCTTCGGGGTCGATTTCCTGGCCGTGCAGGATATCCTCAATGTGGACCATCCGAGCAAGGTCGAGGTCTTTGACGACTACAATTTCCTGATATCGAGCATCGTCTGCCACGACCGCACCAGCCGCGTGCGGCTCGTCCAGGGGAGCAACTTCGTGTTGAGCTTCAGCGAGGGGGAATCGGCCTTTTACGACGGGGTGGTCGAAGCCCTGCGCAACAACGTGCTCAAGATCCGCCAGCGCACGTCGGACTATCTCTTTTCGGTGATGATCAACGAACTGACGGCCAATTACATTTCGGTGGCCATGTCGATCGGCAACGACCTCGACGACCTCGAGTCCGAACTGATCGCCGCGACGGACAGCCGCGACGTCGGCGCCCGGCTGCAGAACAGCCGCCGCCGTTACATGGAGCTCAAACGCATCGTTCTGCCGCTCAAGGAGCAGTACATGCGGATGCTGCGTTCGGACGTGGGACTGATCCGCGAGGAGAACCTGCCCTTCTTCAACGACGTGAACGACCATCTGCTGCACGTCTCGCAGCTCATCGACAGCTGCCGCGAAACCTTTTCGTCGCTCATGGACCTGTCGGCGGCAAACAACGACCTGCGGATGAACGACATCATGAAGCGGCTGACGATCGTCTCGACAATCTTCATCCCGCTGACCTTTCTGGCCGGGGTTTGGGGCATGAACTTCCGCTACATGCCCGAGCTGGAGTGGCGATATGGCTATGCGATGGCCTGGTGCGTGATGCTGGCCGTGGGGGTTGCGGCCTATTTCATTTTCCGCACCAAGCGCTGGCGTTAGGGCCCGTGTCGGAGAGAGAACGAAAAAGCCGGGGATTGTCTGATCCCCGGCTTTTTTCGGTGGGAGGTTACTCCCAGAAGCGGTAGAAGTGGTGCACGGGACCGTGTCCGTGGCCGATGCGGTAGGCCGCGCCTGCGGCGATCGCTCCGGCGATATACTCCTTGGCATGCGTTGCCGCCTGGTCGAGCCCCTCGCCGCGGGCCAGGAAGGCCGCGAGTGCCGAGGAGAGCGTGCAGCCCGTGCCGTGCGTGTTCGGCGTGTCGAGCCGCTCGGAGCGGAGCGGCAGGATGCGGTCCTCCTCGGCGTTGTAGAAGATATCGACGAGCTCCCGGTCGTGGAGGTGCCCCGCCTTCAGGAAGACTGAGACGCGGCCGCCGCACGAAAGGGCGCGGGCCGCCTCGGGAAGCTCCTCCTGCCGGCCGATGCGGCGGCCGAGCAGCAGCTCCGCCTCGGGGATGTTCGGCGTGATGATCCGCACGTGGGGAATCAGTTCGTCGCGCAGCGTGGCGACGGCCTCCTCTTGCAGGAGCGGGTCGCCCGACGTGGCGACCATGACCGGATCGAGCACCACGTTGCGGATGTCGTATTCGGTGAGCGTCTGCCGTACGGCGCGGATCAGCTCCGAGGAGTGGAGCATGCCGATCTTGACGGCATCAGCGCCGATGTCGTCAAGCACCGAGCGGATCTGTCCGACGACAAACTCCACCGGAACGGGGTGCACGCCCGTAACGCCTACGGTGTTCTCGTCCACGACGGCCACGATGGCCGACGTGCCGAAACAGCCGCAGGCCGAGAAGGTCTTCAGGTCGGCCTGAATGCCCGCGCCGCCGCTCGGGTCGCTTCCGGCGATGGTCAGGGCGCGTTTGTAGCTTTTCATTTCACGGTTCATATTTTCCATTTTTCCAGATTCCAGGCGCTTTCCCAGAACATCCACTCCATCCGGGTGCAGCGTACGAACAGGTCGGTCATCCGTTGGCGGATCTCCTCCGAGGCGGCTTCGGCCAGCTCGTCGCAGATTCCGACGGCGCGGGCCGTGGCTTCGGCGAAGGAGGCATCGCCGTAGGTCTCGATCCAGCGGCGGTAGGGATTCCTGTCGTCCTGCTGACAGGCAAGGATCTCCTCGCCGACCCGCTGGTAGACCACGAAGCAGGGGAGTACGGCCGCCGCCTCAACCTCGACAGGTGCCGTGGCCTGGCTTTCGAGCACGGAGGTGTAGAGCAGGCACGCGGGGCTGATCTCGTCGGGCGAGGGGTGCTCGCCGCCGAGAAAGGAGGCGTGCAGCGCCCGTTCGACCTCGATGCCCTCCAGGGCGAAGTGCAGGAAGGCTTCGGTATGCTCCTTGCGCGTGAGGCGCGCGGCAATGTGTGCCAGCCGGCGGGCATAGCCGTCCAGATAGAGGGCGTCCTGCCGCAGGTAGTGGCGGAACCGCTCCTCGGAGAGGCTTCCCGCGGCGAGCGCCTCGACGAACGGATGTTCGGTGATGCGGCGGTAAACCGGCTCGGCGGCTTCCCACGCCCGATCGCTCCAGCGTCTCATCGCTGCAGGGGTTTCCAGGCCGTAACGGCAACGTAGTCGCCCTTGTCATATCCTTCGCAGGGCTGCTCCTCCACACGGTCGGAGTAGAGCGGATGGCCCGTGAGCGTCTGGGCGAACTCCAGATCGCGGAAGCCTGCCGCTTCGAGCAGCGCGACCTTCTCGGCCGTCGTGCGCCAGGCGGCTACATCGACGAACTCGATCGGGTAGGGGTTGGGCGGATAGCACCCTTCGAGCAGCGGGTGGTCCCACGTTCCGAGCGCTTTGGCCAGGTTGTAGAGGATACCGTAGGAACTCTCCTTCGGTACGTCGATCAGGATGATGCGCCCGCCGGCCGGCAGCGCGTCGTAGGCCTTGCGGACCACGCCCGCCAGGTCGCCGATATAACTCGGCGTGCCGTTGAAGAGCAGCGTGTCGTAGCGTTCATGCCCGAAGTCGGCCTCCTCGGCCGTGGCGATCGTAACGTGCATGCCCCGCTTGCGGGCGATTTCGGCCATGCCCGTCGAGGGCTCGATGCCGTCGGTGATGTCGATGCCGCGTTCCTTGCGAAGAATCATTTCGAAGAGGCCGCTGCCGCACCCCACGGAGAGTATCCGTCCGGCATCCTTCAGGGTCGAAGCGACCAGATTGACCTCCGAGTAGAGGACGTTACGGTTCTCCAGGAACCAGGCATCGTAGGCCGATGCGTATTCGTCGAATCCTTTTCCCATAATGCGTAAGATTGTGGTTGTTTTGGTATTGTTCAGAAATCCGTGAGTTCCGTCTGCATGGTCTTCAGGTCGATCGTGAAGAGCCGCCCGTCGAGCACCTCGCCGAATCGGGCGAGTATCTTGAGCGCCTCCGAGGCTTCGAGGACCCCGACAACCGCCGGAACCGTCCCCACGACGCCCTGCACCGCCTGCTCCCGGGCGCAGAGCGCCTCGCGGTCGGGGTAGAGCTCCGCGTAGCGCTTTGCGCGGCGGTGGTTGAAGACCGTAACCATCCCGCCGAAGGCGCCGATCGCCCCGTGGACCCACGGCTTGCCGCACGCCACGCAGACGTCGTCGAGCAGGTAGCGTGTCGGAAAGTTGTCGCAGCAGTCGATCACCAGGTCATAGCCGGCGATGATCCGTCGGGCGTTTTCCGGGGTGATCCCTTCAGCGTGGAGGTCGTAAAGCGTATGCGACGAGAGGGCGGCGAGCCGCTCGCGGGCCGCCTCGCACTTCGGCTGTCCGATCTGCCGCTCGGTGTAGAGCGTCTGCCGCTGGAGGTTGCTCTCGCCGACCGTGTCGGGATCGGCCAGCCCGATGCGCCCGACGCCCGCAGCGGCCAGCGCGGGCGCCACGGCCGAGCCGAGCCCTCCGAGCCCGACGAGGAGCACGGCGCTGCACAGCAGCCGCTGCTGTCCCTCGGGGCCGATCTCCGGAAGGAGCATCTGCCGGGCGTAGCGTGCTTCGGGATTCATCGGTCGAAGATTTTGTCCCAGTCCTTCCAGACCACCTCGTAGCCTTCGCGGCGGATGTCGGCCTCGACCTCGGCGGGGGTGCGCTCGTCGCTCACGGCGAACTGTTCGAGCGACTGCGGATAGGTGCGGTAGCCGCCCGGGTCGGTCTTCGAACCGGCGCTCACCGACGTCGCGCCCAGCGTGGCGATGTGGTTGCGGAAGCGGGCGCTCTCGCGTGTCGAGAAGGAGATGTCGACGTCGTGGTCGAAGATGCGGAAGGCGAAGGTCAGCTGGGCCAGTTCGCGGTCGCTCATCACTACGTTGGGCTGGAAGTGCCCCTCCGAAGGGCGCATGCGCGGGAAATTGACGCTGTAACGCGTCTTCCAGTAGTGCTTGCGCAGGTATTGCAGGTGGAGGGCCATCATCGTAACGTCGGTGCGCCACTCTTCGAGGCCGATCAGCACGCCCATGCCGATCTTGTGGACCCCGGCCTGCCCCATGCGGTCGAAACCGTTCACGCGCCACTCGAATTTCGACTTCATGCCCGCCGGGTGGTAGATGTTGTAGTTCTTGCGGTTGTAGGTCTCCTGGAAGCAGACCACGCCGTTCATGCCCGCATGCGTGAGGCGTTCGTAATCCTCGGCCGAGAGGGGCATCACCTCGATCGTCAGGTTGTTGAAATACGGACGGCAGATGTGCAGCGCCTGCTCGATGTAATCGACGCCCGCGGCCCGCGGATTCTCGCCCGTCACGAGCAGCAGGTTCTCGAAGGGGCCCAGCTCGCGGATCGCGCGGCACTCCTGCTCGATCTGCTCGGGCGTGAGAATGACGCGCGGGATGGCGTTGTGGCGGTTGAACCCGCAGTAGACGCACGAATTGGTGCACGAGTTGGTGATGTACATCGGGATGTACATCGAGACGGTCTTGCCGAAGCGCTCCTGCGTGTAGCGACGGCTCAACTGCGCCATAGGCTCCAGGTAGGGGGCGGCGGCAGGGGAGACGAGCGCCATGAAGTCGTCGAGCGTGGGGTGCTCACGTCCGAGCGCCCGCTCGACGTCGGCGCCCGTCTTCGAGAGGATCCTTTGCGTGGTCTCCTCCCAGTCGTATCTGGCCAGTTCCTCGGAAAACATAGCTTCTCCTGTTTAGTCGAGGAACGAGGTCAGCGGGCTGCTCGCCTCGGCGCAGCGCGCCTGGGCTCCGAGTCCCGATTCATAGGCTTCGCGGCCCGCCTTGACGGCACGGGCAAAGGCCCGGGCCATGCGCTCGGGGTCGCCCGCTACGGCAATGGCCGTATTGACCAGCACGGCGTCGGCGCCCAGCTCCATGGCGGCTGCAGTATGCGACGGAGCGCCCAGTCCGGCATCGACGACGACGGGGACGTTGCTCTGCTCGATGATGATTTCGAGCATCTCGCGCGTTACGAGGCCCTTGTTCGTGCCGATCGGAGCCGCAAGGGGCATGACCGTGGCGGCGCCGGCCTCCTCGAGGCGTTTGCACAGCACGGGGTCGGCCTGGATGTAGGGCAGCACGACGAAGCCCATCTTCGCCAGCTGCTCCGTGGCGCGCAGCGTCTCGACCGGGTCGGGCAGCAGGTATTTGGGGTCGGGGTGGATCTCCAGCTTGATGAAGTTCGTGCCGAAGGCCTCGCGGGCGAGCTGAGCCGCCAGGATGGCCTCCTCGGCGTCGCGGACGCCCGAGGTGTTGGGCAGCAGCTGGATCTCCGGGCGGCGGACATGTGCGAGCATGTCGTCCTCGGGATTGCTCATGTCGATGCGTTTCATCGCCAGGGTAACCATCTCGGTTCCCGAGGCTGCAATGGCACGGGCCATGACGTCGCTCGAACTGAACTTGCCCGTTCCGACGAAAAGGCGCGAACGGAAGGTCCGTCCGCCGATGATCAAATCGTTCATGGTTTGTATTTTTTGAGGATATTCGTGATTTTTTTCGTCTCTTCGGCGGGATTCTCTGCGTTGAGCAGCGCCCCCGAGAGGGCGATGCCCGCAATGCCGGTGGCCATCAGCGCATCGACATCCGCGGCCGTAATGCCTCCGATGGCCACCACGGGAAGACGGATGCCCCGCTCGGCGCAGCGGGCGAGGATCTCCCGGTAGCCTTCGATCCCGAGAATGGGGCTCAACTTCTCCTTCGTGCGCGTAAAGCGGAAGGGGCCCAGCCCGATGTAGTCGGCGCCCTGGGCCGCGGCACGCTCGATATCCCCGAACGTGTTGGCCGTGGCGCCGATGATCTTTTGGGGGCCCAGCAGCGCGCGGGCCTCGCGCGGCGGCATGTCGTTCTTGCCGAGGTGCACGCCGTCAGCACCGAGCCGGTGGACCAGTTCCACGCGGTCATCGAGCAGGAAGGTGGCGCCGCAGGCGCGGCACAGCCGTCCCACCTCGGCACCCGTGCGGAGAAACTCCTCCTCCGAAGCCTCCTTCATGCGGAGCTGCACCCAGCGGCAGCCTCCTTCAAGTACGGCACGCGTGCCCGATATTTCGTCGAACAGGTCGTTTCGGTGTGTGATGAACTGAAGCATATTGCGTTTACTCTTTGTTACGGTATTTGCGGATGGCCCCGAGCGTCGCGGACAGCGTTCCGGCGTCGGCAGCCTGCCAGATGCAGCCCATCAGGGCGGCCCCGCCGAATCCGTATGCCCGGATGCGGGGCAGGTAATCGGGCCTTACGCCGCCGAGCGCCAGCACGCGGTCGTTCACGATGCCGTGCGCTGCGGCCTCCTGCAGCATTTCGCCCGTGAAGCGGGCCGTATAGCCGGCCTTGGAGATGCTGTCGAAAATAGGGCTCAAAAAGAGGTAGTCGCACGCCGCGTGCTCCTTCAGTTCCGCCAGGCTGTGGCACGAACGGCTCACAAGACCCCGGAATCCTTGCGGTGTCGCAGGATGGCGCGCATTGAGGTGTACGCCGCCCGCGCCGTACTCTGCGGCGAGGCCGAGGCAGTCCTGCAGCGTGATGCGCGGCATGACGGCCGGATCGAGGCGGTCGAGCAGCCGCCGCATCGCCGCCTCCGGAGCGTAGGGCTTGCGCAGGTGCACACGGTCTATGCCTCCGTCGAGCAGCTCGCGGATCGTCTCCGCCTCGCCGGCCCCGAAGTCGGGCCGGGTAATGACGACTAGGCGCATGGTCATCCGCCGCAGACGGCGCGTATGATCGTGATGCGGTCCTCTTCGTGAAGCGGGGTGGCGGCCCACTCGCTGCGGGGTACGACGCGGTTGTTCACGGCGACGGCGACCCCTTCGGCCGGTACCGACATGCGCTGCAACAGCCCGGCGAGCGTCTCCCCGGCATCGGCCTCGACGGCCTGACGATTGACTGACAGTTTCATGGCTTTTCCGTAATTGCGAGAGGTGCGATCCGCGCTGCGGCCGGCATTACGGTCTATGAACAAGTCCTTTCGGCGGTACGGACCGCATCAAGTTCATAGGGTATGATCTCAGCCTTTGCACCGCGGCGGGCAAGGCACCCCTCTTGTATTCCGAGGGCAAATGTAATGAAAAAAACGATCGGAAGTGCTTCCGATCGCAAGATTATTTGCCGCGGGATGCCGAACCGCTCTTCGGCGGCCCTCCGTTTCGGGGCGGTTACCGTCCGCTGACCCGCAGGTAGCGGGCCAGCGAGGTGCGGTAGGCGGCATATGCCGAGGTGAGGTTGTTGCGGCTCTGCGTATAGAGGGTCTCGGCATCGAGCAGGTCGGTGAGCGGTGCGGTTCCGGCCTGGTAGAAGTTGCGGTTCTCGCGCAGGTTCTCCGTGGCGGACGTTACCGAACGGCGGGCCAGCTGAATCTGGGCGTAGGCCTCCTGCACGTCGCACCACGACTTCTCGATCTCGACGGCCAGCATCTCACGGGCCTGCAGCCGGTCGTTCTCGGCCTGCTCTTCACGGATGCGGGCCTTTTTCAGGGCATGCGCCCCTCCCCACCAGGCGGAGATCGGCACGGAGACCTGGGCGAAGACCATGCCGTCATCGACATCCTTGTCCGTTACGTTGTAGTAGAGATATCCGGCTCCGACACCTACCGTCGGCAGCAGCTTCCCGCGTTCCATGCGCTTCTGGTATAGCTGGGCCTCGACGTTTTTCTCCGCCAGCTGATACTCGGCCCGATGGTCGAGCGCCTCCTCCACCGGGATGTAATAGCGGTCCGGCGTTTCGGGATCGTCGAAGGAGAGCTGCGCGATGTCGAATCCCTTCCAATCGGCTCCGATATGTTGGGCCAGGAGAAGTTTCGATACCTTCAGCCCGTTTTCGACCTTCAGCCGGTTGGAGGCGACCTCCTGCTGACGCAACTCGACACGCAGCAGGTCGTTGGCCGTAACCAGTCCGGCCTTGACCGACAGTTCGACCTGCCGGTGGATCTCGTTGAGCTGCCGCTCGACGGCATCAAGGGTCGAGAGGTTCTCCTTGAGCGAAACGATCTGCCAATAGTAGGTGTCGGTCTGTTCGCGGATTTCGCCTTCGCTCTTTTGCAGCTGCAGCCGGCTGACCTCTTCGCCCAGCCGGGCCAGACGGTTTCCCGTGACGATCTTCAGTCCGGCGAAGAGCGGCTGCACGGCCGTTACGCTGCCGAACAGGCCGCGCTTGGCCATCGATATGGGCAGATTCATCGATCCCAGCTGGGGAATCGCCACGCCGAAGTCGGCCTGAACCAGCCCGTGCTGGGCCTGGAACGCTCCGCCCGATGCGTTGATCTGCGGAAAGTAGTTTGTAAAGGCTTCCTGGCGGGTCTGGCGGGCAGCCTCCAGCTCGTAGCGGCTGTCGCGCAGGGTCCGGTTGTGTTCAACGGCGGCCGCACGGCACGCTTCGAGGGTCAGGCCCTGGGCTCCGGCCGGCAGCGCGGGGAGCAGCCCCGCAAACAGAATCAGCGATATGAAGGAAGTTTTCATTACTTGTAGATTTTGGAGTAGAGAACCGGGAGAATCGTTACCACGAGGATCAGCGAGCCGATGCCTCCGGCGAAGATCGTAACACCGACCGGAGCCCAGAAGGTGCTGCCTCCCAACATCATGGGCACGACACCCACGGCCGTTGTGGCCGTCGTGAGGAAGATCGGCACCATGCGTCGCTTGCCGGCGTCGTAGGCGGCCAGGCGGGCCGACCAGTGGCAGGTTTTGCGCTTGTCTTCGGCATGCTGGTACATCAGGATGACATTGCGTACGATCATGCCCAGCAGCGTAATGAATCCCAGCACGGAGGTCAGGCCGATCGTGAAGTCCGCGATCCACAATCCGACCATCGCACCGAACAGGCAGAGCGACATGGCGGCCATGATGACGAGCGAGATGCCGAACTTGCGGAAATTGATCAGAATGAAGAAGAAGATGATGACCAGCGAGATACACAGACCGTAGATGATCGGCGGAAGGTTCTCCTCGTCGAATTCGCGGGCGCCGCCCACCTCCGGGGTTACCCCGGCGGGGATATCCAGTCCGCTGTCGATCACCTGGCGGATCCGCGAGGTCATCTGTGCGGCATTCACGCCGCGCTGCAGGTCGGCCGTGACGGTGATGCAGCGCATGCCGTTGCGGTGCACGATCTTCGTCTCGCTCCAGCGGGGTTCGACCGAGGCGATCTGCCGCAAGGGAACGCTGACGCCCGGTACGAGCGACGATACGTAGGTGTCGCCCACGTCGGAGAGCGAGCGGCTGCCCGCCGTTTCGTCATTCTTCAGCACGACGGGCATCCGGTAGTCGCCTTCCCAGACGCTTCCCACGGAGAGGTCCCCGGCAGCCAGCGTGAGGTTGGCGGCCGTCAGCGTGCGCGTAACGCCCAGCTGCGATGCCGTCACGGGATCGAGCGACACCTCGGCGATGACGCGCGGGTCTTCGTAGTCGGAGTGGATCCACTGCAGGCCCGGAATCTCCCGCATGCGGGCCATTAGCCGGTCGGCGGCCACATGCAGCGAGTCGAGATCGTCGCCGTAGAAGCGGAACTCCAGCGAGGGGACGTTCTGGTAGTCGAGCTGCTTGAACTTGACATAGGCTTCGGGGAAACGGTCGGCCCACGTGTCGGCATACTCGTCCAGAATGGCTTCGGTATCCTCGACCGAGGTGGTGTTGACGATGAACTGGGCGTAGTTCTTGCCGGCGATCTGCGGGGCGTAGCTCATCTGGAAGCGGGGCGATGCACACCCGACGAACGAGGTTACGGACTTTACGCGTCTGTCGGCCTGCAGCACCCGGTAGAGCGAGTCGGCGACATCGGCCGTCCGTTCGAGCGGCACATCGGGACGCAGGTAGATCTCGACGGCAAACTGGTCGCGGTCGGCAAAGGGAACCATGCGGAACTTGAGCATCGGGACGATCAGCAGGGCGAGGACTACCGATGCAATGCCCATCGAGATGGTGAGCCATCCGTGGCGGAAGGTCCAGGCCAGCACGCGCCGGTAGAGGTTCTGCACGCGGTCGGTCAGCGATACCCGTCCCTCCCTGCGGGGCTGCACGACGGGAATGATGAGTACCTCGAGGAAGGGAATCACCAGCACGGCGAGCAGAAGCGATACCATCAGGTTGATCGTAACCGTCCAGGGGAAGAAGTTCAGGAAGTCGCGGAATATGCCCGACATGGTGAAGAGCAGCGGGTAGAAGATCATGCAGATGCAGACGGTGGCCAGCAGCAGCGACGGGAAGAACTCACGGGCGCTCTCGACGGCGGCGTACCAGCGGGAATGGCCGCGTCCGAGGTAGTCGAGATAGCCGTCGATGACGACGATCGAGTTGTCGACGATCATGCCGAGCACGACGATCAGTGCGGCGAGCGTAACCGTATTGAGCGGGATGCCGCAGAGATACATCACTCCGACCGATATGAAGGTCGAAAGCGGAATGGTGATGGCCGCCACGAGCGCCGAACGAAGGGGGAAGAGGATCATCATCACGGCGATGATGATGGCCATCGAGACGAACAGGTCCCGCAGGAACGAATGTATGGAGTCGCCCACGACCTTGGCCTGGTCGGCGATCCGCTGCACGCTGACATCCCCGGGGAGGACCTCCTCGATGAAGCGGTGCAGCACCTCGTCGACCTCCTCGCCGTATTCGACGATATTGTTCCCGGCCTGCATCTCCATCGAGAGCAGCACGCAGCGGTGTCCGTTGTTGCGGATGTAGCTGTCCGGATCATCGTACTCGCGCACGACGCGGGCCACATCCCTTACCCGCAGCACATGCCCGTCGGGATCCGACCAGATGATCTGATCGGCCACCTCGCGTTCGCCGGCCAGCGACGGGGCGATATGGATCGGTGTTTCGGTCCGGTCATTGCTGATCGTTCCGCCCGTCGGGGTGAGCCCCTGAGCCGCCAGGGCTGCGGAGATGACCTTTTCGCCGATGCCGTAGGCGGCGAGCCGTTCACGGTCGACATAGACCGAGATCTGCTCCTGCTGCACGCCGTAGGGACGGAGGTTCGAGACCGACTCGATGCGGCGCAGACGGTCGCTCAACTCGTCCATGTACTCCTTGAGTTCGCGGTAGGAGCGCGTGTCGGACTCAAGCGTGATGAGCAGGGCCGACGTGTCTCCGAAATCGTCGTTGGCCACCAGGGCTACGACTCCTGCGGGCAGCTGCGCCTTGAAGGAGACGAGCCCGTGCTTGATCTTCGACCAGACCTCGTCCTTGTTGTTGACATTGTCGTTGAGTTCGACCATGACATAGCACATCCCGTTCTGGGAGGTGGAGGTGGTCTTGCGGCGCTTGACCTCCTTGTAGGTCATCAGGAACTGCTCGAGCGGTTTGGCCAGCTGCTCCTCGACCTCCTCGGTCGTGGCTCCGGGATAGAGGCCCACGACCACCCCCTGACGGATGGTGTATTCGGGGAACTCCTGTTTGGGAATATGCACGAGCGCGTAGATGCCGAATACGAACAGGCATCCGATGATCAGAAAGGTGATGCGGAAATTCCGCATGGCCCATGCGATGACGTTGTTGGAGGTTTTCATTGCAGCGAGATTTTGGAGCCCTGACCGACTTTCTGCATGCCGTCCACGACAATCCGGTCTCCGGTGCGGAGACCCTCCTCGATCACGACATCGTTATCGACAAAGCGGCCCGTGCGGACATCGGCCCGAACGACCGAGTCCCCCTGAACCCGCCAGACGAAACGGCTGCCGTCTCCGGCCTGCCGGATTGCGCGGGCGGGGATGGCCAGCTCCTCGACGGCCTCGGCCGGAACGACGCTTACCCGACAAACCATGCCGGGAAGGAGCGTTCCCCGGTCGTTCGGCAGTGTGGCGCGGACATCATAGGTATGGGCCGAGGGATTGGCCACGGCCCCTTTTTCGAGGCGTCCGGCCGTGAGCAGCGTATCATCCAGGGCAGGCACCCGGATGCTGGTCCGACTGTCCGCGCCCATGGCGGCGATCTCCTGCTCGGGAACCGAGAAGCGGACCTTGACCGTTCCGATCTGCAGCAGCGTCATGACCGGAACGCCGGGCAGGGCGGTTTCACCGACCGACATGCGCCTCTTGCCGACCACTCCGGAGAAGGGGGCGTAGAGCTTGCAGTCGTTGAGGTTCTTTTCAGCTATTGCACAGGCGGATTCGGCCTGCCGGAGCCGGGTCTGTGCCTCGATCCACTGGATCTCGGGAAGGCTGTTCGCGTCATGGAGCTGACGAAGCCGCTCCAGAGCGTCGCGCGCCTGAAGCAGGGTGGCCTCGGCCGCTTCGGCCGCCTGTCGGGCCGACGTCGGATCGAGTTCGGCCAGCAGATCACCCCGGCGAACCCGCATGCCCTCCTCGGCGGAGATCCGGGTGAGGGTTCCCGCTACGGGGAAACTCAACGATGCGGCATCCTCCTCCTCGATGACACCTACGTAAAATCCGGCATTGATATCTTCGCGGGGCTCCACGACGAGCGTCCCGACCCGCAGGGGTTCCGTTGTCGCAGGATCTTTTGACGGGGCGCATCCTGCGGCCAGGAGCAGCACGGCTCCATAAACTGCACGTTTCATAACAGATTCTCTTGGTTTTCGGTGCAAAGGAAGCCGTTTCGGGCGCCAGAGGAAAGATCGCATTGTCGTTGGAGTTTGTCAAAAGGTTTGATTTCGTACTTTTTGGCTAAAATGAAAGGATAAATTCCTATATTTGTCGTATAAATACAAGGGAAAATGGAGGAAAAGGATATTTTGAGTCTGTCGTTGGCCTCCCTGCTGAAGATCTATCCGCTGCAGGAGGGGGACCTCGGTTACAACGGATGCGTCATGGGCTATCGGGAGGTGATGGAGTCGGAGCCGGCACTGGATCTCTTCCATTTTCCGACCCGTATCGACGCTTTCGGAATCATATTGTGCTCGAAGGGGTCGGTGACGGTAACCTCCGACCTGAAGCGTTGCGTGATCGATCCCCGGACCATGTTCGTCTTCATGCCCGGAACGATCGTTCAGGTGGAGTCCCGGGTGGATACGGCGGCCCATTTCATTTTGTGCGAGGAGGATTTCATCAACCGGATCCATATCGACCTGAAACAGATGCTGCATCTCTTCATGGCGGTGCGCGAGAATCCGTGTCTGGCGTTGAACGATGCGGAGTGGGGGGAGATAACGCGCGCCATCGGGGAGATCTTCATCGAGGGGCGCAACCGACGCAGCGATGCGCTCTCCCTGGAGATCATGCAGACACTCTTCCGGGCTCTGGCCTACCGGCTTTGCCGGGTCATCGACGATCAGATCGGCAAACGGCCCGTCGAAGAGCGGGAGAGCTCTTCGCGGGATCGCAGCGCACTTTATTTCAACGCGTTTATCGAAACGTTGTCGAAAAACTACATGCAGGAGCGTTCGGTCGGGTTCTATGCCGAACAGCTGCACCTGACTCCCAAGTATCTGACGACTCTGCTGCGCACGAGCACCGGCCGCACGGCCTCGGAGTGGATCGACGAGTATGTGATTCTCGAGGCGAAGAACCTGCTGAAATATTCGGCGATGAATATCCAGGAGATCGCCTATTATCTGAATTTTCCGAATCAGTCGTTTTTCGGCCGCTACTTCAAACAGCATACCGGCGTAACCCCCTCGGCCTATCGGACCAGCAAATAGCGTCGGTCCGGGTCGCATGCCGGGCCGATAACGGATCCGTTTGTGCCCGTACGGTCATGTTGCCGGCCGATCCCGTGCGGCGACAGTGCGGCACCGTCGATGGCGCTCACCGGCGGCGGAGGTTTCGCGATTCGGTAAAACGGGTATGAACTTCCGGATTTTCGGTATCTGCGCGAGCAGGTGATCCGCTACCTTTGCAACGTGTAAATCTGAAATCCGTCTATCCATGACAAACCGCATGATCACTTTCGTGTGCCTGCTGCTGGGCCTGACGCTCTCGGATGGCGGCATGGCGCAGACCCAACCGTCGAATCCTTCAAATACAATCACCATGGAAAAGAAACTCATTGGAAATACGCTGGCACTCTACCCCATGCCGCTGACGGTCGTCTGGGCCGAGGTCGACGGCCACGTAAACTGGCTCGTCGTGGCGCACGTCGGGATCATTGGCCACGACCGGATTCTGGTCAGCATGAGTCAGAGCCACTACACCAACCAAGGAATCAAGGCATCCCGAAAGCTGTCGGTCAACCTCGTCAGCCATGAGATGCTCCCCGAAGCCGACTATGTGGGAAGCGTAAGCGGCGCCCGCGTGGACAAGTCGCAGGCCTTCGCCTGGCATCGGGGCGCGAACGGCACACCGGTAATCGACCGCTCGCCGCTGACGATGGAGTGCGACGTCGTGGATATTTACGAGACGGAGGGCTTCGACAACTTCATCTGCTCGATTGCGGCGACCTACGCTTCGCCGGAGGTGCTTGACGACCGCGGCCGGATCGACTACGCGCGGCTGAAGCCCGTACTGTTCGAGTTCCCGACCTACTCCTATCTCTCGACGGGCGAGGTGATCGGCCGCTGTCTGCGGCTCGACAGCGAACCGTCGATGTGCGCCAAGGAGCCGATGACCGGGGACGGCATCGTACGCCTTTCGAAGATCGAGGTCCGGCCGGAGTATCTCGAAGAGTATATGGCGTTTGCCGCCGAGGTGGGCGAAATCTCGCTGCGTACCGAGCCGGGCGTGCTGACGATGTATGCCGTGGCCGAGCGGGAGAATCCGTGCCGGATCACCATCCTCGAGACCTATGCAAGCCGCGCAGCTTACGAAAGGCATATCGCTTCGGCGCATTTTCAGAAGTACAAGCAGGGGACGCTCCACATGGTCCGGTCGCTCGAACTGGTGGACCAGACGCCGCTCAACCCGGCCAACTGCCTCCGCAACTTTATCCGATAAGGGTTCGCGGACTTCAAGACAGATCAATAAAAAGAAAAATGAAGCGGCACAAAACCGCTTCATTTTCTCTTTTTGTTTTTGCCTTACCGGGCTTTTCGCCTCACTGGCCCTCACTTTTTCTTCACCCCTCCCTGGGGGTTGTCTGTGATCCCCGTGGGGCTCGAACCCACGACCCCAACATTAAAAGTGTTGTGCTCTACCAGCTGAGCTAGGAGATCGTTTCCGATGGTTGCGGATTTCGCACCGGTCGCCCGATCCGGCAAATCCCCGGGTGCGGCCCGGACCTTCCTGCAGCGCCTTTTCCGTATTCCGGCCGTCCTGCTGCGGGCGGCCTCGTGTACCGATTGGAAAACAGGCTCCGTTTTGGTGGTGCAAATGTAGAGATAATTTTTGTTTTACCAAAATAAAACGATATTTTTGTAGTCGACAAACCGAATTTTACAGTTTCTTAAAAATAGAGATTCCTATGTGTAGAGCGCTAATTATCGGTGCCGGAGGCGTCGGAACGGTGGTAACGCAGAAGATTGCCGCCAACCCCGTATTCACGGATGTCATGCTGGCCAGTCGTACCAAGTCCAAATGCGATGCCGTAGCGGCCGCCATCGGCGGCGGACGGGTGAAGACCGCCGAGGTCGATGCCGACAATGTCGCCCAGTTGTGCGAACTTTTCCGGGCCTTCAAGCCCGATATCGTGGTCAATGTCGCCTTACCCTATCAGGACCTGACGATCATGGACGCCTGCCTCGAATGCGGCTGCAACTACCTGGACACGGCCAATTACGAACCCCGCGACGAGGCGCATTTCGAATATTCCTGGCAGTGGGCCTATCAGGACCGTTTCAAGGCTGCCGGTCTTACGGCGATTCTCGGCTGCGGCTTCGATCCGGGCGTTACGGCCATCTTCACGGCCTACGCCGCCAAGCACCATTTCGACGAGATCCACTACCTCGATATCGTGGACTGCAATGCCGGCAACCATGGCATGGCCTTCGCCACGAACTTCAACCCCGAGATCAACATCCGCGAGGTAACCCAGAAAGGCCGCTACTACGAGGACGGCAAGTGGGTCGTAACCGAGCCGCACGAGATTCACCGGCCGCTGCACTATCCCGGTATCGGCGAGCGTGAGTCGTATGTCATCTACCACGAGGAGCTCGAATCGCTCGTGAAGAACTATCCGACGATCCGCCGGGCCCGTTTCTGGATGACCTTCGGCAAGGAGTATCTCACGCATCTGCGTGTCATCCAGAATATCGGCATGGCCCGCATCGACCCGATCCTCTACAACGGCGTGGAGATCGTGCCGATCCAGTTCCTGAAGGCCGTGTTGCCCGATCCCAAGTCGCTGGGCGCCAACTACCACGGGCAGACCTCGATCGGCTGCCGCATCCGCGGTGTGAAGGACGGCAAGGAGCATACCTACTACATCTACAACAACTGCGACCACGAGCAGGCCTACAAGGAGACCGGTACGCAGGCCGTGTCGTTCACGACGGGTGTTCCGGCGGCGCTGGGCGCCTCGATGTGGGCCAAGGGGCTGTGGCGCGGCGCCGGTGTCTACAACGTCGAGGAGTTCGACCCGGATCCGTTCCTTGCCGAACTCGGGGAGCAGGGGCTTCCCTGGCACGAGCTGTTCGATGTCGATATCGAAGTGTGATCCCATACCGGGCGGAAACCGGTTCCGAGGCATGGGCGGGTGATTCCGTCCATGCCTTGTTTTGTGTAAGGACAATCATTTTGATGCTTTTTTATCTAAGAAATGACCGGAATGCTGCCAAATCGGACACAATTTTCGGAAAATATGTTTTTTTATCCGCAAAATGTGCGGGAAATGGCTTGTTTTTATTATCTTTGTTGTTGGCGAACGGAAAAGATTAACCCAATACTTTTATTATGATGAAACGAATCGGATGTATTGCAGGTGCGTTGTTGATGATCGCAACGCCCTATGTGGGTCATGCAGCCAATGAGAACGACCGCAAGGACAGTCGTTACTGGTATCTGCAGGTTCAGGCCGGTGCGGCCTACACGCTCGGTGAGGCGAGCTTCGGAGATCTGGTATCTCCCGCCGCAGCCATTTCGGCCGGATATCACTTCTCGCCCGTTTGGGGCCTGCGCTTCGGCTTCAGCGGCTGGGAGGGCCACGGCGCCTGGGTTTCGCCCTTCTCGCCGTACGGATACAACTTCCTGCAGGGCAATGTCGAGGCTACGATCGATCTGGCCAACCTCTTCGGCCGCTACAATCCTACGCGGACGGTAAATCCCTACTTCTTCGCGGGTGTCGGTCTGAACTACGCTTTCAACAACGATGAAGCCGTAGCCATCAACGATGCCGGATACAAGCTCGACAACCTCTGGACCGACAGCAAGGCCTTTGCCGTGGGTCGTTTCGGCCTCGGTGTCAATTTCCGCGTTTCGAAGCGTGTGCAGCTGGGTCTTGAGGTGAATGCCAACGTCCTTTCGGACAAGTTCAACTCGAAGAAGGCCGAGAATGTGGACTGGCATTTCAACGCCCTGGCCGGCGTAACCGTACGTCTGGGCAAGTGCCGCAAGGCTGCTGCTCCTGCCGTGGCTGCTGCTCCTGCCGTGGCTCCCGCTCCGGCGCCTGCTCCCGCACCGGCTCCGGAACCCGAACCCGAACCGCAGCCCGTTGTCGAGAAGCCGGCATCGGCTCCCGCACCGGCTCCCGTCGAGAAGGTGCAGCCGCTGCAGGAGAACATCTTCTTCCAGATCGGCAAGACCGTCATTACGGATGAGGAGCAGGCAAAGATCGACAATCTGGTCAAGTATCTGAACAAGAACAAGAAGGCTACGGTCAGCATCACCGGTTACGCCGACTCGGCAACGGGTACTTCGAGCCGCAACCTCCAGCTTTCGAAGATGCGTGCCGAGGGTGTATCGGCAGCCCTGCAGAAGGCCGGCATCTCGGCCGACCGGATCCATATCGACTACAAGGGCGACAAGGTTCAGCCCTTCGCCAAGGTCGAGGAGAACCGCGTCAGCGTCTGCATCGCAGAGTAGTTCTGCTGTCTGAACATCTGGCGGCGGCAACGGATTCCCGTTGCCGCCGCTTCTTTGTACCGGGATGCGGCCGGGCCCCGTGGTATTCCGGCTGCAGCGCTGATCGTTCCGGCACGTTTTGCGGGCCGTGTGAAGTGTGCCCCTGCATGCGGTTCGGCATCGAGGGCAGCCGGAAGAAAGCGGGTAGGTATAAATACTTATTTTACTGAAAATCATCACCGGGATGCCGTGCCATGACCGGGATTTTGTTATTTTTGCACTTGTTTTTGATACGGAACTCTTCTGATGATTGACTTTCTGAAAGTGCCTTCTCCGTGCTACCTGCTCGACGAGGAGCTGCTGGACCGGAATCTGGCGACCATCGATCGTGTGCGCACCGAATCGGGTGCCGAGATTATCGTTGCCCTGAAGGCTTGCGCCATGTGGCGGATCTTTCCCATCCTGGCCCGCCATTCGGACGGAGCCACGGCCAGCTCGGCCGCCGAAGCCCGCCTCGTCTTCGAGGAATACGGCCGTCCGGCCCATACCTATGCGCCGGTCTACACCGAACGCGACATCGACGAAATCCTGCGTTACAGCGACCATATTACCTTCAACTCCCTTTCGCAGTTCGATCGTTTCGGGCAGCGCGCCCTGATCAACGGCCTTTCGTGCGGGCTGCGCATCAATCCGCAGTATTCGCCCGTCGAGACGGATCTCTACAACCCGTGTGTCCCCGGGTCGCGACTCGGCGTAACGGCCGAGGAGCTCGCGGCGCACGGGGGGGTTCCCGAGGGGATCGAGGGACTCCACTTCCATGTGCTGTGCGAGTCGCGCCCCGAGCACCTGCGTCTGGCGCTGGAGGCCGTGGAGCGGCATTTCGGGGAGTATCTGGATCGTATCCAGTGGCTCAACATGGGCGGCGGCCATCTGATGACCCACGCCGACTACGACTGCGACGCGCTGATTGCGCTGCTGCGGGAGTTCCGTGCGCGCCATCCGCATCTGCGGCTCATCCTCGAACCGGGCAGCGCCTTCACCTGGCGTACGGGTTATTTGGTCTCGACCGTCGAGGATATCGTCGAGAACGGCGGGGTGCATACCGCAATGCTCGACGTGTCGTTCGCCTGCCACATGCCCGACTGCCTCGAAATGCCCTACAAACCCGCAATCCTCGGGGCTCACGAGCCTGCCGAGGGGGAGAAGCGCTGGCGCATGGGCGGCACGAGCTGCCTGGCGGGAGACTACTACGGCGACTGGGCCTTCGACCACGACCTGAAAGTGGGGGAGCGCATTGTCTTCGAGGATATGATCCACTATACGATGGTCAAGACGACGATGTTCAACGGCGTGCACCATCCTGCGATTGCCGTCGCCCATCGTGACGGACGGATCGAGATTGTCCGCGAATTCGGCTACGAGGATTTCAAGGGCCGCATGTCGTGATACCTGCTGCAAAACAGACTGTACAAGAAAGATACATGGAAAATTTTACACCTACCTCCTACACCCTCGAATGTGTCGCCACGGGGCGTGAATTCGAAGATTCGGGCTGGGCGCTTGCCGATCCGCAGTGCAAGACCCCGTCACTGATCCGGGCCCGCTACGCGAAGCGCCAGATCGAGGTGAAACCCGCCGAGTGGGGTCTCTACCGGTATGCCGACTGGCTTCCCGTCCGCCGGATGCTCAAGGGCTCCTCGGCCCCCGTTACCTACCGGAGCCGGGGCCTTGCCAAACACCTCGGACTGGAGAACCTCTGGATCACCTTCAACGGCTACTATCCCGCCATCGGGGCCACGATGACCACCTGTTCGTTCAAGGAGACCGAAGCCTATTCGGTCTGCGCCCGGGCTGCGGCCGACGAGGAGCGCGTGCTGGTTGTCGCCTCGGCCGGAAATACGGCGCGGGCCTTCGCCAAGGTCTGCTCGGACAATCACATCAAGCTGCTGCTGTCGGTGCCCTATGACAATATCGAGGCCCTGTGGTTCGAGCAGCCGCTCGATCCCTGCGTCAAGCTGATCTGCTGCGCTTCGGGTGGCGACTATTTCGATGCCATCTATTTGAGCGACCTCGCGCTCAAGGGGCCGGGTTTCTATGCCGAAGGCGGAGCGAAGAACATCGCGCGCCGCGACGGCATGGCCTGCACGGTGCTGTCGGCCGTAACGACCATCGGCCGCATCCCCGACTACTATTTCCAGGCCGTGGGCAGCGGTACGGGCGCCATTGCGGCCTGGGAGGCCAACCAGCGTCTGATCGCCGACGGCCGCTTCGGTCAGAATACGATGAAGCTGATGGTCTCGCAGAACGCTCCGTTCGTCCCGATGTACGACGCCTGGCAGGCCGGTTCACGGGCGATGCTTCCCTACGACGAGGACAAGGCGCGCCGCAATGCGGAGATCATTGACGCCAAGGTGCTTTCGAACCGTCATCCGCCCTATGCGCTTGCCGGGGGGCTCTACGACGCGTTGAAGGCGACGGGCGGCGACGTCTTCGTGGCCACGAACGCCATGGCCCGCAAGGCCCGCAAGCTGTTCAAGGAGCTCGAAGGGGTCGACATCTATTCGGCGGCAGGTATCGCCACGGCGTCGCTCATCAATGCCGTAGCTGCCGGAAAGGTGGAGAAGGACGCCACGATCATGCTCAATATCACCGGCGGAGGCGAGGAGCACTTCAAGCAGGGCAAGGAGCTCTGGTATCTGAAGCCCAGTCTGATCTTCCCGCTCGATCCCGATGCCGACGAGGTCGTATCGAAGGTCGAGGCACTTTTTTAATCGATAAAATCCCTTATCTTTGCGGCGGTTCGTACCGGGGCATGCAGCCGGACGGTGCGGACCGCCGCAATTTTTTATGGTTTAACACAAATTCCTAACACCATGGAACACATCCAGATGAAGCCACACTCCGCGGCGGTGCGCTGGCGGCGTTGGAATCGCAGGGGCTGGTCGGTCTTTGCGAGTTGCCACCGCAGCGTATCGATCGGAGTCCTCTCCGTCGGGATGTCGATCCTGATGCTTACGACTCAGGAGGCATCGGCGCAACAGGCCGATACGACCGCCGTGTACCGCAACCTGCGGATCCGGGAGGTCGGCGTCGCGGGAAGTCCCGCGACACCCGCGCGCAATGCCCAGTCGTACACCCCGCTTTTCGACCGGAAAGCCTTTGCTGCGGAGCCTGCCTCGACTTTGGAGGCGGTTCTGCGCCTCGTGCCGTCGGTCGATATCCGCGAACGCGGAGGCCGGGGAGCACAGGCCGACATCTCCGTAAGGGGAGGTTCTTTTGACCAGACGATGGTCCTTCTCAACGGTATTGACTTTACCGATGCCCGCACGGGGCATCAATCCCACGCGCTGCCCGTGGATCTCGACTGCATCTCCTCGGTGGAGCTGCTCGACGGTCTTCCGGGAGTCGGGGCCTACGCCGGGGCGGTGAATATCCGCACGGCACCGCTTCGCCCGACCTATCTGCGCTTCGAGGGTTCGGGCGGCCAGTACGGCTATGCCTATGCGAATCTTTCGGGCGCCGTTACCGAAGGCCGTCTGACGGTGTTCGGGGCCGCCTCCTACCGGCGCAGCGACGGGTACCGGCACAATACCGACTTTTCGAACTACAATGCCTATGTACGGGCGACCTATGCGGCCGGGCGGGCCGGTTATTTCGATTTCCAGGCCGGATACCAGGACCGCGATTTCGGGTCGAACGGTTTCTATGCCGCCTACAATCCCGACCAGTGGGAGCACACGGCGACGGAGCTTGCTTCGCTCCGGTGGCTGAAGAATGTCGGACGATTCGCCCTGGGCGCCTCGGTCAGCTATCGCAAGAATTTCGACCGCTATGACTGGAAGCGCGGCACGCGCCTGAACCGCCACATGACCGACAATGTCGGGGCCCGCCTCTGGAGCGATTTCGACTGGTCGGCGGGTACGACGACCCTCGGCGGCGACTACGCCTACAACCACATCTTCAGCACGAACCTCGGGGTGCTGCTCGACCGGCTGCACGGCCACTACACGCATGCCGACGCCCGCCATACGGGCAACGTATGGCTACGGCACGAGAAACGCTGGGCGCGTTTCGACGTCTCGGCCTCGGGCGGTGCGAGCTTCACGCCCTACGGGTCGTCGGCGCTGTGGAACCTCTCGGGAGGCTGGCGTCCGGGCGACAGCTGGCGCGTGGAGGCGGGTGCGTCGCAGTCGATGCGGCTTCCGACCTTCACGGATCTCTATTACAGCTCCCCGGCACAGATCAACAACCTCGATCTGACGCCCGAGCGGGCCATCACCGTGCGTTTGGGCGCGACCTACGCCCGTGGCATATGGAGCGCCTCGGTGCAGAGCTACTACCGTGCGGGCCGCGACATCATCGACTGGGTATGGTACGAGGATTCGGACCGGAGTCCCGAGGCGTGGCGCGGCAAGTGGCACTCCGAACAGACCAGCCGCCTCAATACCTTCGGGGCGGAATTAACGGGTGTCTGTGCGCCGGCTGAAGGATTTCTGCGACGCATTACGCTCTCGTACGGATACGTTACCACCGACCGCAACGCGGACATCATCGCCCGGAGCGCCATGGATTTCATGCGCCACAAGGCGGCCCTCGGCATCGAGATCCGCTTCCTGCGCCGCATGACCCTTGCGCTGACCGGCTCGGTGTATGACCGCAACGGCGAATACACGGCCTATCCCGTCCCGGGCGATGCGTCGGTAACGGAGGTGCGCAGCTACGATCCCTACTTCCTGCTCGACGGACGCCTGCAGTGGGAGAAGGGGTGGTGCCGCCTCTATGTCGATGCGTCGAACATCACCGATACGCGCTACTGCGACATCGGAGGCATCCCGCTTCCGGGATTCTGGTGCACGGCGGGTGTCGTGCTGACCTTCGGCCGCTGACGGCCTTATGTTTCAAACCCGATCCGGCGGCAGGCCGGTGAAGCCTCCGCCGCGATCGTCCGGCTGCACGTTCGGTCCGGGCCCGTTCGCGGGCCCGGACTTTCTGTTTCATGCCCGAAGCGGATTTTTCGTTACGAATCTGCTGTTTTTGTCCCGGAAATTTCCTATATTTGAAGCAAAGAACCGAAAGCTCATACCAGATGGAAAAACGAATCGTGGAGTGCGTCCCCAATTTCAGCGAGGGACGCGACAAGGAGGTGATCCGGCAGATCGTTGCGGCGATCGAGGCGTCCGGAGGCGTGAAGGTGCTCGATGTCGATCCGGGCGAGGCGACGAACCGTACGGTCGTAACCTTCGTCGGAGAACCCGAGGCGGTCGTCGAGGCGGCCTTTGCCGGTGTGAAGGCCGCGGCCGAACGGATCGACATGCGGCATCACAAGGGGGCCCATCCCCGCATGGGTGCCACGGATGTGCTGCCGCTGGTTCCCGTCTCGGGCATCACGCTCGAGGAGTGTGCCGCGCTGGCGCGGGAGCTGGCCCGGCGGATTGCCGACGAACTGCACGTTCCGACCTACTGTTACGAGGCGGCGGCCTTCCGGCCCGAGCGCCGCAACCTGGCCGTCTGCCGTGCCGGGGAGTACGAGGCGCTTCCCAAAAAGCTGGCCCACGAGGAGACGGCTCCCGATTTCGGCGCCCGGCCCTATGACGAGGGCGTTGCGCGCACGGGAGCCACGACGGTCGGGGCCCGCGATTTTCTCATAGCGGTCAATTTCAACCTCAATACCACCTCCACGCGGCGTGCCAACGCCATCGCCTTCGACGTGCGCGAGAAGGGCCGCCCGGTCCGCGAGGGCAATCCGATCACGGGGCGGATCGTGAAGGACGCCGACGGCAATCCCGTCATGCGTCCCGGTACGCTTCCCGCCACGAAGGCCATCGGCTGGTATATCGAGGAGTATGGCATTGTGCAGGTCTCGATGAACCTGACGGATATCTCGCGCACGCCGCTGCATGTCGCCTTTGACGAGGTGTGCCGCAAGGCCGATGCCCGGGGCGTGCGCGTTACGGGCACCGAGATCGTGGGTCTCGTACCCAAGCGGGCGCTGCTGGAGGCGGGCCGTTACTTCCTGCGCAAGCAGCACCGCTCGACGGGTATTGCCGAGGAGGAGATCGTGCGGCTGGCCGTCAAGTCGATGGGGCTCGACGATCTGAAGCCGTTCCATCCCGAAGAGAAGGTGATCGAGTATCTGCTTGAAGCGGAGGATAAGAAGAAACGCCTGATCGACATGACCTGCAAGGGTTTTGCCGAGGAGACGGCCAGCGAATCCCCGGCTCCGGGCGGCGGTTCGATCTCGGCCTACATGGGTGCGCTGGGTGCGGCGCTCGGTACGATGGTCGCCAACCTCTCGTCGCACAAGGCCGGTTGGGACGACCGTTGGGAGGAGTTCTCCGACTGGGCCGATCGGGGCCAGGCGCTGCTGCGCGAGCTGCTGCATCTGGTCGATGAGGATACCGAGGCCTTCAACCGCATCATGGCGGTCTTTGCCATGCCCAAGAGCACCGACGAGGAGAAGGCGGCCCGCAGCGCCGCGCTGCAGGTGGCGACGCTCTATGCCACGCAGGTGCCCCTGCGGACGATGAAGGCCGCCGTGAAGGTCTTTCCGCTGGTCGAGGCGATGGCCTCGGAGGGCAATCCCAATTCGGTTTCGGATGCGGGTGTCGGCGCCCTTGCCGCCCGCAGCGCCGTGCTGGGAGCCTGCCTGAATGTGAAAATCAATGCCGCGGGGCTCAAGGACCGCGCAACGGCCGACGCGCTGGTTGCCGAGGCCGAGACGCTGGCCGCGGAGGCCGTGCGCCGGGAGGCGGAGGTGCTCCGCATCGTCGAGCAGAAGATCCAATAAAAACCGTAGACCTATGACTTTAGCCGAATTTCAAGCCGATATCCGCGCGGGTATTCCCGACCGGCTTCCCGCCGCGAAACCTTATGACAAGCAGATCAACCATGCGCCCAAGCGCAAGGATATCCTCACGCCGGCCGAGAAGGAGCTGGCCCTGCGCAATGCCCTGCGCTACTTCCCGGCGAAGCACCATGCGCTGCTGGCCCGCGAGTTCGCCGCCGAGCTGCGCAAGTACGGCCGCATCTACATGTACCGCCTGCGTCCCGACTACGAGATGCATGCGCGGCCGATCGACGAATACCCGGCCCGCTGCCGGCAGGCCGCGGCCATCATGCTGATGATCCAGAACAACCTGGACAAGGCCGTGGCGCAGCATCCCCACGAGCTGATCACCTACGGCGGCAACGGCGCCGTGTTCCAGAACTGGGCGCAGTACCGGCTGACGATGAAATACCTCTCGGAGATGACCGACCGTCAGACGCTGGTCATGTATTCGGGCCATCCGCTGGGGCTCTTCCCCTCGCATCCCGATGCGCCGCGCGTCGTCGTTACGAACGGCATGGTGATCCCCAACTACTCGAAGCCCGACGACTGGGAGCGGATGAACGCCCTCGGGGTTTCGCAGTACGGACAGATGACCGCCGGCTCCTACATGTATATCGGGCCGCAGGGGATCGTCCACGGCACGACCATTACGGTGATGAACGCCGCGCGCAAACGCTTCACCGGGGGGCGTACCTCGCCGCGCGGCATGCTCTTCGTCTCGTCGGGACTCGGCGGCATGTCGGGTGCCCAGGCCAAGGCGGGCAATATCTCGGGCGTGGTTTCGGTCATTGCCGAGATCAACCCCAAGGCGGCGCAAAAACGCTACGAGCAGGGCTGGGTCGATGAACTGCACGACTCGCTCGACGAGCTCATCCCGCGCATTAGGAAGGCCGTCGCCGACCGCGAGGTCGTTTCGCTGGCCTATGTGGGCAACATTGTGGATCTCTGGGAGCGGCTGGCCGCCGAGCGGATCCGGGTCGATCTGGGCTCGGACCAGACCTCGCTGCACAACCCCTGGTCGGGCGGCTACTATCCCGTGGGATTGAGCTACGAGGCGTCGAACAAGATGATGGCCGAGGAGCCTGCGCGTTTCCGCGAATGCGTGCAGGAGTCGCTGCGCCGCCAGGTCGATGCGATCAACCGCCTGACGGCCGACGGCATGTACTTCTTCGACTACGGCAACGCCTTCCTGCTCGAAGCGTCGCGTGCCGGTGCCGCGGTGATGGGCGAGGGGGGCCGCTTCCGCTATCCCTCCTATGTGCAGGACATCATGGGCCCGATGTTCTTCGACTACGGTTTCGGACCCTTCCGCTGGGTCTGCACCTCGGGTCGGGCCGAGGATCTCGAAACGACGGACCGGCTGGCTGCCGAGGTGCTGGAGGAGATGGCCCGCACGGCTCCCGAGTCGATCCGCGGACAGCTGGAGGACAACCTCCACTGGATTCGCGAGGCGGGCCGCAACCATCTGGTCGTAGGCTCGCAGGCGCGTATCCTCTATGCCGACTGCGAGGGCCGCACGAAGATTGCCGAGGCCTTCAACCGGGCGATCGCCGACGGCCGCATCTCTGCTCCCGTGGTGCTGGGCCGCGACCATCACGACGTCTCGGGCACGGATTCACCCTACCGGGAGACCTCGAACATCTACGACGGCTCGAACCGTACGGCCGACATGGCCGTGCAGAACGTCATCGGCGATGCCTTCCGCGGCGCGACCTGGGTGTCGCTCCACAACGGCGGCGGCGTCGGCTGGGGCGAGGTCATCAACGGCGGCTTCGGCATGGTGATCGACGGCTCGGAGGCTTCCGAACGCCACATCCGCGAGATGCTCTTCTGGGATGTGAACAACGGCATCGCCCGCCGCAGCTGGGCCCGCAACGACGGGGCCGTGGAGGCGATCCGCCGCGAGATGGAACGCACGCCCGACCTGCGCGTTACACTGCCGAACTACGCCGACGACGAGATCGTCCGCAATGCCCTTACGGAAAACGAATAAACGAATCAGCATCCATGGAACAGCACTATATTTCGGCCGAGCGGCTGACGGTTGCCCGGCTTCAGGAGATTCTCGACCGCCATATGCCGATAGCCTTGAGCGAAGATGCCCGGCAGCGGATTGCGCGCTGCCGCGAGTATCTCGATAACAGGATCGAACACGCCGGGCAGCCGATCTACGGCATCACGACGGGGTTCGGCTCGCTGTGCGACATTTCGGTCGGCCGCGACGAGCTGGCGCAGCTGCAGCGCAACCTGGTCATGTCGCACGCCTGCGGCACGGGCGAGCAGGTGCCCTCGGAGATCGTGCGGCTCATCCTGCTGCTCAAGATCCAGTCGCTCTCCTATGGTTATTCGGGCGTACAGCTGCGGACCGTCGAGCGGCTGGTGGATTTCTACAACCACGGGGTGCTTCCGGTGGTCTATCAGCAGGGGTCGCTCGGCGCTTCGGGCGACCTGGCGCCGCTGGCCCATTTGAGTCTGCCCCTGCTCGGACTGGGCGAGGTGGAGTACAAAGGACGGCGGCGTCCGGCCTCCGACGTGCTGGCCGAACTGGGCTGGGAGCCTATCGAGCTGCAGTCGAAGGAGGGGCTGGCGCTGCTCAACGGCACGCAGTTCATGAGTGCCTACGGCGTGTGGTCGCTCATGGCGGCCCGCCGTCTGAGCGACTGGGCCGACCGCATCGGCGCCCTGTCGCTCGACGCCTTCGACGGACGCATCGAACCCTTCTGCGATGAGGTGCACCTGATCCGTGCCCACCGCGGGCAGCTCGCCACGGCCCGTGCCGTGCGGCGCCTGCTTGAGGGCAGCGAGCTGATCCGCCAGCCCAAGCGGCATGTGCAGGATCCCTATTCGTTCCGCTGCATGCCGCAGGTGCATGGCGCTTCGAAGGATACGATCGACTATGTCGAGGGGGTGCTCGAAACGGAGATCAACTCGCCGACGGACAATCCGACGGTCTTCCCCGAGGAGGATATGATCATCTCGGCGGGCAACTTCCACGGGCAGCCGATCGCCCTGGCGATGGACTTCCTGGCCATCGCCCTGGCCGAGCTGGGCAACATCTCCGAGCGGCGCATCTACAAGCTTATCTCCGGGGCGCGGGAGCTGCCGAAGTTCCTGGTGGCGAATCCCGGGTTGAACAGCGGCTTCATGATCCCGCAGTATACCGCGGCGTCGATCGTCAGCCAGTCGAAGGGCCTCTGCATGCCCGCTTCGGTCGATTCGATTCCCTCGTCGCAGGGGCAGGAGGACCATGTCAGCATGGGCTCGAACGCCGCGACGAAACTCCGCCGTGTGGCGCTCAACACCGAGCGGGTGCTGGCCATCGAGCTCTTCAACGCCGCGCAGGCCCTCGAATTCCGCCGTCCGGCCCGCACGTCTCCCGAACTGGAGCTGCTGGTCGCCGACTACCGCAAACGGGTTCCCTTTATCGACAACGATACGGTGATGTACCCCCATATCGAGGCGTCGGTGCAATTCCTGCGTGAGCGATGAGAACGCTGGTGGACCATATCGGCTGCATTGCGGGCATCGAGCGGCAGGGGCGTCTCCGGCTCTGCGGCGCGGAGATGGACCGCATGGAGACGCTCGAGGATGCCTGGCTGCTGGTCGAGGAGGGGCGCATCGCCGCCTTCGGCCGTCGGGATGAGGGCGTCCCCCCGGATGCCGACCGGCGGATCGACGCCCGCGGCGGCATGCTCTTCCCGTCGTTCTGCGACTCGCATACGCATCTGGTCTACGCCGGAAGCCGCGAACAGGAGTTTCTGGACAAGATCAACGGTCTTTCGTATGAGGAGATCGCCCGTCGGGGCGGGGGGATTCTCAACTCTGCCGACCGGCTGCATGCCGCTTCGGAGGAGGAGCTCTACCGCACGGCAATGGAGCGCGTGGCGGAGATTGCCGCCATGGGTACGGGCTGCGTGGAGATCAAGAGCGGTTACGGTCTTTCGACCGAGGACGAGTTGAAGATGCTGCGCGTCATCCGGCGGATCCGCGAGACGACACCGCTGGAGGTCCGTGCCACTTTCCTCGGGGCGCATGCCGTGGCGCGCGCCTATCGGGGGCGTCAGGCGGCCTATGTCGATCTGGTGTGCCGCGAGATGCTGCCCGCCGTGGCCCGCGAGGGGCTGGCCGATTTCGTCGATGTCTTCTGCGACGAGGGTTTCTTCACGGTGGAGGAGACGGAGCGCATCCTGAACGCGGGGCGTGAACTGGGCCTGCGGGCCAAGATCCATGCCAACGAACTGGCTGTATCGGGCGGCGTGCAGGTCGGGGTGCGCTGCGGGGCCCTCTCGGTCGATCACCTCGAACGCAGCGGTGCCGCGGAGATCGAGGCGCTGCGCGGCTCGGAGACGATGCCCACGCTGCTGCCCGGTGCCGCCTTCTTCCTCGGCATGAGTGATCCGCCGGCCCGGGAGATGATCCGTGCGGGGCTGGGCGTGGCACTTGCCTCGGACTACAACCCCGGCTCTTCGCCTTCGGGCAACATGCGCATGGTCGCCGCGCTGGCTTCAATCCGCCTGCGGATGACCCCGCGCGAAGCGCTCTGTGCCGCGACGCTCAACGGCGCCTGTGCCATGGGCTTGAGCCGCGACTACGGGTCGATCACCGTAGGCAAGGTTGCCAACTTCTTCCTCACGCGCCCGATGCCGTCGATCGAATACTTTACCTACGCCTACCAGACGCCGCTCATCGACCGTGTCTTCCTGCGCGGCTGCCCCCTGCACTCCTTTTTTGCGGAGAGCCGGTAGGGGCTCCGACGGTTGTTCCGACGGTTAAACGCGACCTGCTTTTCCCGCAAAAAACGGAATCGGGCCTTTGCCTGGCCGGCCGGCATACGAATTGCGGTACTGCTGCGTTATTGATAAGGTATCGGCAGGCGGCGGAAAAAGGTGTTCTGTCCCGATTCCTGACAGTGTGTGATATGATCAAGTGATGTGTGTATGAAAAAAATCGTGTGTGTAATGACTTTTGTTCTGGTGGGAGCCGGAGCAAGTTCACAAAATCAAATCATGAAACCTTTGAATTCCGAAGAAAAGCGGGTGATCCTCGACAAGGGAACCGAAGCACCCTTTACGGGCCGTTTCTACCGGCACAAGGCGGAGGGAACCTATGTCTGCCGGCAATGCGGGGCGCCGCTTTACCGCTCGTCCGACAAATTCGATTCCGGATGCGGATGGCCCAGTTTTGACGATGAGATCCCCGGAGCCGTAAAACGGTCGCCCGATCCCGACGGACTGCGGACCGAAATCTCGTGTGCCCGCTGCGGCGGACATCTCGGACATGTCTTTATCGGCGAACGGCTGACGCCCAAGAATACGCGGCACTGCGTCAACTCCCTTTCGCTGGATTTTGTCCCGGCCGGGAGGTCCGCAGCGGCGGAACCCGAAACGGCTGCGGATGTCTCCCCGCAAACCGATACCGCCATCTTTGCGGGCGGCTGTTTCTGGGGTGTGGAGTACATGCTCGGCAAATGCCCGGGTGTTCGAAGCGTCGAGTCGGGGTATACCGGCGGCAAGACGCGGAATCCCACCTACGAGGAGGTGTGCTCCCACAAAACGGGGCATGCCGAGGCGGTACGCGTGGTGTTCGATCCGCGGCAGGTCTCCTATGAAGAGCTGGCGCGTCTCTTTTTCGAGATCCACGATCCGACCCAGCTCAACCGTCAGGGCCCCGATGTCGGGGACCAGTATCGTTCGGAGATCTTCTACCGCACGCCCGAGCAGCGCCGTGTGGCCGAACGGCTTATCGCCGAACTGCGGACCAGGGGGTATCGTGTCGTAACGCGCGTAACGCCCGCCACCGACTTCTGGCCTGCGGAGAACTACCACCAGGATTATTACGAGCGCAAGGGTACGCAGCCCTATTGCCATGCCTACACGAAACGGTTTTAGGCACTCTTTCCGTTGAGCGCCTTTTCCGCACGCACATTTCGCGGATTGCCGTACCGGTCATAAAGAGAGTCCCGGGCGCACAACTGGCGCCCGGGACTCTTGACTCTGTTGCGGGGGTGTTCCTACAGCGTGAAGACCATTTCGATGGGGTAGTGGTCCGAAATGTAGGGGGCGCCGTAGTCGCCCTTGAGGGTTTTGAACTGCAGACAGCGGAGTTTGCCGCGGAAGTAGATGTGGTCGATGACAATCGTGTCGGGAGCCGTTCCGAAACCGTTGAACGTCCCCTCGTTGTCGCTCTCGGGAGCCTTGTCGCGGGCCGATTTCATGAAGCGGACAAGCGGACGGAAGATCGGACTGTCGGTCGGGGAGTTGAAGTCGCCGCCGAGAATCGCCGGGGCCTTGCCCGCCACCTTGCCGACGATCTCGACCAGCAGCTTGATGCCCTCTTCGCGGGCCTGCCGGCCCTGGTGGTCGAGGTGGGTGTTGAAGTAGAAGAAGCTCTTGCCCGACGTCTTGTCGCGAAGCTCTACCCAGGTTACCGTGCGGTTGCAGGCTCCGTCCCAGCCGCGCGAGGGCGTCTCGGGGGTCTCGCTCAACCACAGCGTGCCGCTGTTCACCAGTTCGAAACGATCGTGCCGGTAGTAGATAGCCATCGTCTCCCCGGCCTTGTCGCCGTCATCGCGGCCGACGCCCACGCGGGCATACTGCGGACAACTTTCGTCGAGATACTGCAGCTGGTCGGCCAGAGCCTCCTGTACGCCGAAGAGGTCCGGAGCCTCCTCGCGGATCATCCGCTCCGTGGCGTGGCGCCGGTGCTCCCAGCGGTTGGAACCGTCTTCGCCGCCGCTGTTGCGCAGGTTGAAGGAGATGAGTTTCAGTTGCGGCGTCTCTGCGGCATGAACCGGGAGCGAGAGAAGCGCCATGCAGAGCAGGATCAGGGCCTTTTTCATGCAGGAGTGTTTTTGGTTTTCTAAAGATACGCAAATTCTTGCAATTCGGCGGCGGAGAGAACGCTTTTTTTCAGATTTTCAGATGCGGGATCCCAGACGTGCCGCTGCGGGAAGTACACGCTGCAGCATGGCCCGCGTAATGACCTTCCGGTTAAGAAAGCTGACGATGTAGCCCGTGAAGCAGGCGGCGATGACCGTTCCCTCGCGGACTCCGTCGATACGTTGCGAGAAGAGAATCGAGAAGACCGTGGCCAGGGTTACGAGCGTGATGTCGAAGCCGACCTTTATCTTTCCGAAATCCTTGTTGTAGCGGCGCGAAGCGTAGTTGACGAATCCTTCGGCGCTCATCATCACCACGCGGGGCTTGATCTCGAGCACGACGCCTACGGACTGGATCAGGCAGCCCGCAAACAGCATCATGATGGCTGCGGCGTAGTGTGCGGGATGGAGTGCTTCGGTGAGGACCATGTTGAAATCGATGAAGACGCCGAAGAGCAGCGAAAAGGGAATCTGCAGCAGGATTTCCATCGTATCGCGGCGCGTCATGCGGTCGCGGATGAACCAGAACTGGCCGAGAATCAGCAGCATGTTGATCAGGAAGGTCCATGTGCCGAGTGTGATCGGCGTATTGAGGCTCAACACGTAGTTGACGCTCGAAATGGGGGTTGTTCCCAGCGAGGAACGCAGAATAAGGACGATGCCGGCAGCAAGGAAATAGAGCCCGATAATGAATATCAGGTACTTGATAATGTATTTTTTCACATGAAACGTTTTAGACGGCGCAAATTTACGAAAAAAAGGCGTTCAGTGTATCCGTGGGCGCTTTTTTCGGGCCGCAGGGCCCTGTTGTGCCGGGCTGCGCTTGTGCTTTTCGGCAACTTTTTATACCTTTATGACCGCAAATGACAATAATCCGAATCGAATGAAGAGACATATCCTTTCGGCGGGGGCCGCGCTCCTGCTGCTGTGCGGAACGATGGCCTGTTCCGGAGTCAGTGAGTATGATGTGGTGATCATCGGCGGCGGCACAAGCGGTGTGGCGGCGGGCTTGCAGTCCGCACGTCTCGGGGCGCGGACGCTTATCGTCGAGGAGTTCGACTGGCTGGGCGGCATGCTGACCTCGGCCGGCGTGAGCGCCACGGACGGCAACCAGGTGCTGCGCGGCGGTATCTGGGACGAGTTCCGGACCGAGCTGGAGAACCATTACGGAGGACCTAAGGCCCTGTGTACGGGATGGGTGAGCAAGACGATGTTCGAGCCTTCGGTCGGCGACAGCCTCTTCAAGCGCATGGCGGCCCGCGAGCCGAACCTGGAGGTGCGCTATCGTACGACGGCCTCCGGTTTCGAACGCCGCAACGGCGTGTGGCAGCTGGAGATCGATCGCGACGGGAAAAGCGAGCGCATCGCGGCCCGTGTGCTGATCGACGCCACGGAGCTGGGAGATGTGGCGAAGGCGGTGGGCGTACCCTATGACGTGGGTATGGATGCTGCCTCCGAGACCGGCGAGAAGGAGGCGCTCGACGCGCCGAACGACATCGTGCAGGATCTGACCTATGTCGCCGTCCTGAAGGATTACGGACGCGACGTAACGATCCCGCAGCCCGAGGGGTATGATCCGGCCTTCTTTGCCTGCTGCTGCATCAACGACAACTGCGTTACGCCCAAGGAACCCGACCGGATGTGGCCCCGCGAGATGATGATCACCTACGGAGAGTTGCCCAACGGGAAGTACATGATCAACTGGCCGATCGAGGGCAACGACTACTATGTGAACATGGTCGATATGGATGCCGCCGGACGTGCCGAGGCCGTGCGGCAGGCGAAGAACCATACGCTGTGTTTCCTTTATTTCCTCCAGACCGAACTGGGATTCCGTACGCTGGGCCTCGCCGACGACGAGTTCCCCACGGAGGATCTTCTGCCGTTCTATCCCTACCACCGCGAATCGCGGCGTATCCACGGCCTGGTGCGCTTCACGCTCAACGATATCTCCGACCCCTATGCCAACACGCTCTACCGTACGACGATCGGCGTGGGCGACTATCCGATCGACCAGCACCATACGCGCTATCCCGAATGGAGTTCGCTGCCGAACCTCTATTTCCATCCCGTACCTTCGTACGGCGTACCGATGGGCGTGATGCTGCCCGCCGCTCAACAGGGGCTGATCGTTGCCGAGAAGTCCATCTCGGTAACCAACATGGTGAACGGCTCCACGCGCCTGCAGCCCGTCGTGCTGCAGATCGGACAGGCGGCCGGCGCCCTGGCCGCCCTGGCCGTGAAGGAGGACTGCGAGCCTTCGGAGGTTTCGGTCCGCGAGGTGCAGGAGGTGATCCTCGACGATGGCGGCTACCTGCTGCCGTACCTCGACCTGCCCTCGACCGACCCGCGCTTCAAGGCCATGCAGCGGATTGCCGCAACGGGAATCCTGCGCGGCCGCGGCGCGAACGTGGGGTGGTCGAACCAGAGTTGGTTCGATGCCGACAGGAGCGTCTCCGAGGCGCTGCTCCGCAAGGGCCTGCGGGAGGTTTATCCGGCTGTCGCGGAGTCTTCCGATACGACGGCCGTCTGCGGTCGGAGCCTCTCGGCGATGCTCTCCGAGGCGCTTGGCAGCGACGCAACGGCGGCGGTAGGGGAGAAAGCCGCGGCACTTCTTGAAGGGTATGATGCCGAACGGCCGCTGACCCGCCTCGAGTGCGCCCAGCTGATCGACGCCGTAGCCGATCCGTTCCACAGCTTCGGAGTGGCGATCGACGGCCGTTTCCTGCGGGACGACGGAACCACTGCCGCCGGCTCCAAATAAGTCCAAGATATGATCCGCATCCTGCTGCTTGTCGATTGTGCGAACGACTTCGATCGCAACCTGCTCCGGGGTATCGTGCGTTATTCGCGCGAGAACGGCCCGTGGCTCTTCTACCGCCTTCCCTCCTATTATAAAAGTATAGAGAACGGCGAACGGAGTATTCTCGAGTGGGCCAAGACGTGGAAGGCCGACGCCATCATCGGGCAGTGGAACGACGATGCGATGGACCTGCTCAAGGAGCTGAACATCCCGGTCGTCCTGCAGAACTACCGCCACCGCAGCACGACCTACTCGAATTTGACGGGCGACTACGAGGGAACGGGCCTTATGGCGGCCCGCTTCTTTGCCGAGCGTCTGTTCCGAAACTTCGCCTTTTTCGGTGTCAAGGGGGTCGTCTGGTCGGACGAACGCTGCAAGGGCTACCGCCGGGAGGTGGAGCGCATCGGCGGCACGTTCCACGCCTTCGAGACCGAAAAGGACAACGAGAAGAACCGCGAGGCGTTGAGCCGCTGGCTGCGCGAGCTGCCCAAACCCGTGGCGCTGTTCTGCTGCGACGACGCCCATGCGCTGACCATCTCGGAGATCTGCAAGATGGAGAATATCCTCATCCCGGAAGATGTGTCGCTGCTCGGTGTGGATAACGACGAGCTGATCTGCAACATCTCCGACCCGCCGATCTCGTCGATCGAGCTGGAGGTCGAGAAGGGCGGCTATGCCGTCGGGAAGCTGCTCCACCGGCAGATCCGCAAGGAGCTCGTAGGCCCTTTCAATGTGGTTATCAACCCGATCCGCATCGAATTGCGCCAATCGACCGAAAAGCACAATATCAAGGACCCCTATGTCCTGCGAATCGTCAAGTACATCGAGCAGCATATCACCACCGACCTGACGATCGAGTCGATTGTCGGACAGATTCCCCTTTCGCGGCGTAATATCGAGCTGAAGTTCAGGCAGGTGATGAACACCTCGATCTATCAGTATGTGCTCAAGTGCCGCGTGAACCGCTTTGCCAACCTGCTGCTGACGACCGACCTCCCGCTGGCCGAGATTGCCGGCGAGGCGGGATTCCGCGACTACAACAACATATCGCGCATCTTCAAAAAATTCATGGGGTGCTCCCCGATCGAATACCGCCAGCGGCGCTCCGCTGGCAAATAGTGCGTTTTTCGAAGGGCCCTTTGCGCTTTTTGCCGTCCGCCTTGCAGTCCCGATCCCTATCTTTGCAATAAGGGGACACTTCTCCCCGGAATGCGCCGCCATGTACCCATTGAGACGATTCACCGCCATGCTTTGTCTCGGCGCCCTGCTTGCGGGATGCACCGCGGCGGCGCCCGGGACGGAACGGTCGCTTTCCCGCCGGCTCCTCGACTCCTGCAGCAAGCCTCCCGAAGCCTATCGGGATGTCTATGGGGAGTATCGCTCTCCATTGCTTTTCTACAACGGCGACAGCGTGCGCACGGCCGCCGACTGGGAACGCCGCCGTGCGGAGATCCGCGCCCGCTGGGACTCGCTGCTCGGAGCCTGGCCGCCGCTCATTACGGGACAACGCTTCGAGTTTGTCGATACGCTACCTGGGGCCGGTTTCGACCGCTATCGCGTGCGGTTCCGCTGGCTGCCTGCGGATACGACCGAAGGGTATCTGCTCGTCCCGCACCGCGCAGGCCGCAAACCCGCCGTCATCACCCTTTTCTATGAGCCTAAAACGGCCGTCGGCCTGGGTGGAAAACCCTGCCGGGATTTTGCACTCCGCCTTGCCGAACGGGGCTTTGTCGCGCTCTCGCTCGGGACGACGCGAACCACCCGCAACCGAACCTATTCGCTCTACTATCCCTCGATCGACCGTGCGACGCTGCAGCCGCTCTCGGCGCTGGCCTGTGCCGCGGCGAATGCCTGGGAGACACTGGCCCGCTTCCCGGAGGTCGACTCCACGCGCATCGGTGTCATGGGCCACTCCTACGGGGGCAAGTGGGCGATGTTCGCTTCGTGCCTGTGGGAGAAGTTTGCCTGTGCCGTCTGGGGCGATCCCGGGGTGGTCTTCGACGAGACGAAGGGCGGTTATGTCAATTACTGGGAGCCCTGGTATCTGGGGTACTATCCGCCGCCCTGGGAGCACACCTGGTCCGATGAGGGCCCGGCAAACGCCCGCGGTGCTTACCCCGTGCTGCGCCGTGAAGGCCGCGATCTGCATGAGCTGCACGCCCTGATGGCGCCGCGTCCGTTCCTCGTGTCGGGCGGCTGTGCGGACGGTCCCGAGCGCTGGACGGCGCTCAACCATACGGTGGCCGTAAACCGGCTGCTCGGATACGAGGACCGTGTCGCGATGACGAACCGTCCGCTGCACGATCCCGACTCGCTCTCGAACGAAGTGGCCTACGCGTTTTTCGAAAGATGGTTGTCTTCAGAGGATCCGAAGGGGCAAAAAGAGTGATATTTTCGTTTTTTGAATGCCGTTTTGCGCTTTTTTGCGCAAAAATACCGCTGCGGATGCCTATTTTTGTTTAGATAAAATCCGTAGTGCGTATTTCCCTGAACGGCACCTTCGGAAAACCTGATGTGAGAACCTTAAAAATGACCCTATGGACTCGTATTGACGGAGCCTTTCCCGGCCGGTCCGTCCGTCATGGCGGATGCCGGCATGCTGCTATGAAGAGCTATCAACCAAACCATCAACCTAATTCTATGAATCTATGAAGGAACATTATTCGAAACGAGAACACGTTTCCCGGATGCGGCGTCTTGTCGCATGTGTGTTGATGTTGTTCGGAGCCGGTCTCTCGACCGCCTTCGCACAGTCGCGCATCTCGGGAGCCGTTACCGATGCCCAGGGCAATCCGCTGGTGGGTGTCAACGTGATCGTCAAGGGGACCACCGTGGGCACGATGACCACGAGCAACGGATCGTACAGTCTGGAGACCCCCCCCCGAGCTGAAGTACTGATTTTCTCGTACTTAGGCATGAAGAGCCAGGAGCTGGCGATAAACAACCGTACGGAGATCAATGTCGTGATGCAGGAGGATGCGGCCCGTATGGACGAGGTCGTTGTGGTCGGTTACGGTACGCAGAAGAAGGTGCACCTGACCGGATCTATTGCGGCTGTTTCCGACAATGAAATCAAGAAATCGACCGTCAGCACCATTTCGCAGGCTCTGGTCGGAAAGCTCCCGGGCCTGATCACGCAGCAGGCTACCGGTGCTCCGGGATCCGACGGCGTTACGATGCTCGTGCGCGGTTACACCTCCTACAACGGCTCGAGCCCGCTGGTGCTGGTCGACGGTGTCGAGCGTCAGATGGGTACGGTCGATCCGAACGATGTGGAGAATGTAACGATCCTCAAGGATGCCTCGGCGAGTGCCGTATATGGTATGAAGGCTGCCGCAGGTGTCATCCTCATCACGACCAAACGCGGTCATCAGGGCTCCATGTCGATCAACTACCGCGGTAGCGTAACGCTTTCGCAGATGACGACGATGCCCGAATTCATGAACGGTACGCAGTACATGGAGTACTACAACGCCGGTCTTGCCCTCGACAAGCTGGGCGGCGACGACGTGCCCGACTACCAGTTCACGCCCGAGGAGATCGCCATGACCTACAACGGCGACCCGTCGGACGGTTACGAGAATACGGACTGGATGTCGCCGATGCGCCGCCTGACGCTCATGCACCAGCACAACCTTTCGGTGAGCGGCGGAAGCGAGAAGGCCCGCTACTTCGTCAGCGGCGGCTTCCGCAACCAGGAAGGTATCATCAAGGGCCATGAGGATTCGCGCGGCAACCTCCGCTCGAACGTGGATCTGACGCCGCACGACAACCTGCGCGTGCAGCTGAACGTGGCCGCCTCCCTGCAGGACTACTACCAGCCGGGAGCCTATTCGTACGCCAACCAGGAGGGTTACAACATCTTCCACCAGATGATGTATTCGCTGCCGTTCGTGCCGAAGTGGCTCGAGAAGGACGGTACGGTCTATCCCGTTTCGGGATACCGCGCTTCGTGGTCGGCCGCCAGCCCCGAATACGGCTCGGCCCACTCCGGATTCAGCAAGTCGCGCAACCTCCGTTTGGAGACCTCGGCCAACATCGAGTATTCGGTACCCTTCGTGAAGGGCCTGAAGCTGGGTATGTTCACCAGCTGGGACTATCATTACAGTACGGGCCGTACCTTCTCGCATTCCTATGAAGTGCTGGCCTATACGTTCCAGCGCGGTTCGAGCATCGGCGCCGATCCGTTGAGCAAGTATTCGCTCGTGAATGCGGCCGGTCTGACTACGGACGGCAACCTCTACATGGCTCATTCGAACGACCAGCGCGTCGTGCTGCGTCCGCAGATCTCCTATGCGAACAAGTTCGGCAAGCACGATGTCGGCGCGATGTTCCTCTACGAGCAGACGACCTATTCCAGCGAGTCGATGAACGCCGGACGTCGCGACTTCCCCGTATTTGACCTCCCGGAGCTCAATTTCGGTGATCCGACGACGGCTACGAACGCCTCCTCGTCCAACAAACAGGCTTTTGCCGGTTTCGTAGGACGTCTGAACTACGCTTACGATGACAAATACCTCGTGGAGGCGTCGTTCCGCTACGACGGTTCGTACCTCTTCCACAAGGATCACCGCTGGGGTTTCTTCCCCTCGGTATCCGTAGGTTGGGTGCTCTCGCAGGAGGACTTCTTCCAGTCGGCACTCCCGAAAGTCGAGTACTTCAAGCTGCGCGGATCGATCGGTACGCTGGGTAACGATAACGTAACGGCCTTCCTCTACCGCAAGCAGTTTGCCTACAATGCCAGCAACGTGGCCTTCGGAAGCACGCCCACGTCGCAGGGTACGCTCTCCAACTCGGTAGCCTTCCCCTATGAGGATCTGACCTGGGAGCGGACGCGCACCTATGATATCGGCTTCGAGATGAGCGCCTGGAACGGCCTGTTGGGCGTTGAGTTCGACTACTTCTACAAGTATACCTTCAACATTCTGCAGTCGATCGGCGGCATCTATCCTCCTTCGCTGGGCGGCCACTATCCCTCCTATATCAATGACGGTACGTTCGACAACCGGGGATTTGAACTGGTGCTCCGCCACCGCAACCACATCGGCAAGTTCAACTACGGCATTACGGGTAACCTCACCTTCGCCCGCAACCGGATCCTGAGCAAGCAGCAGGCCGACAATACGCTGCCGTGGAAGAACGTGCTCGGCTCGTCGCTCGGCGCCCTGTGGGGTCTGAAGTCCGACGGTCTCTACCAGACCGAGGAGGAGCTGGCCAACGCTCCGAAACCGATCGGCGTACAGCCCCGTCTGGGTGATATCAAGTATGTCGATATCAACGGCGACGGCGCCATCACGGCCGACGACTATGTGCAGATTGCCCGCAACCGTATGCCGGAGATGATGTTCTCGCTGTCGCTCGATGCCGACTACAAGGGCTTCGACCTCTCCGTACAGCTGCAGGGAGCCGCCCTTTGCGACCGCATGCTCCAGGCTACCTGGAACAACGGCGTGGCCGACCAGACTCCGCTGACCATTCCCTGGTACGGCAACTACGACAATGCTCCGCTCTACCTGGTGGAGGGTTCCTGGCGTCCCGACAACACGAATGCGGAATATCCGCGTCTGACGGTAACCAAGTCCTCTTCGACCAACAACGGTAATGTATCCGACTTCTGGAAGCGTAACGGCGCTTATCTGCGTCTGAAGAATGTCGTGCTGGGTTACACCTTCCCCAAGCGTTGGGTGAACCGCATCGGCATCGAAAACCTCCGCATCTATGTCAGCGGAAACAACCTGCTCACGGCAACCGAGTTCCAATGGATTGACCCCGAAAGTATGAACGTTCCGACGGGTTACTACCCGCAGCAGCGTACCTTTACCTTCGGTGTAGACCTCTCATTCTAAATCTACGAGCGATATGAACAAGATCAAAAAATATACGGCAGGACTTCTCGCGGTCCTTTGTCTCTCGGCAACGTCGTGCGATGTGCTCGATGTGGATCCGATGGGAAGCTACAGCGAAACCACGGCCTATTCGTCCATGAGCAATCTGGACCTGTATGTCAAATACTTCTACGGCGTGCTTTATGCCAATGCCGATATCAACTGTGGCAGTTCGTGTCTGATGGACGACGGCGCGACCGACCTGGTGAAGTACTCCTGGTACAACGTGTCGGCCGGCACGATGAACAAGTTCTTCTATCAGCCCAACTATGTTACCGAGCAGAGCAACTTCCGCTCCAACTGGTCGAGCATGTACACCTGGATCAGCAAGCTCAACGAATACCTCGAGGACCTGAACAAGGGCCTTATCAAACTCGACCCCGACCAGGTGAAGATCCGTACGGCCGAGGTCCGCTTCCTGCGTGCATTCGCCTACCAGGAGCTGGTAATCCGTCATGGCGGTGTGGTACTGCGCAACAGCGATACGGCCGTGGACGGTCCCGATGAGCGTGCCAAGGCCCGTTCGACGGAGGAGGAGTGCTGGGACTTCATCATCGGCGAGTACCATAAGGCCGAGACCGATCTTCCGGTAAGCTGGGAGGCAGCCGAGGCCGGACGTCTGACTAAGGGCGCCGCCTGGGGCATGATCGCCCGCGCTTCGCTCTATGCCGGACGTTGGAGCGACGCCGTTACGGCCTGCAACGAGGTGCTGAAGCTGGGTTATGACCTTCTTCCCGGCAAGACTGCAGCCGATTACTACAAGATCTTCTCGACGCCGAACAACCAGGAGTTGATTCTTCCGGTCTATTTCCAGTCGGGTATCAGCATGAAGCAGCACAACTTCAACACCTATTTCTGCCCTCCGTATGACGGCCAGCCGTACGGTGTTGCCGACAAGGTGGGTGCGTCGGCCACGCCGACCGACGAGTACGCTTCGTCGTTCGACATCATGGTCAATGGCAGCTACGAGGCCTTCGATTGGGACAACCTCTCGACGAAATACGGCAACAAGCCCTTCGACAACCGCGAGCCGCGTTTCTACGCGTCGATTCTCTACAACGACGCCACCTGGATCGGCCGCAAGCTCGAACTCTATACCGGCGGTAAGGACAATTACATGGATTTCGCTATCACCGGCCAGGACAACGTGCACAAATCGACGACCGGTTACATCTTCCGCAAGTTCATGGACGACAGCGGCAAGGTGAACTTCACGAACATCCTTTCCGGCACCTACTGGACCGAGATGCGTCTGGCCGAGATCTACCTGATCCGTTCGGAGGCCTATGCCCGCCAGAACCAGTTCGGCCCGGCATACGATGACCTCAAGACGATCCGCGACCGCGTAGGCCTTCCCGCCCTGACGCAGGAGGGCAACTGGCAGGCCTACCTGCAGGATCTGGCCAAGGAGCGCATCTGCGAGTTGGGTCTCGAGGGACACCGCTACTTCGACCTGATTCGTTGGGGCATTGCCGTCGAGACGCTCAACAACAAGCGTCTGCATGGTGTGAAGATCACCAAGACGGGCGACAGCTTCAGCTACGAGCGCGTGGAGTGCGATACGCAGGACCGCCTCTTCCCCGAGAAGTACACGATCTTCCCGATCCCCTATACCGAGCTGCAGAACAATACGTTGTGCGAGCAGAACGAGATCTGGAAATAATTTGACAAATCATTCAATACGCGATAATTATGAAAATGCGACATTTGATTACCGGACTGTTCGTATCGGCGCTGGCCCTCGGGGCTTGCGAAGATCCGGATGAGTTGATCATGTCCGGCAGCGAAAATATGCAGACCCTCACCGTCAAGGGACGTCTCGTCTCGGACGAGAACGTCGAGTATGATGCCGTTGTGGACGAGACGTCGGGGGTCATCACCGTACAGGTTCCCTACTATATATCGGATACGGAGGCTATTCAGGGCGATCTGACGGCCATGAAAGTGCGTGCATCGCTTCCTTACGGCACCCGTTTCGAACCGGGTCTGTCGGGTATTCACGATCTGGCAGCAGGTATCGAGCGCACGCTGGTTTCCGATGTGGACGGATCGCGCAAGCACTATACGATCAATGCGACCTATGTGAAGTCGGACCAGGCCTTCGCCACCCGCGTATCGCTGGCCGATACGCCCAATGCCGTCGTTTCGATCAAGGAGCCCGAGACCGATGGCGGCACCGGAATGATTACCGTCTACAAAACCTCCTCGTCGATCGACGGTGCGTTGAAGGCGGCGACGATTACCGTATCGCCCTGGGCGACGATCGAGTGCTCGGCCATGAACGAGGACGGTACGATCGACCTGTCGGAGTTCCCCGATGTCGTTGTCGTATCGCAGGACGGCTCCGTCCGCAAGACCTACAAGACGGCTGTCGATCTTCCGTCGTTCGTGCCTTCGGGCAAGGCGGGATATATCGCCTGCCTGTTCGGTTTCCAGATTCTCGAGAACAATGAATATGGCTTCGAAACCTCGAACAACCGTACGTTGGCTGTCGTTGGCGACTATCTGATTGTCAGCAACAGCGGCGACGCCTCGAAGATGGTCGTGATGAATCGCTTCACGGGCAAGCCGACGGGATTGAGCGTTAATACGACGGGTATTTCGCGGTCTCTCCATGCCATTACGAGCGATGATGCGGACCATCTGGTTGCCGTGGCCTATACGAACTCTTCGACGATGTCCGATTTTGAGATCTGGGTATGGAAGAATGGTATCGACAGCGCCCCGACGCTGATCTTCTCGAAGAGCCTGCCGGCCGATTCCTATTTCGCTCCGCTGCGCAGTGCCAACCCGGGTACGACGACCTACGACATCGGCCGTATGGTGAGCGCTATCGGCGACGTAACTTCGGGTCGGGCCATGATCAGCACCTCCTGCATCCAGAAGATCCGTTCGGTCTTCATCCCGCTGACCGACGGAGCCGCTTCGACCTCCCAGGCCATCGTGGAGTTCCGCACCAACAGCCTCGCTTCGATGTGGTATACGACCAAGCCGGTGCTGCTGTCGATGGGTGACGACAACCTCTCGCCGGGTTACGTGTACGGCTCGGGCAACGAGCGCCGCACGGTAACCTATGTTCCCGAGAACGGAGGCTCGGCCGTCCAGTTTACGGTTCCCACGACGCACTTCTGGCTGACCGACAAGGTTGCCGGTATTGACTGCATCGACTTCAACGGCATGCGTCTGATCGGTATCCAGAACTGCCACAAGGACGCCGCCAGCGGTATCAAGTCCGCCCGTCTGTATGTTGCCAATATTGCCGATCCGACCGCCGGAGCTCTCATCTCGGGCTTCCTCTTCGACTCGCGCGAGGGTAACCTGACGACCGGCACGGCCGATATCCCCGGAACGGGTTATGCACCCACGGGTATGACCTCGTCCTATCCGTTCGTGTCGGGTAATGTCGTTCTGGGACAGAACGGCAACGGTACGGGCGACGTGGCCTTCGGAGCCAGCGAGGACGGCAATGCCGTACAGGCCTACATGCTGACGACGGATAACGGAATCATGGGTTACGAGATTACCCGTTACGACATTTGATGCCAGAACCGAATCCGGGCCGCCGGCAGAAAGCGGGCGGCCCGGTCGGTATTCCTGATTCCCGGCATCGATCCAACGTGGTCGGTGCCGGGTTTTTGAAAAAAAACTGGTTGCTCATGATGAAAAACATACTTTTATTCACGCTCGGCCTTTTGTTTGCCGGGTTCGCTCCGGCCGATGCCGCGACGCGCGTGTCGGAGACCATTCCCCAACCTGCGGTAGTCGAACTGCGCACGGAAAGTTTCCGTCTGGATCCGGCAGCCGTGATCCGCTGCTCTTCCGACGGCCTTCAAAACGAAGCCTCCTATCTGCGGGCCCAGCTGGCGGAAAGCAGCAGCGCGGATCAGAAAGGACAATTGCGGAGATGCCGTCAGATTGAGCTGTCGATCGACGGCAAGATCCCTTCCGAAGGCTATGTACTCGAATTGCAGCCGCGGAAGGTGGCAATACGGGGCGGATCGGCCGCTGGTGTCTTTTACGGGATCCAGACGCTCCTTCAGGAGATGCAGGAGGGCGTGCTGCCGTGCGGACGCATCGAGGATGCCCCCCGCTATGCATGGCGCGGGTACATGCTCGATGAGGCCCGTCACTTTTCGGGTGCGGCCCGCGTCAAGCTGCTGCTCGACCAGATGGCCCGCTTCAAGATGAACCGCTTCCACTGGCATCTTACGGACGAGCAGGGCTGGCGGATCGAGATCAAGGGCTATCCGCGTCTTGCGACGGTCGGCGGAACGGGCTGCCACAGCAACCCCGACACCCCGGCGCAGTACTATACGCAGGAGGAGATCCGCGATATCGTGGCCTATGCCGCGGCACGCCATATCGAGATCATTCCCGAGATCGACATGCCGGGACACGCCACGGCCTCGAACCGCGCCTATCCCGAATACTCGGGCGGCGGCACGGAGCAGCACCCCGACTTCACGTTCAACGTGGGTAAGGAGGAGACCTATACCTTCCTGACCGATGTCCTGCGGGAGGTCGCGGCGCTCTTCCCCTCCGAGTGGCTGCATCTGGGCGGCGACGAGGTGGCCTACGGCAGCGAGGCGTGGAAACGCGACCCGCATGTGCAGGCGCTGATGGCGCGCGAAGGACTCACCACCGTCAAGCAGGCCGAACGTTACTTCATGCGGCGCATGGCCGATTCGGTCCGCATGCTGGGCAAGACGCTTGTAGGGTGGGACGAGCTGCTCGACCTGGATATGGATCCGGAGCGCTGCCTTGTCATGTGGTGGCGCCACGACAAGCCGGACTACCTGCGCCGGGCGCTAGACGGCGGTTATACGACGATCCTCTGCCCGCGCAAGCCGCTCTATTTCGATTTCGTGCAGCATGCCGACCATAAGTGGGGCCGCGTCTGGGACGGCTTCTGCCCGCTGGAGGATGTCTATGCCTTCCCCGATGCATGGTTCGAAGGGTGGGGTATGACCCCCGAGCGGAGTGCGCACATCCTCGGCATCCAGGCCAACGTCTGGAGCGAGCTGATGCATACGGCGGAGCGGGTCGACTTCATGACCTTCCCGCGCCTGTGCGCGCTCTCCGAGGCGGCCTGGTCGCAACCCGGCGTGAAGGATTACGACGACTTCATGCGGCGTATGGAGCCGGTTTTTGCCTCCTTCGACCGGCTGGGCATCTACTATTTCGATCCGCGCAATCCCGGGCACCATCCCGAACCCGCCGGTCCCGAAATTATCAAGCGGCAGCCGCCCAAGATGGATTTTCGCGATTGATTCCCCAAATTCCGCCTGACCGATGAAACGAGTTGTCTGGATCCTGTGGATATTGCTTTTCCCGTTGATGGCCCGTGCGGCCGGCGGGGAGGATGTCGTCATCGAAAATGCCGCCATGCGGCTTGTGATCGGTGCGGACGGCGTGGCGCGCAGCCTGGTGCACAAGGCCACGGGCGAGGAGTGCCTCGCCACAAAGGTGCCTACTCCGATCTGCGCGATTACGCAATACCGTCCCTACGACAACGAGAACTTTCTGATCTATCCGGCCAAGCCGCGCATCTTTCCGGCCAATCGGGTCGAGCGGCGCGGCGATCGGCTCTATGTCGAGTTCGAGGATACCTACGACATAGCCGTCATCCGGCTCGATATCCGGGACGACTACATCGGTTTCTCGCTCGAACGGGTCGATTACCGCATCGAGGCCTACGGCGTGAAGCGCCAGACCGAGATTGACGAATTTGCGCTGCTGCAGCTTGCCGTGCGGCCGCGCGAGCATTTCGGCGAGTGGCTCAACGTCATCTGGGATGATCGGACGGCCGTCAATCTGCTGGGCACTCATCCCGGAACACGCATCGACGCCTATCCCGGGGAGGATGCGACGACGCTCTACGCCGGGCTGGACGCCCGGGTTGGCCTCTTCGGCCCGGGTGCGGCGCTCGTCGTCTCCTCGCGCGAGGAGCTGCTTCCCGCTATCGGACAGGTCGAGCGGGACTACGACCTGCCGCGGGGTGTCGAGAGCCGCCACGATCCGAACTACCGCTGTTCGTACTATTCGCTGCGCGGCGTAACACCCCAAAATATCGACGCCCATATCGAGTATGCCCGCCGGGGCGGATTCCGCACGATGGTGGTCTATTACGTCGATTTTGCCCGCTCGTGCGGCCACTACGGCTGGCGCGAGGAGTATCCCAACGGCATGGAGGATCTGCGTTACATCACCGACCGGATCCGTGCCGCGGGCATGATTCCCGGGCTGCATTTCCACTATTCGAAGGTGGGCGTGAACGACCCCTATATCAATGGCGGACACCCCGATACGCGGATGAATGCCGTCTGCGAACTGGTCCTTGCCGAGCCGGCCGGAGCGGCCGATACGCTCCTTGTCGTCGAGGGCAACACACAGGGCCTGCGCCGCGAGGAGGGCCGCCGGCTGCTGCATCTGGGCGACGAGCTGATCTCCTATACGGACTTTACGACCCGGCCGCCCTATCTGCTGACCGGATGCCGCCGGGGCCTGCACAACTCGCAGCCTGCGGCACATGCCGCCGGAAGCCGGGCGCGGCTGCTCGATGTCGATGACTGGCCGCTGTTCGTACGCATCGACCAGAATACGGGAATCCAGCGCGAGATTGCCGAGCGCCTGGGTCGGATCTATGCCGAGGCGGGCTTCCGTTTCGTCTATTTCGACGGTGCCGAGGATGTCCCGATGCCTTACTGGTACAACGTCTCGCGCTCGCAGTCGGTGGTCTACGATGCGCTGCAGCCCGCGCCGCTCTTTGCCGAAGGGGCTCTCAAATCGCACTTCGGATGGCATATCCTCTCACGCGGCAACGCCTTCGACATCTTCCCGCCGGAGTATATCCGTCCGGCCATGAAACGCTATACGCTGCGCGGTGCGGCCCGCAATGCCGAGGACTTCACGGCCGTCGATTTCGGCTGGGTGAACTACCTGGCGCCGGGCGATGCGACGATCGGCATGCAGCCCGACATGTACGAATACATCTACTCCAAGGCGCTGGCCTGGGATGCTCCCGTCTCGCTCGTGGGCAATCTGGAGGAGCTTCGCCGCCATCCCCGCACGGAGGACAACCTGCGGGTCATGGAGCGCTGGGAGCGGGCCAAGCTCGAAGATGCCTTTACGCCCGAAGAGAAGGAGATGCTCAAGGATCCCGACCGGGAGTTCTTCCTCTTCGAGGACCCGAAGGGCCGTTTCGAGCTCTGCGCCTGCCGGCAGCTCACGCCCGACAACGAATCGGGCGTGCGGGCCTTCCTCTTCCGCCGCGGTGCGAAGAGCTGCATCCTCTACTGGCATACCTCGGGTGAGGCGACTCTGCGCCTGCCGCTTTCGGGCTCCCGTCCGACGCTGACCGACGACCGGGGCGCGCGCATCTCCTTCCGGCGCAACGGCGACCACTACCTGCTGCCCGCCGCCGGACGGGCCATTCTCGAAATGGACCTTTCCGAGGCGGAGGCCGAACGGCTCTTCCTCGAGGCGATAAAGCCACTGAACCAACCCATCGAACCTGCCCAATGACCCATCCCATGAAACACGTCCTGATGCTTGCCGCGCTGCTGCTGACGGCCCCCTGTACGGCCGGTGCCGCGAAGGCCCCGGCCGATGACCTGGTGCTGAAGAACGGCCGCGTGGAGCTCACCTTCTCCGGCGGCGATACGTTCCTTTTCAAGTCCTACCGCTCCGAGGGGGCGGAGATGTTGCCCGAAGGGGGCAGTGCGACCCATCCCTGGCGCCTGACCTACCGCAGCACGGAGGGCGTGAATCCGACCCTGCTGCCCCGAAACGGCTATTACGAGGGTGCGGAGCGGCTCGATACGTTGGGAGCGGCAGCCCTGCGCTTTACCTGGCGCGTTGTCCTTGACGGCGGACCGACCCGGGCGGTACGCATGACAGTTACACTCGGCGCCGATGCCGAACTTCCCGCATGGCGGCTTGATGCCGACCTTCCCGACGGGTGGGTGATCACCGAGGCGGAGTTTCCCCGCATCGCCGTGGCCCGGCCCCGGGACGCCAGGGGTATTCTTCCCGTAGGCTACGGTACGGAGTATGCGATCGGCACCTCCGGACAGCTGCAGGCGCGCTATCCCTCCTGCACGGGAACCATGCAGCTCGTGATGATGCACCACGCTGACGGCACGGCCTACTTTGCCGCCGAGGATACCGAGGGTTGCGGAAAACTCCTTTCGATGGTAAGCGAAGGCCATTCCGTCGTTTTTGTACAACAGACAACAACTTCTTATGCCTGGTCGGAGGGCGGACATTTCGTGCTGCCCTGGCCGACGGTTCTGGGATTCACCCGCGAAGGGTGGCAGGCTGCGGCGCTCCGCTGGTACCGCCCCTTTACCTTTGAGACCGCGTGGGGGCGGCGCACGCTCCGCGAGCGGCCCGTTGTGGAGTGGATCCGCCATGCGGACCTGTGGCTGCGTCCGGGCGGTGTGAAACCCGCAGCCCTCGCGGCCCTGCGCAAGGCGCTGGCCTATTATAGCCGTGGGGTAGGGCTGCACTGGTACTATTGGCATGCCCATCCCTTCGATACGAACTACCCCGATTATTTCCCCGCACTGGAGGGCTTTGCCGAGGCGGTGGCCGAAGCACAGCGCCTCGGGGCGCATGTTACGCCCTACATCAACGGACGGCTCTGGGACCCCGCAACCGAAAGCTACCGGACGATGCACGGCGCAGAGGCTTCGTGCCGCAAGGCTGACGGAACGCTCTATACCGAGGTTTACAGTTCGAAAGTCCCCAATACGGTAACCTGCCCGGCATCGCCCGTCTGGCAGCAGGTGCTGCGTGATCTGAACCGGCGGATCCTCACCGAGCTGGGCACCGACGGCGTCTACATGGACCAGATCGGATGCGCCAGCAGCGAAAACTGCTATGCTCCGAACCATCCCCACGCTCCGGGCGGCGGCGGGTGGTGGCCGGCAGCCTACCGCGAACTGCTCGAAGGAATGCGCCGGGATATTTACACCCCGGAGCAGGCGATGACCACCGAGGAGAATGTCGAGTGCTATATCGATCTGTTTGACATGATGCTCATCGTCAACACCTCACACAGCGCTTCGGTGCGCATGGTGCCGCTCTTCCCGCTGATCTATTCGGACCGTTGCGTTTACAGCGGTTACACCTATATCCCGTGGCGTTTCAGCGACGGCTCGATGCGTTTCATTACGATGAAGAGCCTCCTGTGGGGATCGCAACTGGGGTGGGTGGATCCCGAGCTGCTCATGCGCGAAGAGAACCGCCTTGACGCGGAGTTCCTGAAGAGGCTCGCCGCGTTCCGCCGTGAGCAGCATGACCTGTTCCTCGGCGGACGCTTCCTCGGCGAGATCATCCCGGGGGGCGACAATCCGCGCCGGGAGATTCCGCGCTACGAGACGACACCCGTGGTGCTGGCCGCCGAATGGGAGAGCCTTTCGGGCGGGAGGGCCTGCATCGTGGTGAACATGGACAATGCGGCGCATGAAGTGTCGCTCCCCGACGGCCGGAAGATCACCGTTCCGGCACTCGACGCCCTGCGACTGGAACAATAAAACCTGAAATACGACGAACCTTATGAAAACAGCATTCTGGGCTTTGGCAGCCCTTTGCGCATGCACGGCGTGCGGAGAGAACAACGAGGAAGCACCGGTCGGCGGCAATGTCGCGGCCCCTTCGGAGATTCGGATCGAACGGGTGGATGCCACCTCGGTCTGCGTAACGTGGCAGGACAACAGCTCGAACGAAACGGGCTTCGACATTTGGGTCCGCGAGGCGGCCGACGCTTCGAACCGGTGGATTGCCGGATCGGTCGAGGCCGACGTAACCCGGTTTACGGTAAGTGAAGGGCTGGAGGACGGCGGCAGCTACTTCTTCGGCGTACAGGGGAAGGGCGCGTCGGAGGCGTATGACTCGCGCGTCATCTACGAACTCTATACGCTTGTTCCGTCGGCCGACCTGCCGACCGTTTCGCTGGTGGGCAATACGACCGCCACGTCAAGCTGCCTGGCCGTGTCCTATCGGGTGGAGAACGCCTCGACCGATGCCCGCTGGGGCCTCTGCTGGAGTGCGGAGGGTACCCCCACGATCGACGATACGGTGCAGTATGGCCCTGCGATTTCGGGCGATGAGCCTGTCCTGCAGGCCATTCCCAACGCGTTGCTGGAGTACGGCAGGGAGTATACGGTCCGCGCCTTCGTCATCGAGGGCGGTGCGGCCTACTACAGCGCCGCGACGACCGCCTCGCTGACGGCGGCTCCCGATGCGATCACCTTCAACTGGACGAAACTTTCGCGGGCGTCGCTTCCCGCGGAGATCGAGCTCTACGAGACGACGGACCGGCTCAACGGACACAGCTTCCATGCCTGGTATGCCGTTGCCGACCTTTCGAAGGGCAATGTCGAGTTCCGCGTGCTGGTTCCCGACGGCGCGGCAACGATCGAGGAGCAGTCGGCAGCCTTCGACGGCGACTGCTATGTGATGATCAACGGCGGCTACTTCTACAACGGACGCCATACGGGTCTTGCCGTGGTCGATGCCGTGGCTACGGGGTCGATCTCGGCCGTCCGCGGATCGCTGAAGACCTCCGACACCGAAGAGTACAACTCGATGTACAACGTAACGCGCGGTCTGTTTGGCGTCGATGCTTCGGGCAAGCCTGCCGTCTATTGGGCCGGCACGGATGCCAAAGGCACGGCCTATTATTTCGACCGTCCGCTGCCTTCGGTCAAGGGTGAGGCCAAGTACGACGCCGTAAGCGCCGAAAATCCCACCGCAGCTGCCGCCTGGTCGCCCCGGTATGCGTTGAGCGCCGGCCCCGTGCTGCTCAAGGAGGGGAAATGCCCGTTTGACTTCACGCTCACCTCGAAAGGCGCGGACTACTATTTGAGCAACTTCGAGATCATGCCGTACGACATCTTCGGTGTCGGCGTCTCGCCCGACCGCACGGCCGTGGGCCGCACGGAGGATGGCCGTATCATCTTCTTCATCTGCGACGGACGTGTCTCCTCAAGCGGCGGTGCCACGCTGACCGAGCTGGCCGCCATCATGAAGGGACTGGGATGTACCGATGCCGTGAATTTCGATGGCGGCGGCTCCACGGGCATGGTTATCGACGGCGAGCACCTGAACGATACGACCGCCGAGGCAAGCCGGGCCGTCGTTTCCACGATGGGATTCTTCAAAAAATGATAAAATTTTTGTATCTTTCGGACGCTTTGTGTTATTTTATTTATAAAGATACCCGTTCATGAAAAAGAATCTCATTGGTCTGTCGCTTCTTGTCGGACTCTTCCTGCCGCTCTGTGCTGCGGCTCAACTGGTGTACCACGATGCCGCGGAGTTTCCGCTTTACGGCAAGGCCGTCGAGCAGACCTACCGCCGCTATACCCGTCTTCCCGAGTCGCTGAAGGGGGTTACGCGCGATCCGGTGTGGAATCTGGGTCTCAACTCGGCGGGTCTGGCCATCCGTTTCCGCAGCAACTCCACGACGATCGCCGTGCGTTGGAAAAATTCGTTCGGCAACTCGATGAACCACATGACACCCACCGGTATCCGCGGTCTGGATCTCTATGCCCGCGTGGGGAAGGGGTGGCGTTTCGTGAACAGCGCCCGTCCGAACGGCTCGGACAACGAGGCGACGATCATCTCGACGATGCTGCCCGAGGAGCGCGAGTTCATCCTCTACCTGCCGCTCTACGACGGGGTGGACAGCCTCTCGATCGGCGTCGATGCCACGGCGGAGATCTCGGCACCGCAACTTGCGGAGCCCGTGCGTGAGAAGCCCATCGTCTTCTACGGAACGAGCATCCTGCAGGGCGGCTGCGCCACGCGTCCCGGCATGGCCCATACGAACATCCTTTCGCGCCGCCTGAACCGCGAGGCGATCAACCTCGGCTTCAGCGGCAACGGACAGCTCGACCTGGAGATCGCCGAACTTATGGCCGAGGTCGATGCCGGTGTCTTCGTCCTTGACTTCGTGCCGAACGTTACCGTCGAGCAGATGGAGACCAAGATGATTCCCTTCTACCGCATCCTGCGCGAGCGGCATCCCGACACGCCGATCGTCTTTGTCGAGGACCCGAACTACCCGCACATGCTCTTCAGCACGAGTGCCGCCAAGTCGGTCCGCGATCTCAACGAGACGCACGAGCGGATCTTCCGGCAGCTGAAGAAGGAGGGCGAACGCAATATCTACTATGTTTCGTCGGACCACATGCTGGGCGATGACGGCGAGGCCACCGTCGACGGCATCCACTTCACCGACGTGGGCATGATGCGCTATGCCGATCTGCTCTATCCGGTGCTCCGCAAAGTGCTGAAATAATACGAATGACATCCATGCGATCGCTTTCTCACACCCTGCTCCTGTGCGTTTTCGCGCTGTCGGGCATCTCCTGCACCTCCTGCTCCGGGGAGAAGCATCCTTCGCCTCCCCATTATGAGCCCGAGCGCCCCGATCCGCTCACGGCCGAGCCCTATGCCTGGGAGGCATCCCGGCAGGAGGTTCCCGCCGTTACGGACCTGGTGCTGCTCTACGGCGGAGGACACCACCGCAGCCCCTATGCGTGGGATGCGGAGCGCCTCTCCGACTACGTTACCTATACCGATACGGACGGCAAGACGCACTGGCTCTTCGACGGCTTCCTGCTGCTCGAAATCATGGACCCGGCAGTCGGGGAGGGTGCCGGCGTGAAGTTCGCCAACGGCTATACCTACAACAACCAGCCGCTGCGTTCGGCAACGCGCGAGGACTGGCAGCGCCTGATCGACTACTGCTTTGCCGAGGATACGGGCATCGGCGCCCTGGAGCAGGTGGTTGCCGCGGCCGCCGCGACGCTCGGCGAGCCGGCCGTCAAGCGGCGTGTCGTCATCTCCATTCCCGAACCGATCCGCTACCGCGATGTCGATTCAAAGGTAACGGAGTACTGGGGCAGCGTCGATGGCCGATCGCTCGACTTCGCGGATGCGAACGACCGGGTGCGTGCCTGCCAGTGGTTCATCGATACGGTGCGTGCCGAGTTCGACCGCCGCAACTACGCATATGTCGAGCTGGGCGGTTTCTACTGGCTGGCCGAGAAGGACTCGGATACGAGCAATATCATCGGAACCATAGCCGCTTATCTCGACGACCTGAACGAAAGCTTCAACTGGATTCCCTACTTCAACGCCGCCGGTGCCCGGCAATGGAAATCCTACGGATTCCATTATGCCTACCTGCAGCCCAACTACTTCTTCAGCGAGTCGGTTCCCGAATCGCGACTCGATGAGGCGTGCGAGCTGGCTGCAGCCGCGGGCATGCAGCTCGAACTGGAGTTCGACGACAACGCGCTCAACAGCCGCGGCATGGCCTACCGGCTGCGGAACTACATGTCGGCTTTCCGCCGCCACGGCGTCTGGTCGGACAAGCGTCTGGCCTACTACCAGGGCAGCCAGTCGCTGCGGGTGCTGAAAAACTCCGCGGATCCGGCCGACAGGGAGCTCTACCACGAGTTCTGCCGCTTCGTCGTAACCCGTCCGATCCGGACCGCACCATGAATCGCGCCGGGTGCGGCCGACAACCGGATGGCCGTACCCGGCAGGCGATCCGACCCGTCATTTTGCGTCGCGCGGGCGACAACGACGTTTTTTGAATGAGCCTTTGCGCTTTTCAAGGTCGGAAACCGGACGAAAAACACTACCTTTATTCACCGAAAGCAACCTTCAAACTACCTATGACCAACCCCAACCCCTCATCCCGGCGCACCTACCTCATCTCTCTGGGCATTCTGGCCGGCATGTTCTTCATCTTCGGCGCCGTTTCGTGGGTGAACTCCATCCTGATTCCCTACTTTAGGATCTGCTGCGAACTGACGCATTTCGAATCCTATTTCGTCTCCTTCGCCTTCTACATCGCCTATTTCATCATGGCGATTCCTTCGGGCATCCTGCTCAAGCGCGTAGGTTTCAAGCGGGGCATCATGTACGGCTTCATGCTTACGGCAATCGGAGCCTTCATCTTCGTCCCGGCGGCCCTTTCGCGTCAGTTCGAAGTCTTCCTGCTTGGTCTCTTCTCGATCGGTACGGGTCTGGCAATCCTGCAGACGGCAGCCAATCCCTATGTTACGATCATCGGCCCGATCGACAGCGCCGCGCAGCGCATGAGCATCATGGGCGTCTGCAACAAGACCGCCGGCATCATCGCGCCGCTGATTCTTGCCGCCCTGATCCTCAAGCCCGGAGACAGCGAACTCTTCGCGCAGATCGAATCCGGCGCACTCGATGCCGCGACGCAGAGCACCGTGCTCGACAGTCTGATCCGCCGGGTTATCGTGCCTTACAGCGTACTGGGTGTCCTGCTGCTGCTGGTAGGCATCGGCATCCGCTATTCGGTGCTTCCGGAGATCAACACCGACGAGCAGAACGCCGCCCCGGCCGCTGAGGCCACCGAGCGCCGGAGCCTGTTCGACTATCCCTACCTGTGGCTCGGCGCCCTGGCGATCTTCTGCCAGGTCGGCGCGCAGGTCGTGGCCATCGACACGATCATCAACTACGCCGGCTCGATGGGCATCGGCGTCGTCGAGGCGAAGATCTTCCCTTCGATCACGCTGACCTGCACGATGCTCGGATTCCTCTCGGGTATCGTCCTCATCCCGAAGTACATGTCCCAGAAGCGGGCGCTGCTCGTCTGCGCCTCGCTGGGCCTGCTCTTTGCGCTGGGTGTCGTGCTGGCCGATTTCGAGGTTACGCTCTTCGGAATCCGGGCCAACGCCTCGATCTTCTTCCTCAATCTGCTGGGCCTTCCCAACGCCCTGATCTATGCGGGCGTCTGGCCGCTGGCAATCCGGGGCCTGGGCCGCTATACGAAACTCGGCTCCTCGCTGCTCATCATGGGACTCTGCGGCAATGCCATCCTGCCGCTCCTCTATGGCTTCGTTGCCCAGCACTGGGGCATGCGAACCGGCTACTGGGTACTCATTCCCTGCTTCCTCTACCTGCTCTTCTTCGCCCTGAAGGGATACAGGATCGAACACTGGCCCTGGCAACGGGCAAAATACCGCGCATGATATGGAACGCCTGATTCTGACGAATGGAAATGTGATCCGCCCGACGCGGATCGAACCCCGCATGGCAGTTGTCTGCCGCGATGGCCGCATCGAACGGATCCTGCCCACAGATGCGGTTACCCCCGAGGCGGGCGACCGGGTCATCGATGCACGGGGAGGGTATATCGCCCCCGGATTTATCGACATGCATGTGCATGGCGGCGGCGGTCATGACTTCATGGACGGCACGGTCGAGGCCTTTCTCGGTGCCGCCGAAACCCACGCGCGCTACGGCACGACGGCGCTCATTCCCACGACGCTGACCTGCACCGACGAGGAGCTCTACCGTGTTTTTGAAGTATTCCGCGAGGCCGACCGACGCAACGAGCACGGTGCCAAACTGTTGGGACTGCATCTGGAGGGGCCCTATTTCTCGCCTCGGCAGAGCGGAGCCCAGGACCCGCACTACCTGAAGACGCCCCGCCGCGAGGAGTACGAGGCGATTCTCGATGCGGCGCCCGAGATCATCCGCTGGAGCGTCGCGCCCGAACTGGACGGCGCCCTTGAGATGGGCCGCGAGCTGCGCCGCCGGGGCGTGCTGGCCTCCGTGGCGCATACCGATGCCGTCTATGACGAGGTGGCCCGGGCCTACGAGGCGGGCTACACCCACATGACGCACCTCTATTCGGCCATGTCGTCCGTCACGCGGCGCAACGCCCACCGCTATGCCGGGGCCGTCGAGGCGGCCTATCTGATCGACGCGATTACCGTGGAGATCATCGCCGACGGCGTGCATCTTCCCGAGGCGCTGCTGCGCTTCGTCTACAAGTTCAAGGGCGCGGACCGCACGGCACTCTGCACCGATGCCATGCGCGGCGCGGGCATGCCCGACGGCGAGTCAATCCTCGGCAGCCTGCGCAACGGACAGCGCGTGGTGATCGAGGAGGGCGTGGCCAAGCTGCCCGACCGCTCGGCCTTTGCCGGCAGCGTTGCCACGACCGACCGTCTGGTGCGGACGATGATCCGGGTGGCCGGTGTGCCGCTTGTCGAGGCCGTGCGGATGATGTCGCTCACGCCGGCGCGGATTCTCGGCATCGAGGCCCGCAAAGGCTCGCTCGACGAGGGCAAGGATGCCGATATCGTCGTTTTCGATTCGCAGATTCATGTAGCAACCACAATATCCGAAGGCCATGTGCTCTATACCGAATAATTGCCGGGAATTTCGCCGGGATCTTCTGAACGTCAAAGTATTCCCCACAACCCGGGAGATGGGTCGTGCCGCAGCCGAAGCGGTCGCCGCCAAGATCGCCGAGCTGCTCGGGGAACAGGAGGAGGTCAACATGATCTTCGCCGCGGCTCCCTCGCAGGAGGCCTTTCTGGAGAGCCTGATCGCCGACCGCCGGATCGACTGGTCGCGGATCAACGCGTTCCATATGGATGAATACATCGGGCTGGATGCGACGGCGCCGCAGAGTTTCGCCCGCTTCCTGCGCGAGCGGATCTTCGACCGCGTGCCCTTCCGGTCGGTGCACTGCCTCAATGGCAAGGCTGCTGATCAGGAGGCCGAATGCGCCCGCTATGCCGCCCTGCTGGAGCGCTATCCGACCGACATTGTCTGCATGGGCATCGGCGAGAACGGACATATCGCCTTCAACGACCCCGATGTGGCGGATTTCAACGACCCGAAGCTGGTCAAGGTCGTGGCGCTCGATCCCGTCTGCCGCCAGCAGCAGGTCAATGAAAAGTGCTTCGAACGGCTCGACCTGGTACCCGCCGAGGCGCTGACACTGACGATTCCCGCGCTGCTGCGGGGCCGGTGGCTCTTCTGCATCGTGCCCTTCGCCAGCAAGGCCGAGGCGGTCTGCCATACGGTCTGCGGGGCCATCTCGGAACGCTGCCCGGCGAGCATCCTGCGCCGCGAGGAGCATGCGCAACTCTTTTTGACGGAAGAGAGCGCCCGGCTGCTTCCCGCCGACTGCCGATGATTATGAACCGATTAAAACTGCACCCATGAAAAAACTGATTATCACCATCGTCTGCCTCCTCTCCGCGCTCTTCACCGTACGGGCCCAGGAGGTGATCCGTATCGGCATCATCGGTCTCGATACGTCGCATTCCACCGCCTTTACCGAACTGCTCAACGGCACGTCGGACGATCCGCTTGTCCGCGAATTCGAAGTCGTGGCCGCCTATCCCTATGGATCGACGACGATTCCCACGAGCCGCGACCGCATTCCGGGTTATATCGAGACCGTCCGAAAATTCGGCGTGGAGATCACCTCTTCGATCGCCGAGCTGCTCGACAAGGTCGATTGCGTGCTGCTCGAAACGAACGACGGACGCATGCATCTCGAACAGGCTGTCGAGGTCTTCCGTTCGGGGAAGATCTGCTACATCGACAAGCCGCTGGGTGCGACGCTGGGCGAGGCGATCGCCATCTACGAGATGGCCGACCGCTACGGTGCGAGCGTCTTCACCTCCTCGGCACTGCGCTACTCGCCGCAGAATGCCGCCCTGCGCCGCGGGGAGTTCGGCAAGATTCTCGGCGCCGACTGCTATTCACCTCATACCGTGGAGCCTACGCATCCTGACTTCGGGTTTTACGGCATCCATGGCGTCGAGACGCTCTACACGTTGATGGGCACGGGTTGCGAGGCCGTGAGCCGCATCCATTCGCCGATGGGCGACATCGTTTCGGGTCGCTGGAACGACGGACGCCTCGGCACGTTCCGCGCCGTGGTCAAGGGTCCGGCCGTTTATGGCGGCACGGCCTTTACGGAGAAGGGCACCGTCGCAGCCGGAGGATATGCCGGTTACAAGGTGCTGCTCGACGAGATCCTGCGTTACTTCAAGAGCGGCGTAAGCCCCATCTCGAAGGAGGAGACCCTCGAAATCTTCACCTTCATGAAGGCCTCGAACATGAGCCTCGAACGCGACGGCCGCGAGGTTACGATGGAGGAGGCCTATGCCGAGGGTGAGAAGGAGGCGCGCAAGCTCCTCAAGGCTTACGACAAATAAACGAAAATAACCGCCGACAAATGAACCGTTTCAAACCGTTTATGCACCTGCTTGCCGCCGTGCCGCTGCTCTGTGCCTCGTGTTCGGAACCCGCGGAGCGGCCGCTGCGCCTGGTGGTGCTCGATCCCGGGCATTTCCATGCGAGCCTCCTGCAGAAGAATGCCCTTGCCGAGCTTTCGGATACGGTCCGCGTCTATGCGCCCGAGGGCGCCGAAGTGGAGCAGTATCTGGCGGCCGTGGCCTCCTACAACGAGCGGGCGGAAGAGCCTACCGCCTGGCAGGAGGTGGTCTATACCGGCCCCGACTACCTCGAACGGATGATCGGCGACCGCGCGGGCGACCTGGTCGTTCTGGCCGGAAACAACCGAAAGAAAACCAACTATATACTTGAGTCGGTGAAAGCCGGTTATCATGTCCTTTCGGACAAGCCGCTGGCTATCTGCCGCGAAGACTTCGACCTGCTGCGCGAGGCCTATGCCGAGGCCCGCAACCACGACGTATGGATCTGCGATCTGATGACCGAACGCTACGATGCGCTCAACATCCTGACCCGCGAGCTGATGCACGACCCGGACCTGTTCGGGGAGCTGCTCCCGGGAACGGCTGATAATCCTTCGATTGCGATGCGCAGCATCCACCACTTCTTCAAGTCGGTGTCGGGGCAGCCGCTCATCCGTCCGGCCTGGTATTACGACGTGGAGCAGCAGGGCGAAGGAATCGCCGATGTTACGACCCATCTGATCGATCTGGTCTTCTGGCAGTGTTTCCCCGAGATTCCGGTCCATTACGAGTCGGATGTCGAGGTGCTCTCCGCGAGCCACTGGCCGACGGCCGTGCAGCCGGAGGACTTCCGCCTCTCGACGGGCACGGAACCCTTCCCGCCCTATCTGGAGAAGTACCTTCGCGACGGCGTACTCGAGGTGATGGCCAACGGCCGGATGCTCTTCCGGGTAAAGGGGGTGCATGTCGGCATGGAGGTGATCTGGAACTGGAGTTCGCCGAACGGCGAGGATGCCTTCTCGGCCGTGATGCGCGGCAGCCGGGCTGCGATCGAGGTCGTGCAGGACGAAACGACGGGAAATGTCAAGTCGCTCTTTGTGCGGGCGGCCGAAGGGGTCGATCCCGCGCAGACGGAGGCGGCACTGCAGCGGCGTGTTGCCGTCCTGCGGGCGGAGTATCCCGAGCTGCGGGTTGTGAAGACCGGGTCGCCGGGGCTTTTCCTGGTGGATCTGCCCGTTGCGGAGCGCCCGGGACACGAGGTGCATTTCGGCATGGTGGCCGAACGCTTCCTCCGGAGCATCCGTTCGGGCGGAATGCCTGCCTGGGAGGAGGCCAATACGCTGGCGAAATACTACATCACGACGACGGCCGTGGAACTGGCCCGCACGGCGCCGTCGGAGGAATAGGAGAGGGGCCTATGGAGGGCAGATGCTGACAACCGAGAGGGAGTACTATGCGGAAGAGGCGCTCTTCCACGGTTTCGTACCGCGTGTCATGGGCACGCGGTTCGATCTGTTGATTGCGGGTATCGATTCGCCGCGGGCGGATGCCCTCTGGGAACGTACGGCGGCCCTTCTGGAGCATCTGAACCGGGTGTTCGACCGCTTCGATCCCGCAAGCGAAGTGGCTCGGGTGAATGCCTCGGCCGCACGGACCCCCGTAGCGGTCGGACCCGAACTGGGGGAGGCGCTGCAGCTCTGCCGTGCCTACTGCGAGCGGACCGAAGGGTTGTTCGACATCACGCTCCGGGACTTCGCGCGCGTTCGTCTCGACACGGCGGCGGGGGAGACCCTCGTTCGCTTCGAGGGGGAGGACCTGTCGCTCGACTTCGGCGGCTTTGCCAAGGGCTACGCGCTGAAGAAGCTCGACGCGCTGCTGCGCGAGGCGGGTATCGGCTCGGCTTTCGTCGATTTCGGCAACAGCTCCATTCTGGGCATCGGCCGTCATCCCTACGGGCCGTGCTGGCGCGTGAGCCTGCCCGATCCCGCAACGGGAGCGGCGCTGGCGGAGTTCGATCTCGAAGACCGCGCCCTCTCCGTATCGGGCAATACGACGGCCCATACGGAGCATATCGTCGATCCGCGCAGCGGCCTTCGCAACGCCTCGCGGATGATGGCGGCCGTCACGGCAGCCGATCCGCTCGACGCCGAAGTGGTGAGCACCGCATGGATGATCGCCGACGAGGAACAGAAAAGACGCATCGCCCGGAATTTCGAAGGGCTGGATGCCTGCACATATACCTTGCATCATGGACAGGAACAATGAAACGGCGGAGATGAGCCGCCGGGATTTTCTGAAAAATATGGGACAGCTGGCCGGTGGCACGACGCTGCTGGCCGCGACGCCGTGGATGACGTTCTGCACCCCCGAGAAGCGTCGAGAGGTTGCGGGCGAACGGGCCCGTGTGGCGCTGATCGGAACGGGGTCGCGCGGCCAGTACCACATCCACAATCTGCGGGAGATTTCCCACGCCGAGGTGGTCGCCCTGTGTGACGACTACGAACCCAACCTGCGGGCGGCGCAGCAGTTGTGTCCCGAAGCGAAGGGTTACACGGATTACCGCCGTCTGCTCGACGACCCTTCGATCGACGGTGTCATTATCGCCACGCCGCTCAACTGGCATGCGCGGATGACGCTCGACGCGCTGGCCGCGGGCAAGCATGTCTTCTGCGAAAAGGCGATGGCCCGGACGCTCGACGAGTGCCGGGCGATCTACGACGCTTATCAGCGTACGGACCGGGCGCTCTATTTCTGCATGCAGCGCATGTATGACGAAAAGTACATCCGGGGCATGGAACTGATCCATTCGGGACTGATCGGCGATGTGGTCGGCATGCGCTGCCACTGGTTCCGCAATGCCGACTGGCGGCGGCCGGTGCCGTCGCCCGGACTGGAGCGGCGGATCAACTGGCGTCTCTACCGGGAGAGCTCGGGCGGACTGATGACCGAGCTGGCCTGCCACCAGCTGGAGGTCTGCAACTGGGCGGCGGAGCGCATGCCCGAGGAGATCATGGGCATGGGCGACATCGTCCACTGGAAGGACGGGCGTGAGGTCTACGACAGCGTGAATGTCATCTACCGCTATGCCGACGGCCGCAAGATCTGCTACGAATCGCTCATCTCGAACAAGTTCAACGGCATGGAGGATCAGATCCTCGGCAGCCGCGGCACGATGGAGCTGGCCAAGGGTGTCTACTACCTCGAGGAGGATCATACGGCATCGGGCATCCGGCAGCTGATCGGGCAGTTGAAGGAGCGCGCCTTTGCGGCCATTCCGGCCGCGGGCCCCAGCTGGCGGCCCGAGACGCGTGTCGAGTACCCGCCGCATCCGATCATCGAAGGTGCGATCCATGTGAACGGCGGCCAGAGCATGATCGGGGCCGACAAGGACGGCTCGGACGTGATCCTCTCGGCCTTCTGCCACTCCTGCATTACGGGCGAGAAGGCCCCGAACGTTGTCGAGGAGGCCTATTGCTCGACGGTGCTCTGCCTGCTGGGCAACCAGGCCATGGAGGAGCAGCGGACGATCCGCTTCCCCGAGCAGTACCGGATTCCCTACATGAAGTTTTAGACCATGAAAGATATCGTTATCTCCGCACGCCGCATCCGCCGCGAAGCGCTCTTCGCCGCTGCGGCCCTCCTCATCGCCTTTGCGGCGAATATCTATGCCGTCGTGCATTTTGACCGTCCGTGGTACGAGCTTTTCACACAGCTGGGCTACGTCGTCGTGATGGCCGTGATGATCTATCTGCTGCTGTGGATTCCGCGGCTGCTGGTGGCGCTCGTTATGCGCATGGTGCGCCGCCGTGCATGAGTTTTGCGTTTTTTGAAGATTCATTGTCGGGAATGACGAGCCGTTATCCCGGTGAAACCCCTAATTTTGAATAAACAATACGACCTATGACTACGAGAAGAGACTTCCTGAAGAAACTGATGACGGGTGCGGCCGCCGTATCCCTGGGCAGCGTGCTGCCGGGCGTGGTGTCGGCACGCGCCGCAGGTGCGAACGAGCGGATCCGCATCGGCGTGATCGGCGTGAATTCGCGCGGCAACGCCCTGGCACAGGGCTTTGCCAAGATGCGCGGCTGTGAGGTAACCTGCGTATGCGACGTCGATTCGCGGGCTTTGGCCAAATGCCGCGAAGACGTTGCCAGGATCTGCGGGCGCAAGCCCCGCGGAGAGCGGGATCTGCGCCGGCTGCTCGAATCGGAGGATGTCGATGCCGTGGTGATCGCCATGCCCGACCACTGGCATGCCGCCGCAGCCGTCATGGCCATGAAGGCCGGCAAGCATGTCTATCTGGAGAAGCCGACGAGCCACAACCCCGCGGAAAACGAACTGTTGATCCGTGCGGCCGTGAAATACAACCGGATCGTGCAGGTGGGCAACCAGCGCCGCTCGTGGCCCAATGTGATCGAGGCCATCGCGGCGATCCACGCCGGGGAGATCGGCAAGGTGCGCTACGCCAAGTCGTGGTATGTGAACAACCGCCCGTCGATCGGCGTGGGCAAGGAGGTTCCGGTTCCCGAATGGCTCGACTGGGATCTGTGGCAGGGCCCCGCACCGCGCGTGAAGGCCTTCAAGGACAACATCGTACACTACAACTGGCACTGGTTCTGGCATTGGGGCACGGGTGAGGCGCTGAACAACGGCACGCACTTCGTGGATATCCTCCGCTGGGGTCTCGGAGTCGAGTATCCCACGCTGGTAACCTCCGTGGGCGGCCGCTACCGCTTCCAGGACGACTGGGAGACGCCCGACACGCAGCTGATCACCTATCAGTTCGGCGACGATGCCTCCTGCTCGTGGGAGGGCCGCAGCTGCAACAGCACGCCGGTGGACGGCTTCGGTGTCGGTACGGCCTTCTACGGTGAGACGGGCACGCTCTTCATCAGCGGCGGCAACGAATACCGCATTGCCGACATGAGCGGCAAGACGGTCAAGGAGGTCAAGAGCGCCCTGAAGTTCGAGGAGGGCAACCTGCTCAACCCCTCCGAACAGCTCGACGTGATCCACTTCCAGAACTGGTTCGATGCGATCCGCAAGGGCGAGAAGCTCAACTCGGGAATCGTCGATGCCTGCATCAGCACGCAGCTCGTTCAGCTGGGCAACATCGCCCAGCGCGTGGGTCGCTCGCTGCGGATCGATCCGACGACGGGCCGTATTCTCGACGACCGCGAAGCCGAAAAGCTCTGGGGTCGCACCTACGAGAAGGGGTGGGAGATCCGCGTCTGATCCGACGGCGAACAGAAAAGTATAATCCGTTATAAACAAACAAGATGCAAAGGAGTCTGCGAGTCTCCCTGTATGGGGTGTTGTCTCTGCTGATGGCGGTTTCCGGCGCTTCGGCGCAACCCGCCCCGGGACGTTATCTGCCGCCGACGGATATCCGCGATCTGGTGCTGATCTACCAGGGCGGTTCCCACCGCATGGACTATAATGCCGAACAGCTGCGTCCCTATGTTGTCCATGAAGACCGTTTCGGCAACCGCGACTGGCTCTTCGACGGCTTCCTCTTTCTGGAGTTCGACAACGGCAAAGGGGTATCCTACCAGTTGCGAAACAATGCACCACTGGCCAGTAAGGAGGATTGGGCCTGGCTTGCCGGCCGGCATTTCGAAAGCGGCAAGGGCATTGCGGCGCTCGACGACTGCATCGCTGCGGCTGCCGCGGAGCTGGGTGAACCGCCGTTCCGCCACAAGGTGGTGATCGGTGTTCCCGAGCCGCCGCGCGGTCAGAAGGAGTGGGGTGAACTCGATGGACGCAAACTGGATTTCTCGAAGGAGGAGGATCGCATTGCCGCCTGCAAGTGGTATGTGGATCTGCTGGAGACGTATTTCCGCCGCGGCAACTTCCGGCACCTCGAACTGGCCGGATTCTACTGGCTGCCCGAAATCCAGCGGCAGAACCGCGCGGTAACCCGTGCCCTGGGCGACTATACGCGGAGCAAGGGGCTGCGTTTCTACTGGATTCCCTACTATACGGCACAGGGCTACAGCGAGTGGCGCGACCTGGGCTTCGATGCCGCCTATCTGCAGCCGACCTACTTCTGGAACCGCAAGATCGGCGACGAGCGGGTCGACCGGGCCTGCCAGTTGGCCCGGACCTACGGCATGGGACTTGAGATGGAGTTCGACATGCGCGCTTCGGTGAACGCAAAGGAGTGCCACCGCGACCGCGGCATGGGTTACATGTCGTCGTTCCGCAGAAACGGCGTCTACCGCTCCTCGGCAATCGCCTACTACGAGGGCGGCGGCGGAGTCTACTATTTCACGAAAACCACGGCCCCCGAGGACCGCGCCTTTATCGATACGCTGGCCTACTTTATCCGCGACCGCCGGCATCGGATGCTCGACGGCGCGAAGCCCGACTTCCGGGAGACGTTCGACGCACGGCAGCTCGACACGGCCTCGTGGAGTGTGGCTCGGGACGGCAAGGCCGTCGTACGGCGTGGGCGCCTCGTGCTGAAGGGGACGACACGCCTCGATACGCGCGGCCGGCGGGACCTGCAATACGGCACGATCACCGTGCGGGCGCGTGTCTGCTCGCGCAATCCCGAAGCGAAGGCCCGCATCCGCCTGCTGCCTGCCACGGAGCGGCTCGGGGCGTGGCCCAACAGCGGCGACCTGTTTCTGATGGATTACGACGGATCGCGGCCCGGAGCGGTGGCCTGCGGCGCCAACACGATGCAGATGAACGAGGTGAAACTTCACAACATCAAGCAGTCGGTGATCCCGGTCGAGGGACTTGGCGACGATTTCCACACCTTCACCTGCAAGTGGACCGAACGGGACGTCATCTTCTCGGTGGACGGCACCGTGTCCAACATCCAGGAGGATCTCTTCGACAGCCGGTTCCCGTACTATCCCCAGGGGTGGCCCTTCAACTGCGACCGCTTCTATCTGGAAATCTCGACCGAGTCTCCCGCGGATGAAGCCGTACTTGAGGTGGATATCGTGGAGATGCTGCCCGACTGACGGTTAAAGGTTTAAAAAACGAACATAGAAGATACTGCGAATGAAAAAGGTAGTTACTTTCGGGGAGATCATGCTGCGTCTGGCAACCCCCGGAAACCAACGATTCTGTCAGGCCGCGCGGTTCGACGCCACGTTCGGCGGCGGAGAGGCCAATGTTTCCGTGTCGCTCGCCAATTACGGTTACGTTGCGCAGTTCGTAACGCGTATGCCGAAGAACGACCTTGCGACGTCCTGTCTGATGGACCTGCACAAGTACGGAGTCCGTACGGATCATGTCGTCTTCGGAGGCGAGCGGCTCGGCATTTATTTTCTGGAGACGGGGGCGGTGAGCCGTCCTGGCAAGGTTGTCTACGACCGGGCACACTCCGCGATGGCGGAGATCCGTCCCGGGATGATCGACTGGGAGCGGGTTTTCGAGGGTGCGTCGTGGTTCCACTGGACCGGAATCACGCCGGCGATCAGTGCCGGAGCGGCCGAAGCCTGCCAGGAGGCCGTCGAGGCGGCCAACCGGCTGCAGGTCTCGGTTTCGTGCGACCTGAACCACCGCAACAAGCTCTGGAAATACGGCAAGACGGCCGCCGAGGTGATGCCCCCTCTGGTGGCCGGCTGCGACGTGGTGATCGGCAACGAGGAGGACGCCGAAAAGGTCTTCGGCATCAAGCCCGAGGGGTTCGACGCCGCGGCTGCGGGCGGTGAGATCGACAGCCGCCGCTTCGAGAGCGTCTGCCGGCAGCTTATGGCGCGCTTTCCGCGTCTGCGGAAGGTGGCCATCACCCTGCGCGGTTCGATCAACGCCAGCCACAACACCTGGGGCGGGGTGCTCTACGACGGCGAACGGCTCTACGCCTCGCGCCGCTACGACATCACGCACATCGTCGATCGCGTGGGCGGCGGCGACTCCTTTGCCGGAGGGCTGATCCACGGCCTGCTGGCCTGGCCCGAAAACGACGCCCGGGCGCTGGAGTTCGCGGCGGCGGCCTCGTGTCTCAAACATACGATCAGCGGCGACTACAACCTCGTTACGACCGACGAGGTCGAACGTCTGATGCAGGGAAACGGTTCGGGACGCGTCTCCCGGTAAAAACAACATTCGATATGGCACGATTCGATTCTCTGGAGGTGCTCTGCACCCTTTGCGATACGGGAATGGTCCCCGTCTTTTACCACCGGGACGCCGCAACGGCCTGTCAGGTGCTGAAAGCCTGCTACGAGGGCGGTGTCCGGGCCTTCGAGTTCACCAACCGCGGCGACTTTGCCTGCGAGGTTTTCGCCGCGCTCGTGAAATTCGCCGCGGCGGAGTGCCCCGACATGGTGCTCGGCGTCGGCTCGGTGGTCGATGCCCCCACGGCGGCGCTCTACCTGCAATACGGGGCGAATTTCGTCGTCGGCCCCTGCTTCGTGGACGAGGTGGCCCGGCTGTGCAACCGGCACACCGTGCCCTATATCCCCGGCTGCGGAACCGTTACGGAGATCGTGGCGGCGCAGGAGGCGGGATGTTATCTGGTGAAGATCTTCCCGGCGGGATGCGTCGGAGGACCTTCGTTCGTGAAGAATGTCCGCGGGCCTCTTCCGCGCGTACGGATCATGGCGACGGGAGCCGTGGAACCCACGGAGGAGAATCTCCTGGCGTGGTTCGAGGCAGGCGTTGCCTGCGTGGGCATGGGCTCGCAGCTCTTCCCGGCAGCGCGCATCGCAGCAGGGGAGTGGGCGTGGATCACCGAGAAGTGCCGTTTTGCCCTCGGTGTGATCCGCGAGTGCCTCCAGCGGAAATGATCGCTGTGCCGCATGTGGAAAAAACTTCAAAAACGTAAAATATGAAAGATCTGTTCCGTGTCGAAGGCCGCGTCATCGTCATCACTGGCGCGGCGGGAATTCTGGGTTCGGCCATGGTCCGTCACTTTGCCGAGCAGGGTGCGCAGGTTGTCATCCTGGACCGCAACCTTGCGGCGGGCGAGCGCCTCGCTGCGGAGGTTTCGGCCGCAGGGGGCCGTGCCGTGGCTTATGCGACGGATGTTCTGGACCGGGCGTCGCTCGACGAAAACTACGAAAAGATCATGGCCCGTTTCGGCCGTATCGACGTGCTGATCAACGCCGCTGGCGGAAACATGCCCGGGGCGACGATTCCACCCGACAAGACCTTCTTCGACCTCGATCCCGAGGCGGTGCACAGGGTGGTCGATCTGAACCTCTTCGGGACGATCCTCCCGACGATGGTCTTCGCCCGCGCGATGACCGAACAGGGCGAGGGGTCGATCATCAACATCGCCTCCGAGGCGGCCCTGCGCCCCCTGACCCGCGTGGCGGGCTATGGCGCCGCGAAGGCCGCCGTGGTGAACTTCACGCGCTTCATGTGCGGGGAGCTGGCCACGAAATTCGGTCCGGGGCTGCGCGTGAATGCCATTGCTCCCGGATTTTTCCTCACGGAGCAGAACCGCACGCTGCTGACGAATCCCGACGGAAGCCTCACGCCCCGGGCCCGGGCCATCCTGGCCCATACGCCCTTCGGGCGCTTCGGAGAGCCCGAGGAGCTGCTCGGCACGCTGCAGTGGCTCGCCAGCGATGCCTCGCGTTTCGTGTCGGGAACGCTGACGGTGATCGACGGCGGTTTCGACGCCTTCTCGATCTGATCCCGAATACCTCGAATCTGTAAAAAACGAAGAATCCATGTATTTGTGCAAACAGTCCTGGCGCTGGTACGGACCCGACGATCCGGTCAGCCTGTGGGACATCCGTCAGGCCGGTGCCACCGACGTGGTGCATGCCCTGCATCACATTCCCAACGGGGAGGTGTGGAGCGTCGAGGAGATCGGACGCCGCAAGCGGCTCATTGCCGAGGCGGGGCTCGTCTGGAGTGTCGTGGAGAGCGTCCCGGTTCACGAGCAGATCAAGACCCGCACGGGCGATTACCGCCGCTATACGGAGAACTACAAGCAGACGCTGCGCAACCTGGCGGCCTGCGGCATCCGTTGCGTAACCTACAATTTCATGCCCGTACTCGACTGGACGCGTACCGACCTGGCCTATGCCATGCCGGACGGTTCGCGGGCGCTGCGTTTCGAGCGCGACGCCTATGTCGCCTTCGACCTCTTTATCCTCAAGCGCCCCGGTGCGGAAGCCGCATACGACGACGAAGCGAAGGAGCGGGCCCGCCGCCGTTTCGAACGCATGTCCGCAGCCGAGCGGAACCAGCTTACGCGCAACATGATTGCGGGGCTGCCCGGCTCGGAGGAGAGCTTTACGCTGCGGCAGTTCCAGGAGGCGCTGGACCGTTACCGCGATATCGACGCGGAGCAGCTGCGGCGGCACCTGATCCTGTTCCTCGAGGAGGTTGCTCCGGTGGCCGACGAGGTGGGTGTCGTGCTGGCGATTCATCCCGACGATCCTCCGTTCCCGATCCTGGGACTTCCGCGCATTCTCTCCACGGCCGAAGATTTCCGGCAGCTGGTGGCCGCGGTGCCCTGCATGTCGAACGGATTGTGCCTCTGCACGGGATCGTTCGGCGTACGGGCCGACAACGACCTCCCGGCGATGATGCGCGAATTCGGCGACCGGGTCCATTTCGTCCATCTGCGCAGCACGCAGCGCGACGCCGACGGCAATTTCTTCGAGGCAAATCACCTTGAAGGCGACGTGGACATGTACGAGATGATGAAGGCATTGCTGGAGGTCGAGCAGCTGCGCAGAGTCTCGATCCCCGTACGCCCCGACCACGGGCACCGGATGGTGGACGATCTGAAAAAGAAGAGCAACCCCGGCTATTCGTGTATCGGCCGTCTGCGGGGTCTTGCCGAGCTGCGGGGTCTCGAAATGGGTATCGCCCGCACGCTGTACGCCAAATAGCTGCGGGAAAGCATCTTCGGAGAGCGGATCCGGTGTTTTTTCGATACACCGGATCCGTTTTTTTCGTATCTTTGTGCGATTTTTGGAGGAAAAAGATGTCGCATGATTATCTGAAACGCTACGCGTTGCTTTTTTGTTCGTTGTTTGTAAATGCTTTCGGAGTCGTATTTATCACCAAGGCCGCACTCGGCACTTCACCCATATCGGGCGTGCCGTATGTCATGAGCCTGGCATCACCGCTCTCTTTCGGAGCCACCACCTTTCTGCTCAATCTGCTCTTCATACTCATCGAAGTCTCGCTGATGGGATGGCGCAAGGCCCGGGAGAAACGGTTCGAACTGCTCGTGCAGTTCCCCGTTCTGCTGGTTTTCAGCTCCTCGATCGATTTCAGCATGTTCGTGCTGCGTAATTATGTTCCCGAAACCTATCCGGAGATGCTGGCCAGTCTCTTTTTCGGATGCGCCATTCTTGCCACGGGCATCGGCTGGGCCGTGAAGGCTCATGTGGCAATGAATCCGGGCGAATATGTCGTGCAGGTCATTGCCTCGAAAACGGGGAAACCCTTCGGAAACGTCAAGCTCTGTTTCGACGCGACGCTGGTGCTGCTGGCAGCACTGCTGTCGCTGCTCTTCATGCGGGGGATTCACGGGTTGCGCGAAGGAACCTTCCTTGCCGCACTGCTGGTCGGCCCCATGGAACGCCTCTCCTATCCGCTGTGGCGGATCTTCGACCGCTGGCTTCAACCGGCCCGATAGAGGACGCCGTATCCGCCGATTCTCCGCACCGGCCTACCGCTGGAGTAATCCGGCATGGAAACCGCAGCGTTCCGTCCGGCTGCGGTGCGGCTTCTGGTCGCATGCACGTGGCACATGGGGAGGGGTCCGCTTCTGGTCCGCCAGATCCCGGGCCTTCACGTTGTCGGCCCACTGTATGTCGAAGACCCGGCGCAGCGGCTTGCGGATCTCGCGGTCGATCATTTCGTCGAAGGCCTCGCGCATGAAGTGGTACAAGACAGGCAGATGCCTGTATTTGAACTGCTTGTGGCTGTTCGTCAGAAACTGGAAGACATTGCGCACATCCCCGACGATTCCCTTGTGGGCGGTCAGTAGCCCGAAATCGCCGTAGATCGTAGCCGTATTCCCGTTGAAGTTTCCCGTACCGATGTAGGCGTAGCCGCGCACGCCGGAACTTTCGCGCCGCTCGACGAGGACAATCTTGCTGTGAACCTTCAGATCCTCGATGGCGTAGATCACCTTTTATTTTATTCTTCCCCTCCCTCGCGCTGAATGCGGATGTTGGCAAACCGCATGGGGAGGTGGTGTCCAGAAAGTCGTCGTGGCTGCCCCGCAGGCAGATGATCTGCGTATCGTGCTGGATATCGAGCAGGCGGCTGATGAAGTTCGTATGCCGGCGTTTCCACTTTTCGCAGCGTCCGCGCAGCAGCTCCCAGCCGTCGATGACGTCGCCGCAGCGAATCAGCGTATCGCAGGTGCGTATTTCAGGAAGCGGTTGGCCTCCCGGCCTTCGACCATTTCGATCCGAGGTGGATGTCCGACATGACAAGAGCCCTGACGTGTTTGGTTCCGGTCGTGAAATGCTCCGATTTGACGCCGCAAATAAAGCACCGGGCTCTTTCGGTATTGCGACAGGGGTGTGAAGATTCCGTGAAAAGTCATTCTGTAACCGAATCGTAGCCGTTGTGCAGGCTTATTGAAACATTGTTGCGGCATTTTTGCGGCGAATTCGAGAACGTACATAATCATCTGTTATGGAAACTGTTTATCTTGGAATCATCATTTTCCTCTTCATGCTCGCGATCTTCGACCTTTTTGTCGGCGTGAGCAACGACGCCGTGAACTTTCTCTCGTCGGCCGTCGGAGCCAAGGTCTCGTCGTACCGGGTCATCATGTGGATCGCCGCGACGGGCATTCTCTTCGGAGCCCTGATGTCGAACGGCATGATGGAGATTGCCCGCCACGGCATCTTCCGTCCCGAGCAGTTCTATTTTCAGGAGCTGCTGTGCATCTTTCTGGCCGTGATGGTTACCGACGTCATCATCCTTGACGTCTTCAACACGCTGGGACTTCCCACATCGACCACCGTATCGATGGTCTTCGAGCTGCTGGGCGGAACGTTTGCCCTGACGCTTGTCAAGATGGCCGGTGCCGACGGCATGCACTTCGCCGACTACCTCAATACGGAGAAGGCGCTCTCGGTCATCATGGGTATCTTCCTCTCCGTGGCGATCGCCTTTTTCTTCGGTATGGTCGTGCAGTGGCTGGCGCGTCTGGTCTTCACGTTCCGCTACAGGGAGCGCCTGAAGTGGACTATCGGCCTCTTCGGCGGTATTGCCTCGACGGCCATCGTCTACTTCATGCTGATCAAGGGAATCAAGGACACCTCGTTCATGACGGCTGCAGCCAAGACGTGGATCGCCACCCACAGCGGAACGATCGTCCTCGTGAGCTTCGTAGGTCTCACCGTGCTGATGCAGGTGCTGCACTGGCTCCGTGTGAATGTCTTCAAGGTGGTCGTGCTGCTGGGCACCTTCGCCCTGGCCATGGCCTTTGCCGGAAACGACCTGGTGAACTTCATCGGCGTGCCGCTTGCGGGCTATGACTCCTACCTGGACTACGCCGCCAACGGGGCCGGAAGTTCCGACTATCTCATGACGTCGCTCAATACACCGGCCCGCACGCCGATCTTCTTCCTGGCGGCTGCCGGTCTGGTTATGGTCTGGACGCTCTTCACCTCGAAAAAGGCCCAGAAGGTCATCAAGACCTCCGTCGATCTTTCGCGTCAGGACGAAGGCGAGGAGATGTTCGGCTCTTCGGCCGTCGCCCGCAGCATCGTCCGCACCTCGATGTCGATGGCCCATACGCTCGACCGCATCACCCCGCCGCGCGTGAAGGCCTGGATCAACTCCCGCTTTGTCGCCGACGAGGCGGTGATGGCCGACGGCGCGGCCTTCGACCTGGTCCGTGCCTCGGTGAACCTGCTGCTGGCCAGTCTGCTCATTGCGCTCGGTACGTCGCTCAAGCTGCCGCTCTCGACCACCTACGTTACCTTCATGGTGGCGATGGGTACCTCGCTGGCCGACCGGGCCTGGGGGCGTGAAAGTGCCGTATTCCGCATCACGGGCGTGCTGTCGGTGATCGGCGGCTGGTTTATCACCGCGGGTGTGGCCTTCACGGCCTGCTTCTTCGTGGCACTGGCAATGTACTACGGCGGGATCGTCGTGATGGTGGCAATGATCGTGCTGGCTACGGTGCTGCTCATCCGCAGCAACCTGCGCTACCGCCGCAAGCTCAAAACCGAGCGTGAGGACGACCTCTTCAAGCAGATTCTTGCGGAAAAGGACCGTTCGCGGGTCTGGGAGCTGCTGCGCCGCCATGTATCCGGTACGCTTGCGGGCATGCTCGCCTACACGACCGAGAACTACGCTTCGGTAACCGAAGGATTCATGAACGAGGACCGTCGGCTGCTGCGCCGGGTTGCCCAGGCCGTTGAGCGGAAGAAGGACCAGCTGCGCAAGCTGCGCCGCCGTGAAATGGTCGGCCTAAGGCGGATCAACCGCAATACGGCCATCGAGAAGAACATGTGGTTCCACCTGGGAAGCAACTGCTGCGTACAGCTGCACTATGCGCTCAAACGTATGAGCGATCTGTGCCGCGAGCATGTGGACAACAACTTCAATCCGATGCCTGCGGCCTGCGCCGGGGAGTTCCGTCCCGAGCGCGACCGGGTCTGCTCGCTGCTCGAACGCGCCACACAGACGATCGAGTCGGACAACTACGGCGACCTGAACTCGCTCCTTTCGGCCATTGAAGCCGAGCAGGACCGCCTCATGGAGCTCCAGCGCCTGCAGATGAACCGCATTCAGGAGGAGAACAGCAGCATCAACGTCTCGCTGGTCTACCTGAATCTGCTGCAGGAGTCGCTCGAGATTCTCTCGGCCCTGCGGCACATGCTGCGCGCGAGCGTCAATTTCCAGCACTGATTGCTTCCTCTCCCTTCATAGCGAATCACCCGCAGCTCGCGACGAGCTGCGGGTGATTCATTCTTCCCGTACCGGTATTGCCATTCGGCCGGTTATTCTGCGTCGGGGGCGTATTGCCGGTAGAGTTCGTGGATGATGCCGTCGGCAAGTCCCGTGCAGGGAACCGAGATCGTGTCGATGCGGCAGATGCACAGCACGTCGGTGAAGATCCTCAATGCCGGGACGATCACCTCTGCGCGACTCTGGTTCAGATAGAGCTGCTCCATGCGTTGGGCCACGGACATGGCCCGCAGACGGTTGTAGAGGGCGTTGAGCTCCTTGGCATGGATGCACTCGCGGGATTTCTTTTCGAGCAGTTTGTGGACCTTGTTGATATTTCCGCCCGAGCCGATGATTCCCGACGGATGCCACTTGCGGGCCACCTCGCGCAGCCACTCCTCGAATCGCTGCCACTCGGCCGGAGATTCCGCACCGCTGAAAATGCGCACGGTGCCCAGCCGGAACGATCGGGCCTCGACCTTGCTGCCGCAGGCGTAGACGACTATTTCGGTGCTGCCTCCTCCGACATCGACATAGAGATAGGTCCGGTCGGGATCGAGCGTCTCCTTGAGTCCTCCGGCCGCGAAGATCGTATCGGCCTCTGTCTCGCCATCGATGATCTGGATTGCAATGCCGCTGCGGCTGCGGACCAGTTCGACAATCTGCGGCCCGTTTGCCGCTTCGCGCATGGCACTCGTGGCGCAGGCACGGTAGTCGCGCACGGAAAAGGCCCGGAACAGGGCCGAAAAGCCCTGCATGGCATCACACAGCGCCTCGGCTTTGGCCACGCTGACATGGCCGCGGAGAAAGACGTCGTCGCCCAAACGGATCGGAACCCGCACGAACGCGGCTTTCTTGTACTCGATGCGATTATCTTCGTAGGTTTCGATGTAGTTGATAAGCAGGCGGATTGCATTTGAACCGATGTCGATGGCGCCGAAGGTCTCTCTTTTCATGGCTGTTGTCCTGTTTGCTGCCGACGGGTAGATAGAGCGGCCCAGGATTACCGGGACCGGGCGATGGCCGTGCCGGGCAGCGGCTTTTCCGACAAAGATAACTCTTTTCTGCCTGTGCTGAGTGCGGAATGCGTTTTTGAAACCGATATTTAATCTCTGCCTCCTGGGCCGTCAGGGCTCCCGCCTGAGGATTCACCCTCCCGACGGGGGAACCCGGTGTGCCGGATATCACTCCGGAATACCGTGCCGGTAGTCCTCCCGCCAGGCCGAGCAGGTGCGTCCGGTCTGCTGCTTGAAGAAGCGCATCAGATGGCTCGGATCCGAAAATCCGTACGCTTCGGCCAGCTGGCTGACGCTGTGCCCCTCGAACAGCAGGTCATTCTTCACGGCCTCCAGCAGCCGCTGTTTCAGCAGATGCACGGCCGTGACGCCAAACTGCTCCATGACGGCCCGATTGAGCGTTACGCGGCTCACGCGCATCATCGAGGCATACTCCTCGACGCGCTGCACTTCGCGGATATGCTCCTCCAGCAGCGCCTTGAAACGGAACGCATGGTTGTTGCGCGGCAGCGTTACGGGCAGCCCGTAGGCGGCGGCGTAGTCGCGGTTGAGCGTAACCAGCAGGTAATAGAGCACCGAAACGATCAGGTTGTAGCTGTCCGAAGTCGGGGCGCGCAACTCCGCCTTGATCTTTCCGAGCAGCCGGAGATACTCCGCAAAGGCCTCCGGTCCGGCATCGAACCAAGGCGGCGTATCGGTCTGGTAGCAGTAAAGCAGGCGGTAGACGAAGAACTTGTCTGCGAGGAACGTGCGCATGAAATCCTCGCGGAAGATCAGAAACGTGTAGTCGAGCTCCGTCTCGTCTACCAACCAGCGCTGCTGCTGGTGGGGTGAGAGGAGCAGCAGCATGCCGTCGTGCAGCTCGATGCGGCGACTGCCGAGCAGCAGCACGCCCCGGGCCCGGCTGAGGAAGAAAAATTCGAAGAAGTCGGTCCGGAAGAGCGGATTTTCGGTCAGCACGCCGCGGATCTCCTCGCTGCGGCCCGTATTGATGTAGAAGTCGACACCGCACAGCGTCTTGCTGAACGGCACGGTGATTAATCGTCGGGGATTTGTCGTTGTCTTCATCGCGTGCATCCGGTTTGTCCGAAGACAAAGATACGACATCATTTATCAAAATGGCATAACTTTCTACCATTCGGGCATCACCGTACCGGGAAAATTTCGGATCTTTGCCTCACAAAACATCCGGAATATGGATCGGCAAGAGGAAATCATCCGCGACATCGACGTGCAAAGTGTCATGACCAAATCTTCGCTGCCCGTGGGCGGCTATTCGGTCAATCCCTATGTGGGGTGTCCCCACGCCTGCAAGTATTGTTACGCCTCGTTCATGAAGCGCTTCACGGGCCACACCGAACCCTGGGGCTCGTTTCTCGACGTCAAGCACTGGAAACCCGTCGGCGATCCGCACCGCTTCGACGGGCAGCGGATCGTCATCGGCTCGGTAACCGACGGCTACAACCCCTTCGAGGAGCATTTCCAGCGCACACGCCATCTCCTTGAGGAGCTGCGCGGTACGACGGCTGAGATCCTGATCTGCACGAAGTCGGATCTTGTGCTGCGCGATCTGGACCTGCTGCGTGAGTTCCCGCACGTAACGGTTTCGTGGTCGGTCAATACGCTCGACGAAGCGTTCCGCGCCGACATGGACCGCGCCGTGAGCATCGAGCGACGCCTCGAAGCCATGCGGCGGGTCTACGAGGCTGGGATCCGTACCGTCTGCTTCGTCTCGCCGATCTTCCCGGGCATCACCGATCCGAAGGCCATCATCGAACGGGTCCGGGAGTTTGTCGACCTCGTCTGGCTCGAGAATCTCAACCTGCGCGGGTCGTTCAAGGCGGCGATCCTGGACTACATCCGCGATAAGCATCCCGAACTGATGCCTTTATACGAGGAGATCTACAACCGTCGCCGGACGGATTACTGGCAGGCGCTCGAGCAGGAGATGGCCGCCTATGCCGCCGCAAACGGCCTGCCGTATCGCGTGAACGATCTGCCGTACGGCCGCTCCGAAAAGGGGCATCCGGTTGTGGTCAACTACTTCTACCACGAAAAGATCCGACTCGGCAACCAACACTCGGATCGAAAGAATGCTTGAAGGGAAAACCCTTCAAAACACAAAAACGATGAAACAGATTGAAAGAATGCGGATGCCGGGGATTTCAATGCAATCGGGCTCTGCAAGTTGAGCGAACTGAACGAATTCGTGCTGGAGCTGAATCCGGTTAATCGGCACCATATCGTATTTCATCAGAAGTATCGTATCTATACGAAAAACATCAGCGACGACAGCACCTTGCGCAATTCTGCCAGCGCATTCGATATGTGATATTGGACCGTGCGCGGACTGATGTTCAATGTCTTGGCGATTTCATCGTAAGACATATTTTCATGTCGACTCATATAAAAGACCTTGCGTCTCTGCTCTGGCATGTTGCGCACGGCCAGGTCGATCATCTCCAGCAATTCATCCGTCGACACGGCATCCGAAAATCCGCCCTTCGCCTCTTCTTCGATTCTGGATCCCGTTGCTTTCAGATACTTATATTGCATCTGGCGTCGCTTCATTACATTGAATATTGCGTTACGCGTCATACGGAACAAATATCCTTTGAATGAACAAACGTCTTGGAGGTTTTCTCGATAATCCCATATACGAAGAAAAACATCATGCGTAATATCCTCCGCATCGGTCTGGTCTTTCAACAGACGAAGCGCAAAGTCCCGCACTTTCGATGCATATCGCAAGTAAAGGATATCCAACGCCCCGGAATCACCATTCTGCAATTTCCGAAGAATTATGTACTCTTCGCTGTTCATATTCGATATATGCAAATATATATTTTTTTACGAACATTCGGTGCCGCATCCCATATTTTTTCATTGCATTGTAATCCACATCAAAAAAATCTGAAAAAAAATCACCAATCAGACTGGCGAACCGGTCTCATCGATTGTCTTTTTAATGAATCCGGACTCAAAAACTGTTTTTTTATTATTTTTGAACCTATGAAGAACCGATCTCTACTACTTTTTCTTGCTGCGATGACGGCGTGCCTTTGTATCGCATACGGGTGCAAGGACGATTCGGAAGATGCGCCCGACAGCGTTTATATGTACAGCACCTCCGGTACGGTGGATGCTGCGGCCGGGATGCAGTCCGTAACCCTATTCACCACCTGCGCCTGGCAGGCGACAGGCGACGACTGGATCACGATCGACCCCGCATCGGCCGATACCAAGGGAATCCATGCCGTACACCTCAGCTTCGGCCCCAACGAAACGGGAGTTTCCCGCGTCGGACACGTCGTATTCAAGGCCGGAAGTTATTCGGAAACCTACACCTTGACTCAAAGCGCCGAATAGCAATGCCGTAGGGGCGGCAGCAGACCCTCAAACTGGATACCGATGACGAACAGGAACCGAAAAATTATCGATTACGTATTCCAGCACAAGAATATTCCCGACGATATTCAACGGATATTCGAACGCTGGATGATAACACACGAAGAGGACCTCGATACAACGGAGGCCCTCCAGGAAGTGTGGAACGAGCATACAGCTCCGGCAGCGGATGAAGAGGATCTCAGGGGCCTCGAACGGCTGCACGCATCCATTCGGGACCAAAAATCCCGGATATCACCACGCATAATCCTGCGTTGGGTTTGTGCCGCAGCCGCAGCCGTATCGATATTTGTCGGAGGTTACTATGCGGCGATCGGGACCATGGAGCCGATTCGGGAAAACACGCTGCTGACAGCCAAAGGACAAACCGGAGAGTTCTCGCTTCCCGACGGGACGACCGTATGGCTCAACGGCGAAAGCCAACTCAAATACGACAACTCGTTTGAGGGCGAAACCCGCGACGTATACCTCTCCGGAGAGGCCTTCTTCGAGGTCCGGAAGGATTCGCTGCGGCCATTCCGTGTCCACATGAACGACCTGCAGATCGAAGTGCTGGGAACATCGTTCGATGCCATGAGTTATTCATTCGGATCGTGCGAACACATTGTTCTCAAAACCGGAAGCGTCAAAATTTCCGGAAACGGTCTCCAGAAAGCTGTTATGCTGCGCCCGAACGAAAAATTCACGTTCGACAAACGGGCCGGAAGTGCAAGGGTCGAATCCGTCAACGCTCAGAACTACTGCCAGTGGTTCTCCCCGCGTCTGATCTTCGACAACGCCCCTCTCAAAGACATCATCACGAATCTCGAACGTAGATACAACGTCGAAATTTCTCTCTCCACACATATCTCGCCAGAAAAACGGATCTCGCTGGTCATCTGTCATGAACCATTGGAAGACATCATGGAGGTTATCTCCTCCCTGATCTCGATTCAATACAGAATCGACGGGAACCATATGTTGATCACGAGAAAGTAACTCACTGTCCAACAGCTAATAGAATCTTATTTCTGACGCCCTGACAGGCGCCGGTATGCTCTGTTCATCTTAAAATCGAACCCGAATTAATCCCTAATAACCATGAATGAACACAATGTTTTGAAAAGGATTTCCCGGTATTTTTCGGTGATTATCCTGTGTATGGCGGTGACAACAACCGCCGTCGCACAGACCCCGAAGGTTACCGTGAATGCCGAAAATGTCAGCATCAAGGAGTTGCTGCAACGCATCGAGGCCAACAGCCAATACACATTCGCCTATGTCGATGCAGAGATAAAAACCGACAAAATCGTATCGGTTACAGCGACGAACCGCAGCATCGCATCGATCATCGCCGAGGTGCTTCCCGAGGTGAATATGGAAGTCAAAGGGCTGAAAATCATCCTTACCCGCGCAAGGGGGGGGGAGGAGCCAGCGGCGTCGCAAGCCGTGGCAAGCCGCACGGTCAAGGGCCTGGTAACCGATGAAAATGGTGAACCGGTTGTCGGGGCGACCGTCATTCTGAAAGGATCGACCGTCGGCGCCGCCACCAACCTGAACGGCGAGTATGCCATAGAGATTCGCCAGAACAACGCGACCCTGATCGTCTCGCTTATCGGATACAACCGCGTCGAAGTCCCCCTTTCCGACAGTCAAACCCTGGCGAACGTCACGCTGAAGACCGAAGCGATCGCCATGAACGACATCGTCGTCGTGGGATACGGTGTGCAGAACAAACGCGATGTGACGACCGCCATCTCATCCATCAAGGCCGAAGATTTCGCCAACATGCCGACTTCCGACTTCCGCGACGCCATGGCCGCCAAAATGCCGGGCGTGCAGGTGTTACAACTCGGCGGACAGCCCGACGGCAATGTCTCGATCCGCGTTCGCGGTATTCAGTCCGCAACGGCCGGGAACGACCCGCTGTACGTCATCGACGGAGTTCCGTGCGACGCCCGGGCATTTGCCAACCTCGAAAGCAACGACATCGAAAGTCTCGAAGTGCTCAAGGATGCTTCGGCAGCGGCCATTTACGGTTCGCGCGGGTCGTGCGGCGTGATCCTGATCACCACCAAACGAGGTCAGGGCGAACGTCCCGTGGTAAGCTACGACGGACAGTTCAGCGTCTCGAATGTGGCCAAAAGAATCGACATGCTCGATGCGTACGAATTCGCACGGCTTTTCAAGGAGGCGCGCGACGGTGCCTATCTGTTCAATGTTCCGACCGGCTCGATCGACGATCCCTACGAGGAGCGTCCGCAGACCTATCATCGTGTCGATCCGCTCATCACAGCCTATCTGCAGGACAATACCGGAACGTTGACCAATACCGACTGGCAGGATGCCATCTTCCGGTCGGCCTACTCGACCAAGCACTCGATCTCGGTCTCGGGACGCACCAAGGCTCTGGGCTACTACGTCGGCGCCAACTACCTCTACCGCGAAGGTACGATCATCGGCTCGGACTTCGAGCGATACAGTCTGCGCGCCAACCTCGACGGGAAACGCAACCGGCTGAAATACGGCGTCAGCTTCTCGCCCTCCTATTCGAAGACCAATTATGTATCGACCGACACGCAATACGGTGACGACGGCATCATCGCGTCGGCGCTGATGGCCCCTCCGATCTTTCCCGTATATAACGAGGACGGATCCTACAACTGGGACATGAACGGACTCTTGCGCGTCAACACCTGGGATACCCAGACGAACGAGGTGCTCAATCCCGTGGCCCTGGCGCTTGAAATCGATGACGTGCGCGAGAAGATCAACATCCTCGGCAATGCATACGTCGCATACGAATTCATCGAAGGACTGGAATACAAATTCACCATGGGAGGAGACTACTATTCCTACATCCGCAATTACTACCGACCCTCATA
>DXDG01000010.1 GCA_019115605.1 Candidatus Alistipes faecigallinarum
CAGCTGACACCCGTTGCGGAGCCCGCAGCGGCGGCACGCACCGCCCGGAGCGGCGGCCGGCGGGGGCTTGCCGACAGCTTCCGCCTGCTGGGCAACCGCACGGTGCTCCTCTGCGCCGTCGGCGTGGCCTGCTTCATCGCGGCCGACGTCGCCATAGGCTACCTCTCGGTGCGGCTCATCGACCGGCCTTCGTCGATCCTCACCACCACGGGCTTCTATGCCTGCCGCATCGTCGGAACGATCGTCGGGGCCTGGGTGCTGCTGCGGCTGCGCGACGTGCGCTATCTGGCGTGGAACATGGCCGGCGTGCTGCTGCTCAGTCTGGTGCTGCTCGTCACCGGCAACGAAACGGTGATCTATGCGGCCGTGGGCCTTATGGGTTTCGGCATGGCCTGTGTCTTTGCGACCTTCTATGCCGCGGCAACGCGGGCCGTTCCCGAGCAGGCCAACGGCGTGGCGGGGCTGATGATTCTGGCCATTTCGGCGGGAGCCGTTTCGGGTCCGGTCTGCGACGCGATTCTCCGTGCGGCGGGCAATCCCCACTGGGGCATGCTCTTCGTGGCGGCGCTGGTCGGATACATGCTCTGGGCGGCTCGGACACTGGATAAACAAGGACAAAGATGAAAAGAGAGATGAAACGCATTTTGTGCACCCTGCTGCTCCTCGCCGCGGTATTGCCCGCAGCGGCGCAGCGCCCCCGGACCCGCGTGGAATGGGGAATTATCGGCGGTATCAACGTCCCCGACTTTTCGACCGATATGGACAAGGCGGAGATCCGCGACAAATGCGGCTGGCAGGCCGGAATCGTTACGGCGGTCAATCTGGGAGCCTTCGCCGTCGAACCGCAGATCCTTTACGTGCGGCAGGGGCTGAAGATCCAGCCCGTGGGCGCGAAGAAGTTCAACCTCAGGTCCAGCTCGATCGATGTGCCGGTGCTCTTGTCGCTGCGGCTGCTTCACCCGGTGCGCATCTACGCCGGTCCGGTCTTTACGGTGATGAACGACTGCAAGCAGAAATCGGGCGGCGACCTGCTCGACTTCAGCCGGGTACGTCCCACGGTGTCCTATGCGGTCGGTGCGGGTGTCGTGGTTCTGCGCCACCTGTTGATCGACGTGCGTTACAACGGGCAGTTCCGCAGCAAGCACGACGTGCTGCTTCCCGACGGAATGCAGCTTCCCGAGGTCCGTTCGTACAACGTCGCCCTGAGTGTCGGATATCTTTTTTAGGCGTATGACGGAGGCTGTAGGACGTGAAATACTCATCGAGGGGGTCGATCCCCGGGAGTTGTACGGGGCGCAGGATGCCTATCTGGAGCAGATCCGCTCGCTCTTTCCGACCTTGAAGATCGTGGCGCGCGGGCAGTCGCTCAAGGTGCTCGGCTCCGAGGCCGAGACGCGGCGTTTCGCCTCGCGGCTCGAAGGGCTCGTGGCCTATTATCTGAAATACGGACACATCTCGTCGCAGGTTGTCGACCAGTGTTTCTCGGGCGGGATGCCGCCCGAGGAGGGCCCCGTGGACAAGGATGTGATCGTCTACGGCAACAACGGCAACATCGTCCGGGCGCGTACGGTCAACCAGCAGCGCCTGGTCCGGCTCTATGACAGCTGCGACCTGCTCTTTGCCGTGGGTCCGGCCGGTTCGGGCAAGACCTATACGGCCATTGCCCTGGCGGTCCGTGCCCTGAAGGAGCGCGAGGTGCGGCGGATCATCCTCACGCGTCCGGCCGTCGAGGCGGGCGAGAAGCTGGGCTTCTTGCCGGGCGACATGAAGGAGAAGCTCGATCCCTACCTGCAGCCGCTCTACGATGCGCTGAACGACATGATCCCTCCGGCCAAGCTGCAGAAGTACCTCGAGGAGGGCACCGTGCAGATCGCGCCGCTGGCCTACATGCGCGGGCGGACGCTCGACAACGCCTTCGTCATCCTGGACGAGGCGCAGAATACGACCCTCTCGCAGATCAAGATGTTCCTCACGCGCATGGGGCGCAACGCGCGTTTCATCGTCACGGGCGACGTAACGCAGATCGACCTGCCGCGGCGCAGCGACAGCGGTCTGGTGCGTGCGATGGAGATCCTGCGGGGCGTGGAGGACATCGGTATCGTGGAGTTCGACAAACGCGATATCGTGCGCCATCCGCTTGTAAAATATATCGTCGAGGCCTTCGACCGTGCCGGTCGGGCATCGGCTGAATCCGAAGCAACCAAAACCAAAAACGAAGCATAGTTATGAACAGGAATCTTGCAGCGCTCAAACCGGCGCTTGTCTGGAAACATTTCGCGGAGATCGTCCGCATTCCGCGCCCGTCGCATCACGAGGAGGCCATCCGCCGCTATGTGCTGGATTTTGCCCGCAGCCGGGGTCTGGAGGCCTTCGAGGACGAGGCCCACAACGTCCATGTCCGCAAACCCGCCACGAAGGGCATGGAGAACCGCAAGGGGGTCATCCTGCAGGCGCATCTCGACATGGTGCCGCAGAAGAACAACGACAAGCAGTTCGATTTCCTGACCGATCCGATCGACGCCTACATCGACGGCGAGTGGGTTACGGCCGACGGCACGACGCTCGGCGCCGACAACGGCATCGGCGCGGCATCGATTCTGGCCGTGCTCGAGGACGATACGCTCGTTCACGGTCCGATCGAGGCGCTCTTTACGGCCACCGAGGAGACGGGCATGGACGGCGCCTTCGGCCTGAAGCCCGGGGTGCTTCAGGGTGAGATCCTGCTGAATCTCGATTCCGAAACCGAAGGCGAACTCTATGTGGGTTGCGCCGGAGGCCTCGATGCCAACACGACGTTCCGTTACGAGGCGGTACCGACCCCTGCCGAGGGCTATGCGGCCGCAAAACTCGTCGTGAAGGGGCTCAAGGGCGGCCATTCGGGCATCCAGATCGTCTGCCAGCGGGCCAATGCCAACAAGCTGCTGTTCCGCTTCCTCAATGCCGCGCCCTGCGAGGTGCTGCTCGCATCGGTCGACGGCGGCGGCCTGCGCAATGCCATTCCGCGTGAGGCGGAGGCCGTGGTGCTGGTTCCTGAGGCGCAGTATGACGCCTTTGCCGAGGCGGTTGCCGCCTACGAGAAGACCGTCTGCGGAGAGTTCGACGGCATCGAGGACTCGATCTCGATTACGGTTGCCCGCTGCGAGCGTCCCGAGCGGATGCTGCCGCAGGAGACGGCCGTGCGGCTGATCCGTGCCGTTGCGGGATGCCCGGACGGCGTGGTGCGCATGTCGCTCTCGATGCCGGGACTGGTGCAGACCTCGAGCAACCTGGCGCGTGTCGTCTCCGACGGCGAGACCGTCAAGCTGCAGAGCCTGCTGCGCAGCTCGGTGCGCTCGGAGAAGTTCGCCCTGGGCGAGGCCATCACGGCCGTGTTCGCCCTTGCGGGTGCCGAAACCGAGCTCACGGGCGCCTACGACGGCTGGAATCCCGACATGAAGTCGCCGATCCTGAAGGCCATGACCGCCTCCTACGAGGCACTCTTCGGTCGCAAGCCCGCCATCACGGCGATCCACGCCGGTCTGGAGTGCGGCATCATCGGCGGCAAGTATCCCGGTCTGGACATGATCTCGTTCGGCCCGACGATCAGCTATCCCCACTCGCCCGACGAGAAGGTGGAGATCGCCTCGGTGGAGAAGTTCTACGACTTCCTGGTTCACACGCTGCGCAATGTCCCTGCAAGGTAGCGCGGCGCCGGGCGACGTGAAGTGGTTCGTCATCGTCAATCCCGTGGCCGGCGGCGGCCGCGGGCTGGACCACTTTCCGCAGATCTCGAAGCACCTGCGCGATGCACATATCCGCTGCGAACCGGTCTTCACGGAGCACAAGTTCCATGCTACGGAGCTGACCGTAACGGCCGTCCGCGAGGGCTACCGGCATATCATCGTCGTCGGGGGCGACGGCACGCTGCACGAGGTGGTGAACGGCCTGTTCATCCAGCAGGAGGTGCGCCCCGACGAGGTGCTGCTGGCCGTCGTTGCCGTAGGTACGGGCAACGACTGGGTGCGTACGTTCGGCATCTCGAACCGCTACCAGAATGCCGTGGCGGCCATCCGCGAAGGCTACTCCTTCCTGCAGGATGTCGGGGTGGTCTCCTACGAGGAGGCGCACTACCGCCAGAGCCGCTACATGGCCAACGTTGCCGGTGCGGGATTCGACGCCAACATCGTCCAGCGCCTCTCGCACATGAAGAAGAAGGGGCACAAGAGCCGCTGGCGCTATACCTGGTGCCTGATCCGCAACTTCTTCCGTTACAAGTCCACGGGCGTCAAGGTGTGGGTCGATGACCGCCTGGTCTACAACAACCTGCTGCTGTCGGCGGCCGTGGGCATCTGCAAGTTCAACGGCGGCGGTCTGCAGCAGCTTCCCGAGGCGGTGGCCGACGACGGCATGCTCGACCTGTCGCTGATCCGCCCCGTGCACTTCTGGCACCTGCTTTTCCGCTTCCACTACCTCTTCAACGGAGGCATCTACCGCATCCGCCACATTCTGCAGGAGCGCGGCAGCCGCATCCGCATCGAGTCGTCGCCCGAGGTGGGTGTCGAGGTGGACGGCGAGTCGCTGGGCCATACGCCGCTGGAGTTCACGATCCTGCACCGGGCGATCCGCATCGTCGTGGCGAAGGATTTCTACGAACGCCATGCCGCGGTGAAGGAGCCCGCCGCCAGGACCGCATAGGAAGAAGCTCAAAGAGAAGGGAGCGGACCGCAAAGGCAGTCTGCTCCCTTTTAGCATGCCGGAAGATCCCGGATCTATTGCGCCGGGACGGTCTCGACAACGTCGATCTCCGTTACGACCCAGTCAAAGAGGTCGTTGGCGCACTGGCTTTCCAGCTGCCGCAGCTGCGAGAGGTCGGTCGTGTCGGCCAGTATGGCGTTGAAGAACTGGTCCATCGTCGAGTAGGTGGCATTGACCTTGCCGGCCAGGCAGGTGTAGAAGGCCTTCTGCTGGCTGCGGTCCAGCCCCGAGGGGAGCACACCCTGCTTGACGAGGTAGTTGTAGGGGAAGATGTGGCGCATGTTGTGGGCGTCGGCGTTGAGCTCCTCGACGATCGTCGTTACGACGACCATGTCCACCGTATCGTTCACGCCCGGCATCTGGATGAAGGCCGCATAGACCGGATAGGCGTTTTCGAGCGTCCCGGCCACCTCGTCCGAGAAGAGGAGGAATTCCGCGTCGGTCAGATCGTCCAGATAGACCATCTGGCGGTAGCTGTCGAGGGCTTCGCGCATGGCCTTGCGCTCCTCGCGGTTCCACTCCTGGCGCTGCGAGCAGCCGATGAATCCTGCGGCGAAGAGTGCCAGCAGGGAGGTACTGAGTAGTAATTTTTTCATGGTTCGAAATGATAATTGGTTTCTGTACGGAAAAGCAATCCGTGTGCCAAAAATTCGTATCTTTGTACGGATATGGATGACGACACATCGAAAACGGATTCGACATGGATGTATTGACCTTTCGCGACTATTGCCTTTCGCTGCCTTTTACCGAGGAGAGCACGCCGTTCGACGAGACGACGCTCGTCTACAAGGTCGGCGGGCGGATGTATGCCTTTGCCGACATGGTCGATTTTCACCGGGTGGCCCTCAAATGCGATCCCGACGAGGCCCTGCAGCTCCGGGAACGCTATCCCCGGGAGATCACCCCGGCCTACCATGCGAACAAACGGCTGTGGAACGATGTCCGTACGACGGGAGATCTTCCCGATGCCTTTATCCGCGAGCAGATCCGCAACTCCTACCTGCTGGTCCTGCGGCAGAACGTAACGCCCCGGGCGCTCCGCGACGAGCTGCTCGCCTATGTCGAAGCACATGGAATTCCCGAAAAATAATAACAAAGCCTTATGAAAATGCGATTTGCCTGTTTTGTGATGCTGGCCGCCGGACTGGTTGCGTGCGGACAGCAGACGACCCCGTCAGTCGAACTTTTCAATGGACATGACCTCACGGGCTGGGTGGCCGTTACGGCCGATTCGACGGCCGTGAGCCCCTTCAGCGTAGCGGAGGGCTGTATCCGTGTTGCAGGCCAGCCCTTCGGCTACCTGCGTACGGCGGAGGCCTACGGCGACTACCGCCTGCATGTCGAGTGGCGGTGGATCGGCCAGCCCTCGAACAGCGGCCTGTTCCAGCGGATCCAGGAGGGTGACGGCATCTGGCCCACGCTGATCGAGTGTCAGCTTGAGGCGGGAAATGCCGGCGATCTGCTCTCCCTGAACGGAGCCCCGATCGACGGCGCGGAGCCCATGAGCCCTTCGGTACTGATCCTCAAAAACCGGGGCGAGAGCTCGGAACGCCCGGCCGGCGAGTGGAACGAGGCCGATATCGAGTGCCGGGGCGACCGCATCACGGTCCGCATCAACGGGGTGCTGCAGAACGAGTGTACGGGTGCGGATACGTGCGGCTATCTGGCCCTGCAGAGCGAGGGCGGTCCGCTGGAGTTCCGCAACGTCCGGCTGACGCCGCTCGACGAGTAGTGTACCCTTCCCGCAATTGAAAAATCCCTCCGCTGCAGTAAGCTGTGGAGGGATTTTTTCATTCCGGACTCCTATCGGATGCGTTCGTAGCGGGGGAGCCGGTCGAGCGGCACGTCGATTGCGATGCGGCGGGGCTTTTTGGAGACCCTGAACACCTCGCCGCGGTCATCCCGCCAGGTGCCCGGCGGCAGCAGCACCTCGCGCCGGGTGCCGGGCGACACCATCGGCGCCACCAGATAGCGGTCGCCGAGCATGAACTGATCCCTGCATTCGAGGAAGCCCATGTGCGGGAAGGCATACTCCATGGCGCGGACGATCGGTTCGCCGGTCTTGGCCGCATGGCGGGCCTGCGAGAGAATGTAGGGGCCGAACTCGCTGTGCAGCTGCGCGTAGCGGGCGCAGATGGCCGTATTCTCGGGCGAGAGGATGCGCCAGGGGGCCACCGAGAACTGCATCATCGGCATCAGGGCATGGACCTGCGCCGAGCGGACGATGAGCTCCTCGTCGAAGTGCTCGACCCCGAAGAAGGAGGTGTACTGCCCGCCGCCGATCATGTCGGGGCAGGTGAAGGCGTGGCCCAACAGGCCGGCTGCGGTCATGTCGGGAATGAGCAGCTGCAGCGCCTTCCACGAGTAGTCCTTGTCGCCGAGCCGCTGCACGACGGGCTGTCCGCCGAGCTTCCAGCAGGCGCGCAGCTCGTTGTAGTCGAACGAGGCGCCCAGCTCGGCCCAGCGCTGCATGTAGGTGTTGGCATCGGCCTCGGGGTCGTGGTAGGCATACTCCTCGGCCTGCATGTAGGCGACATCGCCGCCGTCGAACTTGAATCCGTCGGTGCCGTAGCGGCGGCGGTTCTCTTCGAGCTGCTCGCGCAGATAGGCCACCGCTTCGGGATTCGTCAGGTCGTAGCAGGCGCTGAAGCCGTTCCACCAGCGGATGACGGCCGTCTTGCCTGCGCGGTTCTTGAGCAGATACCCCTTGCGCTCCAGCGTCCGGAACTCGGGCGAGTCGGGCGAGACGTAGGGGGCGATCCAGAGCATGACGCGGAATCCCATCCCGTGCAGCGAGTCGATCATCCCCCGCGGATCGGGAAAGCGCGAAGCCTTGAAGTCGAAATTGCCGTAGTCGTTCTGCCAGTTGTCGTCGATCATGAAGATGCCGCGGGGAAATCCGTGTTCGACGACCTTGCGGGCATATTGCATGATGTCGTGCCGGTTCTGGTCATAGGTGAGCTCGATCCAGGTGTTGTACTGGGGCATCGAGAAGAAGAGCTCCTGGGGAATCCGTCCCGAAGGCGGGAAGTGGGCCGCGGAGGCCGCCGCATAGGCGTCGCGCAGATTCTCGCCGGCCCGTACAACCTCGACCGCTCCGTAGTCGGAATCCACGACAAGATTCCCCTCCTCGATGCGGAAGCGGAACGGCCGTTCGGACCAGACGTAGCGGCCCTCGGAGGAGAGCAGCAGCGGCACCGACTGGTTGTTGTAGTTGCTCTTCGAGAGATCCTGCTCCGCGAGCTCCTCGCCGAAGGGCATGCGGTTGCCCAGGGCGACGAATCCGCCCCACCAGCGCTCGCCGGGCAGGGATTCGACGATTCTGACATGGGGATCGCGGGCAAGTGCCAGCAGCGAGCTGCCTGTGAGCAGCAGGGAGAGCAGGAGTTTTTTCATGCGGCTAAATTTGTACAAAAATACGGAAAATCCCCGGAAGAAGCGGTACGAATGCGGATCTTTTATCCTTTCGGCCGGCTCTTTTCGAATGCCAGCCGTTCGCCGCTGTCGTAGCGGATCTTCCCGCAGAAGCGGAAGCCCTCCTTTTCCAGCAGCCGGAGCATGATGCGATTGTCGAAGTTGGTATCGACCCGGAACGCCTCCACACCGCGGGCGAGGGCCAGCCGTTCCACCCGCCGCAGAAATTCCGTCGCCACGCCCTGCCGTTTTGCCTCGTCAGCCACGGCCAGGCGGTGCAGCACGACATACCGTCCGTCGGTCAGCCATGCTCCTTCGATGGCCCCGTAGGCAGGCTCTCCGTCAAAGACCACGGCGCCGTAGGCTGCGATGCCCCGTGTTCCGGCCGATTCCGGCCGACAGAGCACCTGCCCGTAGCCCCGTTCGATATCGCGCCGGATATCCTGCTCTGCCGGATAACCGTTTTGCCACTGTTGGCTGCCAGCTGCCCGCATCTGGGCCTGGGCCTGTCCGATGATTTCGAGAATCCGGGGAATCTCCCGCATTTCGGCCCGACGAAAAATCCACTCCCTGTTCATGACTGCCAAGCTGCGTTGTCGTAATTTCCGGGACCGTACGGGCCGGCTGCCGTGCGGCGGCAGGGACATGCCGTGCTGCGGCTGCCTGTGCGGCTTTCCGATCCCTTTCGATCCTTTCCCTGCGGGCGGTTACTCCATGTATCCGGTAACGACGAGCGGGGCGTCGCCCACCCGGGCCACCACCTCGCGCGCTTCACCCTGCGTATCGGTGTAGCGGAAGGTGTAGGTGCGGTTCTTCTCGAGCAGGAAGTGCAGCGCGTCGTTCATGTCCTGAAGCGGCCCGGCCGTGCGTCCTCCGCCCATCTGCTCCGTGCCGCAGAAGACATCGACGTTGGCGGCCACGCGGTCTCCCGAGGCCGTCGCGTGGCGGGCGTCGCGGAACATGCGGAAGGTTACCTGAACGTGCGTTCCCTCCTCGGCGGCCCTGTCCGCAAACGAGGCGTAGACGTCGCGGTAGCGCTGCGTAACGTCCGTGGCGTGAATCTCGTGCGAGGTTTCGTTCCAGACCATCGGGAACCAGTCGCCGGTCGGTGCGAACGATACGGCATAGACCGCATGCTGCCGGTCTCCGGGCACGGCCTGCCCGGCGTCGGCGAGGAACCAGGCGCGGTCGAGCGCCGCAGGCTGGTAGTATTCGGTGAAGTGCCATTCGCCGTCGATCCATACCTCCGTCCAGCTGTGGTTGCCGCGTTCGTCATGCCAGGCCGCCGTGCCGGCGAAGCGTGCCGGAATGCCCACCGCACGCAGGGCATCGACCAGCAGAATCGACAGTCCCGTGCAGGAGGCCATGCCCTGGCGCATCGACTCCGCGGGGCTCTGGTTGGTCTTCTCGCGCAGGGTGTTGTACTCCACGCCGACCACCTCCGGAAGGATGCGGTTCACCGTGTCGATCGCCGCCCGCATGTCGCTGCATCCGGCCACGCGCGGTGCAAACCGTTCGTAGAAATCCCGCCGCCAGGCGTCGCGCACCTCGTCCACCGAGGCGTAGGGCAGCACCTCGTTGCGGAAAATCTCCTCGGGCAGCGCCTTCGTCCACGGGAACTCCCTGCGGGCGCGGCAGGCGTAGGCGACATTCTCGCGCAGCAGGTCGAGCCGCATCGTGTCGCGGTCGCCCGGCGTCATGCGGTTCAGCAGCCACGCCGTGGCTGCCCGCTCGTCGCGGGGCGTTTGGCGAAGCAGCTCCCGCAGCGCCTCCTGGCGGGAGGAACTCTCCAGCGTGGTTGCGAGCTGCTGTCGCTCTTCGGCCGGAATCCCGGCATCATACCGGTTGCAGGCCACCAGTGCGGCCGTGCAGAGCAGGATCATCCATCTTTTCATGGTCGTCGTATTTTTCAGGCAAGTTGTTTCATGATTTCGCGGACCTTCTCCTCGTCGGTGCCGACCGAGGCGTATTCGGGAATTCCAGCCACGCCGCCCATCGATACCGCGGGGTTGCGGTAAAGCATGCGGCTCTCTATCGTGCCGCGGGCGCTGAAGTGCACGGCATCGACGCCTGCGCGGATGAACTCCCGCACGTTTGCGGCCGTGATGCCGCTCCCGGCCATGATCGCAATACGGCCGGCAGCGAGGGCGACCAGCCGGCGGATCGTGTCGATGCCTTCGGGTGCCGTGTTGCGGCCTCCCGAGGTGAGGACCCGGCGGCATCCGCAGCGGATGAGCGCCTCGAGCGCCTCTTCGGGGTCGCGCACCATGTCGAAGGCGCGGTGGAAGGTTACCTCCATTCCCCCGGCTGCGGCGACGAAGGCTGCGGTGCGCTCTTCGTCGATCCTCCCGTCGGGGGTGAGCATCCCCGCAACGACGCAGTCGGCGCCGCTCTCGCGGGCGAAGGCCACTTCGTCGAGCATCTGTCGGAATTCATCGTCCGTATAGAGGAAATCGCCGCCGCGGGGGCGTATCATGACGCTCAACCGCAGATTCGGAATGCGGCGGGCTTCGCGGATTGCTGCGGCCGAGGGGGTCGTGCCGCCTTCGTAGGGCGAGGCGCACAGTTCGGCACGCCAGAGGCCCTGCCGCGCCGCGATGCGGCACGCCTCGGGCGAGAAGGCGCAGAGTTCGGTTTCGATCATTATTGTACGGTTTGAGGTCCCGGGGTCGCCGGAACCTTTGCGAAGATAGCGATTTTTGCCCAAACGGCCAAAGGCAGCGGCCCTATCGCAGCAGCACGGTTACCGACATCGGCCCGTGGGCGCCGAAGACGAGCGCCTGTTCGATGTCGGCCGTCTTCGAGGGGCCCGACATGAAACATCCGTATCCGAAGTCATCCACCTCGGGGCGTGCGACGGCCTGGTGCATCGTATCGACGATCGCATCGTGCGGGATGACGATGAGCAGCGCCGTGGCGCCGAAGTAGAGCGCCTTATGGCGAATCGTCTGCGGAATCCATACGGCGCCGTTCTCCGCCACGCCGAACGATCCGGCGATGACGCCCAGGTCGATATCGACCAGCTGGCGCGGGTCCTCGACGCGGTCGGGATCGACCGTCGCGCAGGTCAGCCCCGGAAGGTTCGAGACGATCGTCCGTGCCTCGGGATAGCAGCGGCGCACCGCCTCGTCGAGCGTCTCGCCGGGCTGCAGCGTGGCCATGCGGCCGCCTGCCGCTTCGAGCCTCTGCGCGAAGATCTCCGCGGGACGGTCGAAATGCTGGGGCGTGAATCCGAACTCCGGGTAGGGACTTTCGGACATTCCGTCCGCGGCCAGTTTCCTGAGTATTTCGTCTTTACTGTTCATCTTTTTCGTCTTTTCTGAATGCGCCCCGTTTCCATTGGGCATTGAACGTCTCGCGGGCGAAGCGGGGCATGGCGCGTCCCGGGGCGCTCCAGGGGTTGAGGCTGTTTTCCACCATGCCGCGCGGCAGTTTCTCCGCGGCCCGGGCGCAGGCGATGGCGCCGTAGAAACGTCCGGGACCGGCCATGACAAAGTCCATGCCTTTCACGGCGGCCTTCTTCGTCGGATCGGCCAGATGCAGCGCGTCGAGCTGCTGCCGCCACAGGTAGATCTGCTCCCCGAGGTCGATCTTTGCGGGGCAGACTCCCGAGCAGGAGTAGCAGAGCGTGCAGGCCGAGACGTTGCCGTGGTGGAGCTTCGGGCTGCGCAGCATCGAGAGGTTGATGCCCAGCGGCCCGGGGATGAAGTAGGAGTAGGAGTATCCGCCCGAACGCCGGTAGACGGGGCAGGTGTTCATGCAGGCGCCGCAGCGGAGGCATTTGAGCATGTTGCGGTGCCGTGCGTCGGCGAGCCATTCCGAGCGCCCGTTGTCCACCAGGATGACATGGATCCGCTTGCCGGGTGCGGGCCTCCGGTAGAGCGACGTGTAGGTCGTAACGGGCTGTCCGGTGCCCGAGCGGGCCAGCAGCCGCGTGAAGACGCCCAGGGCGCGCATGTCGGGGATGACCTTTTCGATGCCCATGATGGCGATGTGCAGGTCGGTGAACGAGGTGCCCATGTCGGCGTTGCCTTCGTTCGTGCAGACGGCCAGCGCGCCGGTCGAGGCGATGGCGAAATTGACTCCCGTCATCGAGACGTCGGCGTTGAGGAACTTTTCGCGCAGGTTCTTGCGGGCGGCATGGGTCAGGTAGGAGGGGTCGCTGTTGCCCTCTTCGGTGCCCATCTCCCGGTGGAAGAGCTCCCCGACCTCTTCGCGGCGTACGCCGATGGCCGGCAGGACGATGTGGCTGGGCGGCAGGTGCAGCAGCTGCATGATCCGCTCCCCGAGGTCGCTCTCCACGGCATCCACGCCCCGCTCATGGAGGTAGGGCGTCAGAGCGCACTCTTCCGAGAGCATCGACTTGCTCTTGATGAGGCGCCTGCCGCCGTGCTCGCGGATGAGCTGCCAGACGGTCTCGTTCATCTCGGCGGCATCGCGGGCCCAGTGGACCACCATGCCGTTGGCCGTGGCGTTGCGCTCGAACTCCTGCAGGTAGTCGGCCAGATGGCTCAAGGTGTGTTGCTTGATCTGCGACGAGAGGTTCCGGAGCTCCTCCCATTCGGGAACACTCTCCATCATGCGGTCGCGCTTCTCGCGCACGGCATAGAGCGCCTGGTCGTGCCAGGCCATGCGCCCGGCGTCGGCCACGAATTTTCTGGCTGCAACGGAGTGGGTACTCATAACGTGGAGTTGAGGATTTCTACGATGTGAAGGGTCTTTATCGGGAGCTTCTCGCGGTCGATGATGCCCTGCATGTGCATCAGACACGAGGCGTCGGCGCCGGTGATGTATTCGGCGCCTGTTGCCATGTGCCGCGCGACCTTGGCGCGCCCCATGGCCACCGACACGGCCCCCTCCTCGGCCGAGAACATGCCGCCGAAGCCGCAGCATTCGTCCCTGCGTTCGGGTTCCGCGACCTCGATGCCCTCGACCATCGCAAGCAGGTCGCGCAGCTTCGAGTGGTAGGGGACCTGGTGTTCGCTCGGGGAGGAGAGCCCCATGCGGCGCACGCCGTGGCAGGAGTTGTGCAGACTTACGCGGTGCGGAAAGCGGGCGTCGAGCCGTGCGGGCTTCACCACGTCGTGCAAGAATTCGCAGATCTCCCAGATGCGGGCATCCACGCAGGCGTGTTCGCGGTAGTCCTTCAGCAGGTGCGGGTATCCTTCGCGCACGAAGACCACGCAGCTGGCCGAGGGGCCCACGACATAGTCGTATCGATCGAAGAGGGCGTTCATGCGTTCGGCCAGTGCGCGGGCATCCTTTTCATAACCGGCATTGGCCATCGGCTGTCCGCAGCAGGTCTGGTCGAGCGGGTAGTCCACTTCGCAGCCCACGCGCCGCAGCAGTTCGTACGAAGCCCTGCCCACATCGGGGTAGAGGGCGTTGATATAACAGGGAATGAACAGTCCGACTTTCATTCTTCGGGATTTTTGTGTGCGTGAAATCGCCGTCAAAGATAGCGGTTTTTTTCGTGAATGCATCTTCTCGGAGCGCCTGCCGGCAAAAAAACGACGGCGGCGGGGACAAAAAAAAGAGCGTCCCCGCTTTTGCGGAGACGCTCCTGCGTGATGGCCGATGGTCGGACGTCGATTATTTGATCTCGATCTGACGGGCGACGGGCGTTACGTGAACCTCCTTCTTCTTCGGAATCTCCACCGTCAGCACGCCGTTCTCGACCTTGGCGGCGATCTTCTCCTTCTCGACATTGTCGGGCAGGATCAGGCTCTGCTGGAACTGGCTGTACGAGAACTCGCGACGCAGGTAGGTGCCTTTGTGCTTCTTGTCCTCCTCCTTGTTCTCGGACTTCTTCTCCATGGAGATCTGCAGTTCGTTGTCCTCATTGATATGGACCTTGAAATCCTCCTTGGTCATACCAGGGGCAGCCACCTCGACCTTGAAGTCGTCCTCCGTTTCGAGAATGTTTACGGCCGGAGCCGTTACATTCGACTTGTCTACCCATTCACTACCGAAAAAGTCATTGAAAATACTCGGTAACCAATTCTGATTTCTTCTGACCGGCATCATAGTTTTGTCCTCCTATAATTTTAGTTTAACATGCTTGCTTTTTGTCCCGCCCCTTTCGGAGCGGTTTCGATCCCATACCGGTCAAATCCCGTGCCAGGAGCAAGTGCAGCAAAAATTGTCATGAGTTGTCATGAATTGTCATTTTTTCAGAAAATTTGTCGTGTCGGAATGTCGCATGGCGACAAATTCGTATATTTGCAGGTAACGTTAAACCTTCTATCCTTAATTCACATATGAAGAGAAGAATGCTGGCCTGCGCCGCGCTGCTGTTTGCCGCGTGCGGAGGCACTCAGGGTGAAAAAGAGGGGGCCGAAACCGTCGAGCCCCGTACCGAGGTAACCTATGGAGAACAGATTGCACTGCTTCCCGTGGCGGAGCAGGGCGGTCTGACGATCAACGAGGCCCTGCGCAACCGCCGTTCCTGGCGGGAGTACAACGCCGGAACGCTGTCGCTTGAGGAGCTTTCGGGGGTGCTGTGGGCCGCCGCGGGTGAGAACCGTCCGTCGGAGGGACGCCTGACGGCTCCGTCGGCACTGGCGCTCTATCCCGTCCGGGTCTATGCCATCCTTGCCGAAGGGGCCTATCTCTACGATGCGAAGGCGCACACCCTGACGCGCGTGGCGGAGGGCGACCTGCGCAAGCTCTCCGGGGCCCAGGAGTTCGTCTTCTCGGCGCCACTGAACCTGGTCTACGTTGCCGATCTTTCTGTCTACGACGGTCGTGAGATCCCGGCCGAGCGGGCTCGTTATCTTTGCGGACAGGATGCCGCGGGTTATGCCGAGAACGTGAACCTCTATACCGCGGGCCACGGACTGCGTTCGATCACGCGGGGCAGCGCTCCCGAGGCGGAGCTGCTCGCAGCCCTCGGAGTGGATGCCGACCGCTGTTTCCTGGCTCTGGTGCAGACCGTCGGCCGCTGACGCTGCCCGGAGGCCCGTCTTGAGACGTCCCGGGGCTTTTCTGCCCCGGGACGTCTCGCGGAAAGCATCCGAAAGCCTGTGTCGGTACCGTTTGAATGGCGGGTTTTCCCGGCTTTTCCGGCAAACCGGACGGGCGGGACTAAAAATCGGGTGAAAATTCTGCGGAATAATCTTCGGAGGATCTTTTTGTTGTATGATAGTTTCCGAATATTGTTCAAAACGTTTTCGCGTACGCACTGTCTCGATCACGGCGGTTCTCCTCGGAAATCGCTCTGCCGCCCTGCTGAATTTGTACGGTATCCGTCATGAAAACGCGCTGCGGAGAGCCTGGATTGAGTCGTTGTGTCGGGTCTGACCGTCGGTGCCTCGATGAGTGGCATCGAAACGATTTTGAATTATATTGTCTTGAAAATAAAATATTTATTGGTGTTATCTAATGGCTCTTCCCGTTTCGGGGAGACGGGATTCCGACCGGTGGACGGCCGGTTGGAACGTTCGGACCGATAAAGTGCGGCGGGTTGCTTTCTTGCAATGGCCCGTGTCCGTTTCATCCCCGAAAAGAGCTTGGGTCTTGCCGGAAGAGTCTCTCGAATCTCCTCTTTGCGGGCTGCGAATAAAATAATAATTTTGTGGGAGTCATGGAGCCTTTTGCCATATGGATTGTGTCGGCCGGCCTGTGTCTGATGATGGGGCTGCTCATCGCAGACCGGCTGCGTCCCGGATTCGTGCTGTTTTCGGGTGTCGTGCTTTTCATGTGCACGGGTATCCTGTCGCCCCGGGAGGCGCTGGCCGGATTTGCCAATGAAGGGGTGATAACCGTGGGCCTGCTGTTTCTGGTCAGCGAAGGCATACGCCGGTGCGATGCGTTGGGGCATCTGGTCAAATGGCTGCTGCCGGCCGATCCCCGGATGACCGTTCGCAAGGGCTATCTGCGCATTCTGCCGACGATCGCCTCCGTGTCGGCCTTTCTGAACAACACCCCTGTTGTCGTGGTCTTTATCCCGATCATCAAGCAGTGGGCCCGCCGTACGGGACTGGCTGTTCGCAAGTTCCTCATACCGCTCTCCTATGCGGCGATCCTGGGCGGCATGTGCACGTTGATCGGAACGTCGACCAACCTTGTGGTTCACGGCATGATGCTCGACGAGGGTTTCGAGGGTTTCACGATGTTCGAACTGGGCAAGGTCGGCGTCTGCATCGCCGCGGTCGGTCTGCTTTACCTGATTTTCTTCGGCAACAAGCGGCTTCCGGACGATACGGCGTTGGAGGAGCAGTCCGACCTTGAGGAGCAGCGTCGTGAGGTCGAGGCGGTATTGGGCCCTCGTTTCCCGGGGATAAACCGCAACTTTTCCGAGTTTGATTTCCGTCATCGCTACGGAGCCGAAATCCGGGCTGTCCGCCGGGGCGGGGTGGAACTCAAGGCTCTGGACGAGGTTGTCTTCAGGGCGGGTGATACGCTGGTGCTGGAGACCGACGGCCGGTTCATTGAACGCTGGGGCGACTCACGGGCCTTTCTGATGTTGAGCAACGGCTCGGAGCATCGTCCCGTGTCTCCGCGCTGGAAGAAGTGGCTTGCGCTGTTCCTGCTAGTGATAATGATCGGCGGCGCCACGTTTGGCAGCATGCCCTTCATGGCGGAGCTGGTGCCCGACATGCAGTTCGACATGTTCTTCTGGGTCTGCATCGTAGCGGTGCTGATGGCCTGTTTCGGCATCTTCCCGGCCAAGAAATACACGAAATTCATCTCCTGGGACATCCTTGTAACGATCGCTTCGGCGCTGGCCATCAGCCGGGCCATGATCAACTCGGGACTGGCCGACTGGATCGCAACCCGTCTGACGGGATTGTCGGCCGTAGCCTCGCCGTTGGCCGTGCTGGCCGTGCTCTACGTGACGACCAATCTCATTACGGAGTTCATCACCAACAATGCGGCGGCAGCCTTTGCCTTCCCCGTGGCCATGTCGGCTGCCGCGCATCTCGGGGTTGATCCGATGCCCTTTTTCGTGGCGATCTGCATCGCGGCCTCGTGCAGCTTCTCTTCGCCGATCGGTTACCAGACCAACATGATCGTGCAGGGAATCGGCAATTACCGTTTCCGGGATTTTATCCGCATCGGATTGCCGCTCAACCTCATCGCCTTTTTGGTCTCGATGTTGCTCATACCACGGTTCTGGCCATTCGAGGCCGTAGCCGCATAAAGCATAAATCAGCTTCATGGAAAACATTCATCCGATTTTCGACCGTATGGAGTCCCGCGCGGACAAGGAGCGCCTGCTCGGGCATCGCGGAGCCGTTGTCTGGTTTACGGGACTCTCGGGCTCCGGGAAGAGCACCTTGGCCATAGCCCTCGAACGCCGGCTCTCCGCGCGGGGTATTCTCTGCCGGATTCTGGACGGCGATAACGTACGCTGCGGCATCAACGCCGGCCTGGGTTTCTCGGGGGAGGATCGCCGCGAAAACATACGTCGCGTGGCCGAGGTGTGCCGGCTCTTCGTCGATACCGGTGTCGTCGTGCTGGCCTGCTTTGTCAGCCCGACGCGCGAGCTGCGGCAGCTGGCCGCCGGAATTGTCGGTCCGGAGGATTTTTGCGAGGTTTACGTTGCGACGCCTCTTGCGGAGTGCGAACGCCGCGACGTGAAGGGGCTTTACGCCAGAGCGCGGCGCGGTGAGATCCGCGACTTTACGGGAATTTCGGCTCCCTTCGAGGAGCCCGAGTCGCCGGCCCTGCGGCTCGATACTTCGGGCCGGACGGTTGATGAATGTGTCGTCCGTATCCTGCGGGTCCTGCTGCCCGCACTTGATATGAAACAGGAAGCAGAACAACAGCAATAAGATGAAGGAATATCAGTTGAGCCATTTGAAGGCTCTCGAAACCGAGGCTATCCACATCATCCGGGAGGTTGCGGCCGAATTTCGCAATCCGGTGATGCTTTACTCCATCGGCAAGGATTCGTCGGTGATGGTCCGTTTGGCCGAGAAGGCCTTCTATCCGGGAAAGGTCCCTTTCCCGCTCATGCACATCGACTCGAAGTGGAAGTTCCGCGAGATGATCGAGTTCCGCGATGCATATGCCGCGAAATACCACTGGAATCTGATCGTGGAGTACAACAAGGAGGCATATGAGGCGGGGGTCGGACCCTTTACGCACGGCAGCCGGGTCCACACCGACCTGATGAAGACCCAGGCCCTGTTGATGGCGTTGAAAAAGCACGGGTTCGATGCGGCGTTCGGCGGAGCCCGGCGCGATGAGGAAAAAAGCCGGGCCAAAGAGCGGATCTTCTCGTTCCGCAACGAATTCCAGCAGTGGGATCCGAAGAATCAGCGTCCCGAACTGTGGGATATCTACAATACGCGAATCCACGAAGGGGAGAGTATCCGGGTCTTTCCGCTCTCGAACTGGACGGAACTCGATGTCTGGCAGTATATCCGCCATGAACGCATTCCGATCGTGCCGCTCTACTTTGCCAAGGAGCGCCCGGTGGTTGAGGTCAACGGCAATCTGATCATGGTCGACGACGACCGCATGCCCGAGGAGCTGCGCCGCAGGGCGCAGATGCGCAAGGTGCGTTTCCGTACGCTGGGCTGTTATCCGCTGACGGGAGCCGTCGAGAGCGAGGCGGACACCATCGAGAAGATCATCGAGGAGATGATGACCACGACGCGTTCGGAGCGCACGACGCGCGTGATCGACTTTGACCAGGAGGGAAGCATGGAGCAGAAGAAACGGGAAGGTTATTTTTAACGGAAAGAAGAGTATGGCTCGCAACATAGAGGAATTTTTGGCACAGGACGAACGCAAGGACCTGCTGCGTTTTTTGACCGCCGGATCGGTCGATGACGGGAAGTCGACGCTTATCGGACGACTGCTTTACGACAGCAAGAAACTCTACGAGGATCAGCTCGATGCCCTCGAACGGGACAGCAAACGGTGCGGCAATGCGGGCGATCACATCGATTATGCGCTGCTGTGCGACGGTCTGAAGGCCGAACGTGAGCAGGGGATCACCATCGACGTGGCCTACCGTTACTTTGCAACCAACCGCCGCAAGTTCATCATTGCCGATACCCCGGGACACGAACAGTACACGCGCAACATGATTACCGGCGGCTCGACGGCCAATCTGGCGATCATTCTGGTCGATGCCCGTACGGGAGTCATCACGCAAACGCGCCGCCACAGCTATCTGGTGTCGCTTCTGGGTATCCGCCACATTGTGCTGGCCGTTAACAAGATGGACCTTGTCGATTACGACGAGTCGCGCTTTCTTGAAATTGTCGGCGCGTACAAGCGCTGGATCGCCTCGCAGCAACTCGACATTCCCGACCTGGTGTGCATCCCGCTCTCGGCTCTCGAGGGCGACAATGTCGTCGAACGCAGTGCCCGCATGCCCTGGTATGAGGGCCCGTCGCTGCTGCATTTTCTCGAGCAGGTTCCGATCGAGCAGGACATCAATCTGCACGATTTCCGGTTCCCCGTACAATATGTGCTGCGGCCCGATGCCGATTTTCGCGGTTACAGCGGGAAAATCGCTTCGGGTATCGTGCGTCGGGGCGATCGGGTCGTAGCCCTTCCTTCGGGCCACACTTCGCGCATTGCACGCATCGTTACCTACGACGGAGATCTGGAGGAGGCCTTCGCTCCGCAATCCGTAACGTTCACGCTGGAAGACGAGATCGACCTTTCGCGGGGTGAGATGCTCGTTCATCCGGACAATCTGCCGCATGTGGGGCATCGCTTCCGGGCGATGATGGTCTGGATGGACGAACAGCCGCTGGACCGTTCGAAGGCCTTTTATCTGAAGCAGACCACCCGTACGACCCGGGCGCACCTGACAGCCGTCCACCATCGGGTCGAGATCAATGCGGGAGAGCAGGTCGAGGCAGACGGAATGAAGCTCAACGAGATCGCTCTGGTGTCGCTTGTGGCCGACAGCCCGCTCATCTACGACAGCTACCGCGCCAACCGTCAAACGGGCGCCTTCATTCTCATCGATCCCGTCACGAATTTCACGTCGGCCGTCGGCATGATCACGGAGCCCGAGGCGGAACGGACGGCCGAGGCTTCTCAGGGAATCGTTATCGACCTGGCGGCCTGCGGCATCGCTCCGGAGCATGACGGGGCAATTGCCGAGTTCTGCCGGGCTCTTCGCCGTGAAGCAGGCATCGACATCCGTTGTATCCGAAAATAGGGCCGTTATGGGACTTTTCAGACTGAACTTTGCCGAGCTGCCGGTCAATACGCTTGTCGGTGCTGACCGGAGGACCTTCGAGGCCGTTACGCAGGGAGCCCGGATCGACGAGGCCTGCCGCCGCAAATACCTCCTCACGAAGCAGATCCGGCGGCTGCTCGATCCGTTTTACCGGATCAATGAACGGCGTTATCTTTCGCTGCCTGCACTGTCCGATATGGAGGCTCCCGTCTTCATCATCGGACACTGGCGCAGCGGTACGACCTTTGCCCACAATCTCCTTTCGTGCGACGACCGTTTCGGCTGCTGTTCGACCTATCAGACCGTTTTCCCCCACCTGATGCTGTGGGGACGACCCTTCTTCAAGCGGTGCATGTCGGCACTCATGCCCTCTTCGCGTCCGACCGACTCGCTGGCATTGGGTGTCGATCTTCCGCAGGAGGAGGAGTTTGCCCTGAGCAACATGACCCCCTGTTCGCACTACCATTTCTGGATGTTCCCGAGCCGCATGGCTGCGTATCGCGACAAATACCTCACCTTCGACGCGGCGACAGAAGCCGAGCGTGAGGAGTTTCTCCAGGCTTTGGACAAGGTGATCCGCATCGCCCTGTACGTTTCGGGAAAGAAGCGCTTTCTGAGCAAAAATCCGCCCCACACGGGACGGGTGCGCATGCTGCTCGAACGATATCCCGGAGCCCGGTTCATCTACCTGATCCGGAATCCCTATGTGGTCTTTGAGTCGACACAGCATTTTTTTCGCTCGACGCTTGATGCGATTCGGATGCAGGAGATCACTCAGTCCGAGCTCACCCGGGAGATTCTGCTGAACTACCGGGCGTTGTACGAGCATTACGAGGCCGACAAGAGGCTGATTCCCGAAGGTCAGCTTGTCGAGGTGCGTTTCGAAGAGCTTGAGAACGCGCCGCTTCCGGTCGCCGAACGGATCTATGACCGGTTGTCGCTCGGGGATTTCGATCGGGTAAAACCCGCCATGGAGCGTTTTCTGGACAGCCAGCGGGGATTCCGCAGGAAGAATTACGTTTTCGATCTTCAGACGACCCTTACCGTCGAGCAATTCTGGGGAGAGGCCGTCCGACAATGGAACTACCATCCCTGACGGTCTTCGTGTGAAAAACTCCGGATGCGGAGGACCGGTCCTCTGTCTGGGCGTAGCCGCCGCAATCACTCCGTAAGGGGCCGTTTTACGGTTTGGCAATGCCTCGCTGCTCCGGAGCATGCCTGAAGGCATGCTCCGCCCCGGGTGTTTCCGCGAAATAGCAAATAGCGCCAATCAGTCAGGTCTGCATTTCTAAAAGAACAAGGCCCGTCTGATTTTATTGGGGGAAAGTAAACTTTTTCATATCTTTGCTTGGCCGGTTTGTCGGCATACATATTTTTGATGAAAGTGTTTCGCTTTTATCCTTGGATGGAAATCTGGTAAATTTCAACGAGTCAGGGAAAGCAGTAACACTCATTTCTTGTATTGGTATGTGTCGTATTCTCGCCCCATACAGTACAAGTGTGGGGTATTGTTTATTTGACTCAAGGCTTACCAGAGCCTCCATCCGGATAAACGAACGGCTCCACACTTGAACCGAATAACACTTTACATCTTTCTGGTTATCAGTCCATATATATGCTATCTTCTAGGATTTGATACCGTAAAGTTCCCAGCGTATTTCAAAACGTCAAGAATAAATATAGCAGTTTGCTTA
>DXDG01000011.1 GCA_019115605.1 Candidatus Alistipes faecigallinarum
GGTCGTCGATCTCCCTGGTCAGCGACTCGATACGCTCCTCGTCCTTCTCGCGGCGGATCGCCTCGCGTTCGATCTCCAGCTGGCGGATCTTCCGATCGAGGGCATCGATCTCATCCGGTACGGAGTTCATCTCCAGACGCAGCCGCGAGGCGGCCTCATCGATCAGGTCGATGGCCTTGTCGGGCAGGAACCGCGACGTGATGTAACGCGTCGAGAGTTCGACGGCCGCAATGATGGCCTCGTCCTTGATCCGCACCTGGTGATGGTTCTCGTAACGCTCCTTCAGACCACGCAAGATCGAGATGGCATCCTCCTGCGAAGGCTCGTCGACCATCACCTTCTGGAAACGACGCTCGAGAGCCTTGTCCTGTTCGAAGTATTTCTGGTACTCGTCGAGGGTCGTAGCACCGATCGTCCGCAGTTCGCCACGGGCCAGCGCCGGTTTGAGGATGTTGGCCGCATCCATCGCACCCGAGGACTTGCCCGCACCGACCAGCGTGTGGATCTCATCGATGAAGAGCAGGATCTCGCCTTCGCTGGCAACGACCTCCTTGACGACAGCCTTCAGACGCTCCTCGAATTCACCCTGATACTTGGCTCCGGCAATCAGCGCACCCATGTCGAGCGAATAGATCACCTTCGATTTCAGGTTCTCGGGGACATCGCCGTCGATAATCCGTCGGGCAATACCCTCGGCAATGGCAGTCTTGCCCACACCGGGTTCACCGACCAGGATCGGGTTGTTCTTCGTACGCCGCGAAAGGATCTGCAGCACCCGGCGAATCTCCTCGTCACGGCCGATCACCGGATCGAGCTTGCCGGCACGCGCCTGCTCGTTGAGGTTGATGGCATACTTACCCAGGGCGTCGAACTCCTGCGAGGAGGTCTGCGAATCGACCGTCGCCCCCTTGCGGAAGGTGCGGATCGCCTCGATAAGCTCCTTTTCGGTGGCCCCGGCCCGCTTGAGCAGGTCGGAGGCCTGTCCGCGCTCGGCCAGAAGACCCAGCAGCAGATGCTCGACCGAAGCGTACTTGTCGCCGAAGTTCTTCGTGAAATCGACCGCACGCTGGATCACGCGCGACGCATCCTGCGAAAAATACTGCTCGTCCGTACCTGCGACACGCGGCAGCGTACCCACGGCCCGGTTCACCTCTTCGCGCAAACCGCGCACGTTCACGCCGACACGTCCCAAAAGAAACGTTCCGAGCGAATCATCCTCGCGGATGAGGACGCTCAACAGATGGAGCGGATCGACAGCCTGCTGTCCGCGCTCCCGCGCCAGGGTGAGCGCTGCCTGCAGCGCCTCCTGCGCCTTGATGGTTAAAGTGTTGATGTTCATATCCGTTTGTTTTTACTTGTTTTCATTTCGGTTTTCGAACACCTTCTCCGCAAAACGCCTGCCACAACCGGCAGGAAGACATTTCGGCGCATTTTCTCGTAAAAATGTCATGAATTGACAGTCCCGCGCTGACATGCCGCGCCATTTCGGCAGAAAAAAGGGAGGCTGCGAAGCCTCCCCGAAGATATCGACCCGCACGCGGCGGTCAGTTGCCGCGATAGGTCGCATAGCCGTTTGCCGACATGGTGATCGGGATGTGGTAATGGCCGCTTCCCTCGATGCGGAAGACCACCTCGACCCAGGGGTAGATCGACCGCTCGCCGAGGGCCTCGAAGTAGGGTGCCGTCTCGAAACGGAGCCGGTAGACCCCGTCGTTGGGCTGCCCGCCGAGGGGCAGCAGGTCGGCAATGCGGCCGTTGCGGTCGGTGCGCCGCTCGGCGACCGGCTGCCACGAGCCGTCCTCCGCAAGCCGCGAGAACGTTACGCGGACATCCGCTGCCGGCACTCCGCGCGAGGTATCGAGCATGTGCGTGCTCAACTGACAGGTGGGTTCCTGCGCCGACGCCGTGCCGGCGAAACCGAGGGACAGGAGCAGCAGAGCTCCCGCCAGAATCCATCTTCTCATAACAGTACGTTTTACGGGTTACACATCTCCGAATACCCCGCCTGCGCCCCTCCGCCGGAAATCCATCCTCCACATCGCCCTGCAGAAGCGGACCTCGGGCGCCGGCGCCCGGGGAATCCGCATCACTCCTCCGAGAGGAGTTTCGACAAATATAGGCCGTGCGCCCGGAATATGCAAAAATAATTTTTTATCTTTGCGTCATCATGAGTGATTTCATCGTCAGCGCACGCAAATACCGCCCTGCGACATTCCGCTCGGTCGTCGGACAGAAGCACATCACCTCGACGCTTCAGAACGCCATCGAGCGCGGCCAGCTGGCCCACGCCTACCTCTTCTGCGGCCCCCGCGGCGTAGGCAAGACCACCTGCGCCCGAATCTTCGCCAAGGCGATCAACTGCCTCTCGCCCCACGGCGCCGAGGCCTGCAACGAATGCGAATCGTGCCGCTCGTTCAACGAGGGTCGCTCCCTGAACATCCACGAACTCGACGCCGCATCGAACAACTCCGTGGAGGACATCCGCACGCTCATCGAGCAGGTGCGCATCATCCCCCAGGTGGGACGCTACTCGGTCTTCATCATCGACGAGGTGCACATGCTCTCGGCGGCGGCCTTCAACGCCTTTCTGAAGACCCTTGAGGAGCCGCCCGCACACGCGATCTTCATCCTGGCGACCACCGAGAAACACAAGATCCTCCCGACGATCCTCTCGCGCTGCCAGATCTACGACTTCAACCGCATCCGCGTCGAGGATGCCGTCGATTACCTCAAGTACATCGCTTCGGAGGAGGGCATCACCGCCGACGAGGAGTCGCTGAATCTCATCGCGCAGAAGGCCGACGGAGGCATGCGCGACGCCCTGTCGATGTTCGACAAGGCCGTCTCGTTCTGCGGCACGACGCTCGACTACCGCCACGTCGCCCAGACGCTCAACGTCCTGGACTACGACACCTACTTCCGGATGACCGACCTGCTGCTCGCCGGCAACTACGTCGAAGCGCTCGTCGCCTTCGACGAGGTGCTCTCGAAGGGCTTCTCGGGCCAGACCTTCATGGCAGGGCTCAACCGCCACATGCGCGACCTGCTCATGGCCAAGCGCCCCGAGACGCTGCGGCTCATCGAGATGACCGGCACGCTGCTGGAGCGATACCGGACGCAGGCGGGCGCCTGCAGTGTCGAGTTTCTGTTCGGGGCAATCGCCCTGCTGACGGAACTCGACGGGAAAATACGACAGTCGTCGAACCAACGGCTGCTCGTCGAGCTGGGACTGATGAAAATCGCCGGTCTCGGCCAAAAAAAAAATAGCCCCCTGACATCTTCCGACGTCGGCACGCTTCCCGATCTGGACGCACCCCGCGTCTCCGCGGCGGCGGCACCTGCTCCGGCAACCGGCACAGGCGTTGCAGCGGCGCCATCCGCGGCTGCTGCATCCGCGATGCCGGCCGCAAACCCGGCCGCACCCGCTCCGGCTGTCCCGGCATCAGCCGCTCCGGCGACTCCGAAGCCCGGGACCCCCGAAGCGCAAACGGCCGGAGCACCCGACGGTCCCCGCGCAGGGAACGCACCGAAGACGGCCGCCCCGGAAAGCCCGGCAGCGGCTACCGGCACGACGCCGCAGCGACCGGCCGCACGGCGTCCGCTGATCTCCGGGACCTCGCTTTCGGAGCTGCTCGCCTCGGCAGCTGCCCCGGCAGCCGTCGCCGAAGAGCCGGAAAAACGGGAGCCGGCCTCGATGGAGGTAGACCCCGAATGCACGGCCAAGCTGGAGCGATGCCGGGAGCAGATCCTCGCACTGATCCGCTCGCGACGCCCGCGCTTCGTGGCGGCCTTCGAGCAGATGACCTTCCACGACCAGACGATCCAGGTGCGGGTCCCGACGCAGGAGCTGCACGACGAGATCCTGCGCAGCCGCACCGCGATGCTCCTGCGGATCGCCCAGATGGCGGGAATTACCGGACGCATCGAACTGGAGGTTACCGTCGACGAGCAGATCCGGGCCAAACGGCCCATCCGGCTCGAAGACCGTCTGAAATACCTGACGGAGAAGAACCCGCAGCTTGCGGAGCTTCGGCGGGCGCTGGACCTGGAGGTGGAGTGATCCGCCGCAGGGGCCCGCACAAACAACAAGGAAACAGAAAAACAGCAAACGATATGAAAAACTTCATCGAAGAACTCGAATGGCGCGGGATGATCCACACGATCATGCCCGGCGCAAAGGAACAACTCGAAAAGGAGATGACGACGGCCTACCTGGGTATCGACCCCACGGCCGACTCGCTACACATCGGCCACCTGGTGGGCGTAATGATCCTCAAGCACTTCCAGATGTGCGGCCACCGTCCGCTGGCGCTCGTCGGAGGTGCCACGGGCATGATCGGCGACCCCTCGGGCAAGTCGCAGGAGCGCAACCTGCTCGACGAGCAGACCCTCCGCCACAACCAGGAGGCGATCAAGGCCCAGCTGGCCAAGCTGCTCGATTTCGACTCCGACGCCCCGAACGCCGCACGCCTGGTGAACAACTACGACTGGATGAAGGAGTTCTCGTTCCTCGACTTCATCCGCGACATCGGCAAGTGCATCACGGTCAACTACATGATGGCGAAGGATTCGGTCAAGAAGCGCTTCAACGGCGAGGGCGACGGCATGTCGTTCACCGAGTTCACCTACCAGCTCGTGCAGGGCTACGACTTCCTGCACCTCTACGAGACGATGAACTGCAAGATCCAGCTCGGAGGCGCCGACCAGTGGGGCAACATCACCACCGGCACGGAGCTCATCCGCCGCAAGCTGGGTCCCGAGGCCGAGGCGTTCGCCATCACCTGCCCGCTGATCACCAAGGCCGACGGCACGAAGTTCGGCAAGACCGAGAGCGGCAACGTCTGGCTCGACCCGCGCTACACCTCGCCCTACAAGTTCTACCAGTTCTGGCTCAACGTCAGCGACGAGGACGCCAAGCGCTACATCAAGATCTTCACGCTGCTCGACCGCGAGACGATCGAGGCGCTGATCGCCGAGCATGAGGCGGCGCCGCACCTGCGCGTGCTTCAGAAGCGGCTGGCGCAGGAGGTTACCACGATGATCCACTCGCGCGAGGAGTACGAGAAGGCCGTCGAGGCCTCGGCAATCCTCTTCGGAGGCGCCACCTCCGAGGCGCTGCGCCGTCTCGACGAGCAGACGCTGCTGCAGGTCTTCGAGGGCGTGCCGCAGTTCCGCATCGCCCGCACGGAGCTGGCGATGCCCTTCGTGGAGCTCGCAGCCGAGAAGACGCAGGTGTTCCCCTCGAAGGGCGAGTGCCGCAAGATGGTTCAGGGCGGCGGCGTGTCGCTCAACAAGGAGAAGGTCACCGACCCGATGCGCCCGGTTACCGAAGAGGATCTCATTGCCGGAAAGTACCTGCTCGTACAGCGCGGCAAGAAGAACTACTACCTGGTCATCGCCGAATAGAATGGAGTACCGGATCCTTCTCGAACGCATGGAGTTCCGGGCGCTGCACGGCTGCTACGAACTCGAACGCAAGGTAGGCAACCGCTTCACGGTCGATCTGGAGCTCACGGCCGAACTGGGCGACGTGGCTGCGGAGGACAGCGTGGAAAAGGCGGTCAACTACCTCACCGTGTATGAGATTGTCCGCGAACAGATGCGCATCACGCAGCGGACGATCGAGCGGGTGGCGATGAACATCCTCGACGCACTCTACGCCGCATTCCCGCAGCTGCGGCACGCAAAATGCAAGGTCTCCAAACTGGCGCCCCCGCTGGGCGGCAAGCTCGACCGGGTCAGCGTCGTTCTCGAAAAATAGCGGAGCGGCAGGCAGGCTCCCGCAGCCTGTCTGCCGTCCTTTTATCGGTTTGCCGGGATAAAACGATCGAACCATGAAACATACAAACACCACATCCCGCGCCACGCTGGGCGGGAAGTTGAGCGCCGTGCTGGTCGCAGCCGGCAGTTCGGTAGGTCTGGGAAACATCTGGCGTTTCCCCTACATCGCCGGAGACAACGGCGGCGGCGCCTTTCTGGTCATCTACATCCTCTGTGTCCTGCTGCTCGGACTGCCGCTGATGCTCGCGGAGTTCACCGTAGGCCGCGCCTCGCACCGCAACGCCGTGGGGGCCTTCCGCGCCCTCGACCCGAAATGGGGTCTTCTGGGATACATCGGCGTGCTGTCGGCCTTCCTCATTCTGGGCTTCTACCTCGTGGTCTCGGGCTGGACGGCCGAATACATGGTCCACTCGCTGACGGGCGACCTGGCCCGCTACTCCACGGCCGCGGAGTATGAGCAGATCTTCACGAACTTCATCAGCAACCCCTGGCGGCCGCTGCTCTACACGGTGATCTTCGCCCTGGCGACGCATTTCGTGATCGCGCTGGGCGTGCAGAAGGGCATCGAACGCTCGGCCAAAGTGCTCATGCCGCTGCTCTTTGTCGTGCTCATCCTCCTCTCGATCCATTCGCTGCTCATGCCCGGCGGCGGCGAGGGCCTGCGCTTCTTCTTCCAGCCCGACTTCTCGAAGGTTACCCCCTCGACCCTGCTCGTAGCCATGGGGCAGGCCTTCTTCTCGCTCTCGATCGGCATCGGCACGATGATTACCTACGCCTCCTACTTCAAGCCGGAGACCAACCTGCGGCATACGGCCCTGAACGTTACGATCCTCGACACGCTCGTCGCCGTGCTGGCCGGCGTGATGGTCTTCCCGGCGGTCTTCAGCGTCGGCATCGAACCGACGTCGGGGCCCTCGCTGGTCTTCATCACCCTGCCGAGCATCTTCAACGGCATGCCGTTGAGCATGGTCTGGTCGACGATCTTCTTCCTGCTGCTGGTTGTGGCGGCCCTCACCTCGACGATCTCGCTCCACGAGGTCATCACGGTCTACCTGCATGAGGAGTGGCACATGAGCCGCCGCGCCGCCGCCTGGGCCACGACCCTCTCGACCATCGTCCTGGGCGCCGCCGCCTCGCTTTCGATGGGCGTATGGAGCGGCTGGTCGATCTGCGGCAGGAACCTCTTCGATTCGCTCGACTTCGTAACGGCCAATATCATGCTGCCCGTCGGAGCCCTGCTCACCTGTCTGTTCGTCGGCTGGCGGCTCGACCGGGAGGTGCTCCACGCACAGATGACCAACAACGGGGCGCTCCCCTTCCGGATCTACCGGGTCTTCATCCTGCTGCTCCGCTACTTCTGCCCGGCCATCCTGCTGCTCGTCTTCCTCGACAACCTCGGGGTCTTCTAATCCGGGATTCGGCCGGCCGGAGACCATCTCTCCGATCTTCCGGCACGGCACAAAAAAAAGTACGGCTCCGACGGAGTCGTACTTTTTTATGATGCGGTTTGTACCGCTTGTATGCAGCGGTCTGACATGCAGTCCCGGAGTTATCTGCATCCGGGACTCTTCTGCAACTCCCGGACTCTTTCCCCCCCTCTGCGGCCCCGGATCAGTTGATGTTCCGGCGGTCGGGTTCGTGGTCGGGAGAGGCGGCCTCCATGTCGATCTGCAGCTTGACCATGTTGATCGCGGCAGCGGCGGCCTCATCGCCCTTGTTGCCGAGGCGGCCTCCGCAGCGGTCGAGCGCCTGCTGCATGTCGTTCACGGTCAGAATGCCGAAGGCTATGGGCATGTTCCACTGGATCTGCAGCTGCGTAATGCCCTGCGTAACCCCCTGGCAGATGAAGTCGAAATGGCGCGTATCGCCCTGAATGACGCATCCGAGGGCGATCACGGCATCCACGTCGGTATATTCGGCGAAGAACTGGGCGCCGAGCGTCAGTTCGAAGGTGCCGGGGACATACTTGATCTGGATGTTCATGTCGGGGCACCCCGCGGCACGCAGGGTCCGCACGGCCCCCTCGAGCAACGCCTCCGTAACCTCCCGGTTCCACTCGGCCACCACGATGCCGAAGCGCATGTCGGCAGCCGAAGGGAGCGGTCCGTCGAAGTGGGAAAGATTGTGGTTCCGGGTTGCCATATCCTCGCCCTCCGCTTACTTGTTGTTTACGCTGCCGAGCAGTTTCTCGGCCTCACGGGCCTCGACCGATGCGGGATAAGTGTAGAGAATCTTCTCGTAGAGTGCGGCGGCAGCTGCGTTGTTGCCCTGAGCCTGCTCGGCGAGACCCGCCTTGCGCAGGTACATCGGAGCCGTCCAGTTGTTGTCGGCAGCCTCCACGGCCTTCTTGTAGAAGGAGACGGCCTGGGCATAGTTCTGCTGCTCGACGGCCACATCACCCTGCAGACCGTAGTTCTGGGCATTGACGATGGCGCCGGGAATACCCTTCACCGGCTTGTACTTGGCCAGGTAGGCGGCCGCATTGGCCAGATCACCCGTACGCAGGTAGCAGATGCCGGCATAGTGCTTGGCCAGGTTGCCCGAGGGGGTCGAACCGTACTGCTCGATCACGTCGAGGAAGCCGGCGCCGTTGGCATCGCCTTCGAGGGCGAGCTTGAAGTCGGGCGTCTCGGCCTCGAAACGGGCCTGTGCCTCGGCGATCATCTCCGCAGCCTTCTCGGCGCGCGGAGCCACGATCAGGGAGCGGTATCCGAAAACAAGTGCCGCGAGGACCAGCAGCCCCACGAAAATGTAGATGAATTTACGACCGTTCTGCTCGAAGAAAAGCTCCGTCCGGTTCATCGCTTCGCCGAGACCTTCCGTTTCGGCAACGTTCTGCTTCGTCATATGTTTCTCTGTTTTTTAGTTTATATTTCCACACGATAGGCAGCAAAGATACAAAACTATTCACAATGTACAATGTCGTGTCCGGATTTTTTGTAATTTTGTCCTATGTTTCTGAAGAAAATCACGCTGCTGAATTTCAAGAACGTCGCCCGCGAGGAGCTCACGTTCTGTCCGGGTATCAACGGGCTGGTCGGCGACAACGGCGCCGGAAAGACCAACATCGTGGATGCGGTCTACTACCTGTCGATGTGCAAGTCGTCGCTGCAGATGACCGACGGACAGAGCATCCGCCACGATGCCGACTTTTTCCTCATCGAGGGCTCCTACGCCACCGACGGGGGGAAGAGCGAACAGGTCGTCTGCTCCTTTTCGCGCAAGGGCGGGAAGGTGCTCAAGCGCAACGGCAAGGAGTATGACCGGCTCTCGGACCATGTCGGGCTGATTCCCGCGGTCATCGTCTCCCCGGCCGATAGCGCGCTGATCTCCGATGCCGCAGACGAGCGGCGCCGCTACCTGAACGCCTTCATCTCGCAGCTCGACCGCGCCTACCTGGCCTCCGTCATACGCTACAACGCCGTGCTGGCCGAGCGCAACCGCCTGCTGAAGAGCCATCCCGACGAGGAGATGCTCGGCATCTACGACCAGCAGCTCGTCCGCCACGGCGAGGAGATCCACGCCCGGCGGCAGCAGGCCGTCGAGGAGCTGCGCCCCGTCGTTGCGGAGTACTACCGGCAGCTCTCCGACGACCGCGAGCAGGTCGAGCTGCTCTACCGCTCGGAGCTCAACGACCGGCCCTTCGAGGAGGTGCTGCGCGCCGCGCGGGCGAAGGATCTGGTCAATGAGTTCACCACCTCGGGCATCCATCGCGATGACCTGGTGCTGCGCATCGGCGGCTTCCCCTTGCGCAAATACGGCTCGCAGGGGCAGCAGAAATCCTTCCTCATCGCCCTCAAGCTCGCGCAGTACCGCATTGTCGCCCGCAACAAGCACGAGCGGCCGCTGCTGCTGCTCGACGACCTGTTCGACAAGCTCGACGCCAGCCGCGTCGAGCGGCTCATCCGCCTGGTGGCGAACGACGACTTCGGGCAGATCCTCATCACGGACTGCAACCCCACGCGGCTGCGGACGATCCTCGACAAGGCGGGCGGCGACTACCGCCTCTACACCATCGAAAACGGGGAGGTACAGCGATGAGACGCACGAAAACCATGCTCATGGGCGAACTGCTCGACGAGTTCTTCAAACGCCCCTACGTCGCCGCGAAGGTGGCCGAAGGGCGCCTGCCCGAGACCTGGCGGGCAATTGTCGGCGACCGCGCCGCGGAGGAGACCACGGAGCTGCGTCTCGAACGCCACATTCTCCACGTCCGCATCCGTTCGAGCGTCCTGCGCTCGGAGCTCTTCTACCAGCGCGACGCCCTCTGCGAGGAGATCAACCGCCGCTCGGGTCTCCAGCTCGTCCGTGCCGTGATCATCCGTTGAGACGGCGAGACGGCCCCGGCTCCGAAATACGAAAGCCCCGGATGCAACGCGCATCCGGGGCTTTTGTGCAGGGAAGTCCGCCTGTTACTTGATGATGGCGGCACGGTTGGCCTTCTGAACGTTGAAGAGATCCTTCTGGTTGCCCAGACCCTCGTAGGTGAGCTGCTTGGGATTGACTCCCTTCTGCACGAGGTAGTCGTAGACCCGCTTGGCCCGGTTCTCGGCCACCCGCTTGTTGCCGGCCTTCGTTCCGGTCTGCTGGTCGGCATGGCCCTGGATCGTATAGACGCGGTCGCGCGGTCCGGCCTTGATCTGCTCGGCGATCAGATCCAGACGCGTCATCTCCTGCGGCGTCAGCGTGGACATGCTGTAGTTGTAGAGGATGATCGAGTTCGAGACGAAGGCCTGCTCCTCCTCGCTCTCGGCCTGCATGGCCGAAGAGGCCTTCGAGTTTGCGGCCGCCGCGGCTGCCTTGGCAGCCTTCGCCTCGGCACGCGCCTTCTGCAGCTGACCGGCAAGCGCCTCGTTCTCGGCTTCGGCCTCAACCAGCGCCGCCGTACCGGCCGCTACGAGATCCTGGAAGGCCTCGATATCCTCGGCCGTATATCCGGGAAGGCCGCGCACCCAACCCCGGTTGTTGAAACGGTAGGCAATACCCGCCGTGGCACTCATGCCGAAGAGGTAGCGGCCGCCCATGGCCACGGGAACCAGCTTCGACTTGGTAACCATGCTCTTGAGTTCAAGCTGGATGTCGATCGCGGGCGACACGCGGAACTTGTTCAGCAGGCCGCACGTGAAGGCAAAGCTCTGACGGGCACCCGTACCGTTGTCCTCCTTGCTCTTGTCCGTGAAGTTCGAGGCGACATATCCGAAGCCGGCAAACGGCACGGCATACCACGCACGGTCCTCCCGGTAACCGCCAAACCAGTTGGAAGCGTTCAACATGAAATCGACATGCGCAAACATGTAGGGCCACGTCGCCTTGCGGTCCGCGGCATCGAAGTTTTCGAACCATCCGCCCTGCAGCTGTCCGCGGACACCGGCTACGGGATGAATCCACTTCAACAGCGAGAAGTTGCCCTCGAATCCGAGACGGTCGCCGAACGACCCGTGGTTCGTGCCGTTCGAAAGGGCCATGCCGGTACCGGCGCCGACCGAGATTTCCCAGTTGTCCCAGAATCCATTGGAGACGAAGCCCGACCAGCTCGGCTTCTTCGGAGTTTCTTGTGCCCAGGCGGCAGATGCGAACGCCAGAAGCAGGATCGTAGAGTAAATTTTTTTCATAATCGTTGATGTGTAAAAATTACGTTACCCTGCTTTCAGCAAATTCCGTTCTCGTTTGTCCGAAAATCCGCATTGCGGCCGCATGCAACACAAAGAGGCCCGGAATGAACATCCCGGGCCTCCTTACATGGAAAGGCAACGTGCATCATCCGCACTTCGAGTAGCCGCACGACATGCAGGTCAGGCAGCCGTTCTGGTAGGCCATGTTCTCCTGCCCGCAGCTCGGGCACTTGCCCTTGGCCTGCGTGCCATCGACGATATACTGCTTCAGGGCACGGCAGACACCCGTTTTCCAGGTGTTGATCGATTCGCTGTCGAGATGCAGCGACTCGATGAGCGAGACGGTCTTCTCGATGGGCATGCCGTAACGCAGCACACCCGAGATGAGCTTCGCGTAGTTCCAGAACTCCTCGTTGAACAGGCGCGAGATGCCGCCGATCGTATTCGTGTATCCGTAGCGGTCGGTATACTGGAAGTCATAGCGCTTCGAGCCATCCGCCTCGCGCACCTTGATGATATAGCCCTTGGTGATCTTGCGCGGGATGTACATGGCATCCTCCTCGATCTTTCCGGTGAAGACCTCGTAGGGACGTCCGTCCTGCAGGCCCACGAAGGCGATCCAGTCCTCCGAACCGTTCTTGAAGCGCACGATGTCGGCCGGAATGGACTTCGGACGCTTGGGCACCTGTCCCGGATGCTCCTCACAGCGTTTCTTCTTTGCGTTCTTCTCCAGCAGCACGCCGTCGCGGCATCCGTCGCGATAGACCGTGACGCCCTTGCAGCCGCACTCCCAGGCCGTGCGGTACACGTCGGCCACGAGCGCCTCCGAGACGTTGTTCGGGAGGTTCACCGTTACCGAAATCGAGTGATCGACCCACTTCTGGATCGCACCCTGCATCTTGACCTTCGCCACCCAGTCGATGTCATTGGCCGTAGCGCCGTAGTAGGGCGACGCCTTGACCCACTTGTCGAGATCCTCGTCGGAGATCGTCTCGAGCTTCGAGGTGTCGTATCCGTTTGCCTCGAGCCACTTGACGAAGTTGTGGTGGTAGACGTTGTACTCCTGGAACTTCTCGCCCGTCTCGTCCTCGAAATCGACATGCGTGTCGTGGTCCGAGGGGTTGATCTTGCGGCGGCGCTTGTAGACCGTGCGGAAGACGGGCTCGATGCCCGAGGTGGTCTGCGACATGAGCGACGTGGTGCCCGTCGGGGCGATCGTCAGCATGGCGATGTTGCGGCGTCCGACCCGGCACATCTCCTCGTAGAGGGCCGGATCGGCCTCGCGGATGCGGGCGATCATCGGGTTGTTAACCTCCCGGGCGGCGTCGTAGATCGGGAACGGACCACGCTCGGCAGCCATCTTGACCGAAGCCCGGTAGGCCTCGACGGCCAGCGTCTTCTGCACCTCGACGGCGAAGTCGATCGCCTCGGGCGACCCGTAACGCAGCCCCAGCGCCGCGAGCATGTCGCCCTCAGCCGTGATGCCCAGGCCCGTGCGGCGTCCCTTGAGGGCCATCGTACGGATCTTCTTCCAGAGTTCCAGCTCGACGCGGCGGACATCCTCGTCCTCGGGATCCGCCTCGATTTTCGCAATGATCTGCTCGACCTTCTCCAGCTCCAGGTCGATGATGTCGTCCATCATGTGCATGGCCTTGCCCACATGGTCGCGGAAACGCTCGAAATTGAACTTCGCATCGGCCTTGAAGGGGTTGTCCACATAGCTGAAGAGGTTGAGCGCCAGCAGCCGGCACGAATCGTAGGGACAGAGCGGAATCTCACCGCACGGATTGGTCGAAACCGTGCGGAAGCCCTCGTCGGCATAGCAGTCGGGGACGCTTTCGCGCAGGATCGTATCCCAGAACAGCACGCCGGGCTCGGCCGACTTCCAGGCGTTGTGGATAATCTTCTCCCAGAGTTTCTTCGCATCGATGTCCTGCTCGTACTTCGGGTGGTCCGAGTCGATGGGGAACTGCTGGTGGTACTTCTTGCCGGCCAGCGCCGCCCGCATGAATTCGTCGTCGATCTTGATCGAGACGTTGGCGCCCGTAACCTTGCCCGTATCGACCTTGGCGTCAATGAAGCGCTCGGCATCGGGATGCTTGATCGAGAGCGAGAGCATCAGCGCGCCGCGGCGGCCGTCCTGCGCCACCTCACGCGTGGAGTTCGAGTAGCGCTCCATGAAGGGGACGATACCCGTCGACGTAAGGGCCGAGTTGAGCACCGGGCTGCCCGTGGGACGGATGTGCGAAAGGTCGTGGCCCACGCCGCCGCGGCGCTTCATCAGCTGCACCTGCTCCTCGTCCATGCGGAAGATGCCGCCGTAGGAGTCGGCCGGGTGCTTGTGGCCGATGACAAAGCAGTTCGAGAGCGAAGCCACCTGGAAGTTGTTGCCGATACCGGTCATGGGGCCGCCCTGCGGAATCGCGTAGCGGAAATGGTCGAGCAGGGCGAAAGCCTCCTCCTTCGACATCGGATTGGGATACTTGCGCTCGATGCGTTCGATCTCGGCGGCGATGCGCTCGTGCATCTCACGGGGCGACCGCTCGTAAATGTTGCCGAAGGAGTCCTTCAGGGCATACTTGCTGACCCATACCGTGGCCGCAAGATCGTCCCCGTCGAAATACTTCCTCGACTCGGCGACCGCATCGTTGTAATCGACCTTCTGCGGGGCCTGCTGCTGGGAGTTTTTTGACATATGCGTATCTATTTTTCAGATTTTTACAATCGGGACAGACCGGAGTCTGTTCTACAAAATTGGAGCTTTTCCGGCGGAAAAACCAGCGTCGGGAATCAAACTTATCCACAAATTATCTACAAAAGTCCAAAAGGCGCGCCCCGCGGCTGCGGGGCGCGCCTCAACCTTCCGGACGTGGGATCACTTCACCGCAACGGCGTCGATCTCGACCAGGGCGCCCATCGGAAGCGCCGCCACCTCATAGCAGACGCGGGCGGGCATTTCGGCGGTGAAAAACTCGGCATAGATGCCGTTCATGGCGGCAAAATCGCCGATCGACGAGAGCAGCACGGTGGTCTTCACCACGTTCGTGTAGTCGCAACCCGCCTCGCGGAGGATATGCCCCAGATTCTGAAGCGACTGGCGCGTCTGCGCCTCGATGCCTTCGGGCATGCGGCCCGTTGCGGCGTCCACGGGCAGCTGGCCCGAAACATAAAGCGTTCCGCCGGCCTCGACGGCCTGCGAATAGGGACCTACGGCCTTCGGCGCCGCAGGCGATGCAATGAGCTTCTTCATGATATCCTGTTTTTCAATGATTTACTTACCACGCTCCGCCTGTCCGCACGGGATCACGCACCCGCGGCCGGGGGAGTCCGCCACGGAGAGAATCGGCCGCAAGCGGCGACCCAACCTCCGAAACGGGATACAAAGATACGATTTATTCGTATATTTGCCACACGACAAAACCAGAAAAAACGATGCGCATTCTTTCAAAAATGGCGGTCCTCGCGGCCGTCGCGATGCTCGCGGGGGCCTGCTGCCCCTGCCGCTCCTACCAGAAGAAGACCCGGCGCCCGCTGACGGGCACCGAGTGGCAGCTCGTCCAGCTCAACGGCCGCAGCGTGCAGCCCGAAGCGGGCCGCTTTACCATCACGCTCCAGGCCGACGAGAGCCAGATCAGCGGCACGGGGGCCTGCAACCGGATCTTCGGCCCCTATGTCGAGGGGGAAAAGCGCGCCCTCAAGATCGGGCCGCTGGCCTCCACGAAGATGATGTGTCCCGCCGACGCGGCGCTCGAACGGCAGTTCACCGCGGCACTCGAAACCACGACCCACTACGACATGGACGGTCCGATGCTGCTGCTGCTCTCGAACGGCGAACTGAAGGCCATCTTCCAGGCACAGCCATGAGCCTGCACCGAAGGCTCTGCGCGGTACTGTTGCTGCTGACCGCCACGACGGGACACGCACTCGGGCAGGAAACGGCAGCACCGAAACGGCCCGAAGCCCGGATTGTGGTATTCCGGGACTCCATCCACCTCGAACGCTGCGACACCCCGCCCCGCTTCCGCGGAGGCGATATCCGCCGTTTCGAAAGATGGATCGGCCGAAAGATCGAAAAAATATCCCCCCCGATTGGCACACGAATCCGATATCCCGGGGCGGATAGTTGTCTCGTTCGTGATCGACACGACGGGAAGGCTTACGCAGATTGAGGCGCTCCAGCATCCCGACCGATCGCTCACCGACAAGGTCCTCCGCATCCTGGAACAATCGCCCCGTTGGAAACCGGGACTGTCGGGCGGCAGGACCATCCCGGTCGAGGTCCTTCTCCCGCTGTATTCCCGCCGTCGGCCATAACCGGCCGCATCGCGCACCGGATCACTTCACCGGACCGCCGGGCCGCATCGCGCACCGGGCCACCACGCCACAAACCGGATTCCACGCACCGGATCGCCGCACATGAAAAAGCCCTCCTCCCCGCTCGGGGAAGAGGGCTTCATCATATGCTCGCGCGGGCGATTACTTCAGATTCGGGTTCAGCTCACCCCACTTGTCGATAGCGGGCAGCACACCCATCTCGATCACCTCGTCACGCAGCGTGCAGAGGTGTGCGTAGCTCTCACGCAGCTTCTGATGCTCCTCGGGCGTACCCTGTACGCTCTTGTAGGTGGCACCCTCCTTCGTGATCTCGGTCTCCATGGCCATCATGATGTGGTCAAACTCGCCGTTGTGTACATAGACACCGGCAGGATACTCGAACGCCTTGCCGCCCATGGCTGCCGCGATCATGCAGATCGAAACGTAGGCCGGGCTCTGGAACGACGAACGGCCGCGCAGGTCGATGATGTGCTTGCCGCCCTGGATGACGCGCTGCTGAAGGGCGTGCCAGTCCTCAACGGGCATCTTCGTGCCGATCAGCTCCGACAGGGGCTTGCCGTCCACGAGCGTCGTCGAGGCGAAGACGGCCATCTGCTCGCCGTGGCCGCCGTAGGTGCGGCAGTTCTTCACCTCGTCGGGCGAGATCTTGAAGTACTTGGCCAGTTCCGAACGCAGACGCGTCGAGTCGAGCGCTGCGAGCGTCGTTACCTGCGAAGGCTTCAGACCGCTGTAGATCAGCGTAATCAGACCCGTAATGTCGGCCGGGTTGAAGATCACGACCACATGCTTCACATCGGGGCAGTAGGCCTTGAGGTTCTTGCCGAACTCCTCGGCGATCTGCGCGTTGCCCTTGAGCAGGTCCTCACGCGTCATGCCGGCCTTGCGGGCGGCACCGCCCGACGATACGACATACGAAGCACCCGTGAGGGCCTCCTTGACGTCGGTCGTCCAGGTGATGTTCACACCCTCGAAACCGCAGTGGTACATCTCCTCGGCCACACCCTCGAGTGCCGGAGCAAACGGGTCGTAGAGACAAATGTTGGGCGTCAGATGCATCATGATAGCCGTCTGTGCCATGTTCGAGCCGATCATGCCGGCTGCACCCACGATCGTGAGTTTCTCATTGGTTACGAATTCCATAACTTTTTATTTTTAAGAGGTTCGTGTATCGTTTCTATTCTATCTCCCGGCGGTTCCGCAGCGCATGCGCAATCGTCAGTTCATCCACATATTCCAGTTCGTCGCCGAAGCCGATGCCCCGGGCGATCGAGGTGATCCGCAGCCCGGGGAACTGCCTGAGACGGTTCATCAGGTAGAAGAGCGTCGTCTCCCCCTCGACCGAGGTCGAGATGGCGATGATCACCTCCCGAACGCCGCCCTGCGCAATGCGCTCGCAGAGCAGGTCGATCTTCAGATCCGACGGCGCGATGCCCTGCATCGGAGAGATCACGCCGCCCAGCACATGGTACAGGCCCCGATACTGGTGCGTGTTCTCGATCGAGAGCACGTCGGCCACCTGTTCGACGACGCAGATCGTCGCGTGGTCGCGCTCCGGATCGGCGCAGATCGGACAGATCTCCTCGTCCGAGAGGTTGTTGCACCGCGCGCAGTAGCGGATCTCGTCGCGGAAGCGGTCGATGCTGCGCGTCATCTCATGCACCGAATCGGATTCCATGCGCAGGATGTGGATCGCCAGCCGCAGCGCCGTGCGGCGCCCCACTCCCGGCAGTTTCGACAACTCCCCGACCACGTCCTGCAGCAGCCGCGACATGCCTCAGATCGTTTCGATCGTCTTCGCCTCCAGCCAGCCCTTCTTGCCGTCGGCGATCGTAATTTCACACCAACCCTCCAGGCGGCTCGAGATCGTGACGAGCGTCCCCTCGTGCAGGACGAAGAGATCCGTCGCCGCCTTGTCCGGCGAGCTCTTCACGGCGGTCGAGGCCGCCATCACGACGGCCTGCGTATCGTCGAGCATCTCCCGGCGTTCGCCCGCGGCAAAGCTGGTTGTCAGCACGAAGAGCACGCCGGCCAGGATCGTTCCGTAGAAACCCGCCTTCCGCAGCGCAAGACGCTGCGCCAGCAGGTAGAGCAGGAAGAGCCCCAGCGCCAGCACGAGCGCCACCAGCGAGAAGATGCTCCACGCCGTGCAGCTCATCACGCTGCGCGCGGCCCGCACCCATTCGGTCAGGAAGAAGGCGGGGATCGCCTCGATGCGGTCCTTCGCGCGCGCCTCGGCCACCGAGAGGTTGTAACGGATGTCGTCGTTGCCCGGAGCGAGCCGCAGCGCCTTGTGGTAGTAGAGGATCGCACGCCCGGTCAGCCCGTCCTTGAAGCAGGCGTTGGCCAGGTTGTAGTAGAGTTTCGCCGAGCTCAGATTCCGGGAGAGCAGCTCCTCGTAGAGTCCGATGGCTCCGTGGTAGTCCGCGTTGATATAGGCCGTGTTGGCCCTGTCCCAGAGCGTCTCGGCGGAGTTTTGTGCATCCGGAGCGGTCGAAGCCGCCGGAGCCGCCGCCGAAGCCGTCGAATCCGCGGACGGCACCGCTGCGGGAGCCGCCGCTGCGGTTGCAGCGGAATCCTGGGCAGAGGCGGAAGCCAGACTTCCGAGCAGGATCATAACGAATAGCAAGCGTTTCATGGCATCAACGTTTTATCACCGACTCGATCCGCGAGATCAGGTCCACACCTTCGGAATAGATATCGCTCATCTGCGCCGAAGCCGCGGGCGAATACTGCGCCTCGTCGCACTGCGAGATGATTGCGGTGAAGCGATGCGTCTCCTCCGCGGATACGCCCCGCTTGGCAAGCTCCTCGCGGACGTTCTCCTTCGTGAGGTTGGCCACCGGGATGTTGAACTTGTCGCTCATGTAGCCCCACAGCGCCCGCAGCATCTCCTCGTAGAAGGCGTGGCGGTCCTGCGCCTCCATGTAGGACCTGGCGGCCCGGAAACGCTGCACGGCGACCTTGTTGGCCCGCCGGCCCCGCATCAGGGCGACGTTCTGCGATTCGCGGATCCGCTTGCACAGGGCGACGTAGGCCGCGGCGAAGAGAAGCAGGATGGCGCACAGGGCGATCCAATAGCCGCCGCTGAAGAGGAACGGCATGCGCGCCTCGCGCAGCTGCGAAGCCCCCAGGCGGATGAAGCGGATGTCCTCGCCGAGCATCTTCACCTCCTCCTTCGACATGCCGCGCCCCTGCATGACCACGGCGTCTCCGCCGCCGCCCTTCGTGTCGGGCGTAATCTCGAAGGTCATCGGACGCGACTCGAGCGTAACGTACTGGCGCCGCTTGAGATCGAAGTAGGTAAACTCGATCGGAGCGATCTCGTAGGTCCCTTCGGCCCGCGCGATGAAGGGGTATTCAAACTGCCGGTATCCGGAGATTCCCGACGCCGAGGCGTTGATCGACTCGGTGGTCTTGACGTTGTACTGCTCGAAGGAGGCGGGCAGCGCCAGCTTCGGGGCCTGCACGAAGGTCAGGTTGCCCGTTCCGGAGATCTTCACCGTACAGGTGGCTCCCGAGTTGGCCGCGAAGCGGTCCGTCGGCAGGTCGGTCTCCATGCGGAACGAGCCCACGGCGCCGCTGAAGCTCGAGGGAGCGCCCTCGGGAAGCGGCCGCACCTCGATCGACGTGCGCTGGCTCTGCACCTTGCGGGGGACGTTGTAGACCTCGTGTCCGCTGCCGAAGAAGGGATCGAGATTGCGGCGGCTCTGCACCACAACCTGCGCCACGACGGTGATATCCACGGGATCGATCGTCAGCGTGCCGACCTGCTGCGGATAGAGCAGGTATTCGAACAGCACGCGCGTCTCGTAGACCTTGCCGTTGTAGGTCTCGCGGCTCACACGCGCCGTCTTGGTGTCGGTCAGATCCTGCGACCAGAACCCGTTGAACGAAGGCGCCGCCTCGGGAACGATGTTCACGTAGGGAACCCGCGTATAGAGCTTGAAGGCCACATGCACCGGCTCGTTCTTGTAAACCGAGGTCTGCGAGACGACGGCCCGCAGCAGGATGTCGTCCTTACGGATCTGCTGCTGAACGTTCCGCGCATCCGCCTCGCTGTCGGAATCTCCGCCCGACGGACGCTGCTGCGACTGCGAGGCATCCCCCTCGTTCACGATCTCGATCGGCAGGGGCTGCGTCCGGTAGGTCGTACCGTCCACGGCGATCTCCGCCGCCCCGATCGTCACGTTGCCCGCACTCTGCGGCAGCAGCACGTAGGTGATCGTGTAGTTGATGCTCTTGGTCATCGTGCCGCCCACAATCTGTACGGACTGCCCGCGCGACTCGGCGGGCCCGGCAATCACGTCGAACCCTTCGAAGGAGGGGGCCTTGAAACTTCCGTCGTCGGGCGAGGCGTTCAGCGAGAACTCCACGCGGAAGGCCTCCCCCACGGCAACCGTCAGCGGCGAGTTGGCCTCGAAGGTAACCTTCTCGGCGCCGAACGCCTTGAAAGCCACCGCGGCGAGGAGCGCCGCACCCACTATTTTCGCAATAAAACCTTTCATCGATTTTACAACGTGCGGCCCGGGCCGGTTAGTATCCGGGCCGCAGGGTTTTTAGTGTTTGAAATCGGCGAAAAAGTCGTTGCCCTTGTCATCGACGATGATAAAGGCGGGGAAGTTCTCGACGTAGATCTTGCGCACGGCCTCCATGCCCAGCTCGGGGAAGTCGACAACCTCGACCGACTTGATGGAGTTCTTGGCCAGGATCGCCGCCGGACCGCCAATCGAACCCAGGTAGAAGCCGCCGTTGGCCTTGCAGGCGTCCGTCACGGCCTGCGAGCGGTTGCCCTTGGCCACCATCACCATCGAGCCGCCGTGCTTCTGGAACAGGTCGACGTAGGGATCCATGCGTCCGGCCGTCGTCGGGCCAAACGATCCCGAAGCCATGCCTGCGGGGGTCTTCGCCGGGCCGGCGTAGTAGACCGGGTGCTTCTTGAAGTACTCGGGCATCGGCTTGCCCTCGTCGAGCATCTGCTTGATGCGGGCGTGGGCGATGTCGCGGGCCACGATGAGCGTGCCGCGCAGGTTCAGACGCGTTTTGATCGGGTATTTGGTCAGAATCTCGCGCACCTTGTCCATGCCCTCGTCCAGGTCGATGTCCACTGCGGGCGACATGGCCGGAGCCTCCTTCGGCAGGAAGCGGGCGGGGTTCTTCTCGAGCTCCTCGAGGAAGATGCCCTCGGGGGTGATCTTCGCCTTGATGTTGCGGTCGGCCGAGCAGCTCACGCCGATGGCCACGGGGCACGAGGCGGCATGGCGCGGCGCGCGGATCACGCGGACGTCATGCACGAGGTACTTGCCGCCGAACTGGGCGCCCACACCGCTCTCGCGGCAGATCTTGAGCACCTTCTCCTCCCACTCCAGATCGCGGAAGCAGCGGCCGCCCACGTTGCCCGAGGTCGGAAGCTCGTCGAGGTAGCCGGCCGAAGCCTTCTTCACCGTCGAGAGGCACATCTCGGCCGACGTGCCGCCGATGCAGATGGCCAGGTGGTAGGGCGGGCAGGCCGACGTGCCGAGGTCGAAGATATGCTGCTGGATGAATTTCGTGAGCGACTCCTCGTTGAGCAGCGCCTTGGTCTGCTGGTAGAGGAAGGTCTTGTTGGCCGAGCCGCCGCCCTTGGTGATGAAGAGGAACTCGTACTCCATGCCGGGCTTGCCGCCGTAGATGTCGATCTGAGCCGGGAGGTTCGTGCCCGAGTTCTTCTCGTCGATCATCGTGAAGGGCACGACCTGCGAATAGCGGAGGTTGCGCTCCTTGTAGGTCTCGTAGACACCCTTGGCGATGCAGCGGGCGTCGTCGGCGCCGGTCCATACATCCTCGCCCTTGTGGGCGATGCAGATGGCCGTACCGGTATCCTGGCAGGTCGGGAGCTCGCCCTCGGCGGCCACGCACTGGTTGAGCAGCATCGTGTAGGCCACGAACTTGTCGTTGTCCGTAGCTTCGGGATCATCGAGGATGTTGCGCAGCTTCTGCAGATGCGCCGCGCGCAGGTAGAACGAGACGTCCGAGTAGGCCGCCTTCGAAAGCAGCTCGAGACCCGCGGGGTCCACCTTCAAGATCTTGCGTCCGTCGCACTCGACGACCTTCACGTAATCCTTCGTCAAAAGACGGTACTTCGTTTTGTCCTCCTGAATCGGGAAGGGCTCCTGATAAATGAAGTCTGCCATAATTCCAGTACTTATTTAATGTTTGTGTATCTCCTCTTGCTTCGCAATCCGGCCGCGGCCGGCCGCCTGCGGCGGCGGACCCTGCCGGGAACCGCCGCACGGCGGCATCCCGTCGCGCCAAATGCGTCTTGTTCAGCCGGCAAGCCCCCGGCAAAACGGCCCCGGCGCTCCGAAAGGCCCGTGCAAATTTACAAAAAACAATCTGTTTTGCACAACTATTTTCCGCGGACTGTTATTTTTTTCACAAAATAAATCGCCTCTCCGTATTTTTTCCTAAATTTGTACGGTTTTCCCTCCGCTTTCCCTCTGCCCGCGCCCGCGGACAAAATCCTCCGGCAGCCCCCGGAAAGCACCTGCGGCACCCCCGTGCGGGCGCATGCCGGGAGCTGCGCGGCGAAGCGGATCTTCAGGCCCGTTATTTTTTCACGAAACGAGGTCTTTATTTAGATTTTTTAGTAAATTTGCATCGCCGAAAAAAAGACAAGATTCACTTAACACTAAAATAGTATGGTATCGTACAAAGATCTGGGCCTCGTGAACACCCGCGAGATGTTCGCCAAGGCCATCAAGGGCGGCTACGCCGTTCCGGCTTTCAACTTCAACAACATGGAGCAGCTGCAGGCCATCATCCAGGCCGCTGCCGAGACCAAGTCGCCGGTGATCCTCCAGGTATCGAAGGGCGCCCGCAACTACGCCAACCAGACCCTGCTGCGCTACATGGCCGAGGGTGCCGTGGAGTACGCCAAGGAGCTGGGCTGGGCGCATCCCCAGATTGTCCTGCACCTCGACCACGGAGATTCGTTCGAGCTCTGCAAGAGCTGCGTGGACATGGGCTTCTCGTCGGTGATGATCGACGGTTCGTCGCTGCCCTATGACGAGAACGTCGCCCTGACGAAGAAGGTGGTTGACTACGCCCACCAGTTCGACGTAACGGTCGAGGGTGAGCTGGGCGTGCTGGCCGGCGTCGAGGACGAGGTTTCGGCCGCCGAGAGCCACTACACCAAGCCCGAGGAGGTCGTTGACTTCGTAACGAAGACCGGCGTTGACTCGCTGGCCATCTCGATCGGCACCTCGCACGGAGCCTACAAGTTCACCCCCGAGCAGTGCACCGTTGACCCGAAGACGGGCCGTCTGGTTCCGCCCCCCCTGGCATTCGACGTACTCGAGGCCATCGAGAAGGAGCTTCCGGGCTTCCCCATCGTGCTCCACGGATCGTCGTCGGTTCCCCAGGAGGAGGTCGACACGATCAACAAGTACGGCGGTGCCCTGAAGGCTGCCGTCGGCATTCCCGAGGAGCAGCTCCGCAAGGCCGCCAAGAGCGCCGTTTGCAAGATCAACATCGACTCCGACTCGCGTCTTGCCATGACGGCCGCCATCCGCGAGGTCTTCGCCACGAAGCCCGCCGAGTTCGACCCGCGCAAGTACCTGGGCCCGGCCCGCGACAACATGAAGAAGCTCTACATCCACAAGATCAAGGAGGTTCTCGGTTCGGACGGCAAGGCCGAGTAATCGGGAGATTCCGAAAACGAAAAACCGGAGGTTCGCAAAGAACCCCCGGTTTTTTGTTGCACGAAACCGAACGAGCAATCTATCCGACCGTTACCCGGAAACGGCATCTGGAACTGCCGGCAAGCACCGTCTCCAGTATCTCCACCTCGATTGTCCGCCCCGGCAGCAACTCCTGCAGCACGAAGAGAATACTCTGCCGGGAACATTCGCAATGGGTAGGAGCCGAAACAAATCCAGCCTCGACCTGCGGACACAGACAGCGTGGATAACCGATCTCGTAAACCCGCCCCGGCTCAATGACATCCGCAAAGAAAAAGGGTGTCCGCCCGTATTTCGCATATTGCCGGTCGAGATCGCATCCGCACTCCTCGAACTGCCGGCGCATCTCGACAAGCACCCCGTCGCAGACGCATGCCTCGGCACACGGCCGGTAAAGCGCCGCCCGCTCATCGGCAGGTAGCCGACCGATCGTCTCCTCCAGCATCCGGTAAAACGCCCTGTCATCCATATCACGATCTATTGCCGGTCGTCGGGAATGTATTTTTCGACAAAGGCACCCACGCGCCGCGTGTACTCCTCGGGATTATCATGATAGGAGCGGGCATGCGCGGCGCCCGGAACGACCCACAGCTCCTTTTCGCCCGGCTTGGCCTCGTAGAGCGGATAGGCCATGCGCGTAGGGACGAAGTCGTCGGCATCGCCGTGGATGAAGAGCATCGGACGGTCGCAGCGCGCCACCTGTTCGAGGGCCGAGGCCTCGCGGAAGTTCCAGCCGTAGCGCAGCTCGCAGAGCCAGCTGGCCACATGCAGCAGCGGAAACGTCGGCAGCGAGAACTGCCCGCGGAGCTCCTTGGCGAACTGGTCCCAGACACTCGTATAGCCGCAATCCTCGACGAAGCACTTCACCGAGGCGGGCAGCTCCTCGCCCGAGACCATCATCGTCGTTGCGGCCCCCATCGAGATGCCGTGCACGACCGTGCGCGTATCGCCGCCGAAGATTCCGTCGGCCACCTCGATCCACCGCAGCACGTCGAGCCGGTCGCGCCATCCCATGCGGATGGCCCGGCCTTCGCTCTCACCGTGGTAGTGCAGGTCGGGCAGCAGGATATTGAAGCCCAGGTCGTGGTTGTAGAGGTAGCCGATCATCAGCATCCGCACGGCATTGTCCGTATAGCCGTGGACGATTACGGCCGTGCGGTCGGTCGGCCGCGGCGCCGCGGCATAGATCGCATGCAGCCGCTCGCCCTCCGCACCCGTGATGACCGTATCACGCAGGGCTCCCGTACGGCGGAGGCTGTCAAGCCATCCGGACAGGAAGGGATACTCCTCATACATATATTTATACGAGGCGGCATTCTTCTCCGCCATCACCGCATCGGGCCGCAGGGCATAGGAGAGCAGGTAGAAACCGCCTCCCGCAACCGCCGCAAGGCACAGGGCCAGCAAGCCGGCCGTCCAACCAACGATCTTCTTCCACTTCTTCATGGGCTCTTCGGTTTTGTCGATTCACTCCTCCGCAACCGAAAGCGGCGCGCCCTCCGTCCCGGCATAGAACATGGCCAGTTCGACAGGTTCGTCACCCCGGTTCTCTCCATAATGCAAGGTTCCTACCATTTCGATGATCCCCTCGCCGGCCCGGAACGTCCGCTCAGCACCGTCATCGGCCACCACGGTCAACTCGCCGCGCAGCACCACCCCGGCATTGATCACCGGATGGCTGTGGCGCGGCAGACGCGCGTGCGGCGGAATGACGATCCGCAGCAGCGTAACAAAAGGCCGCCCCTCGGGATAGGCGGGAAGCGGCGCTCCGTTCCAACTCGACGACGAAGCGGCCAGCCGCTCCGTCGTCGGTTTTTCATTCGGCTCCACGGGAAAGGCTACTCTTTTCCAAGTTTCGTGCGAATGTGGGCGAGCATGTCGTCGGTCATGCGCGAGAGATCCCACTCGGGCTTCCAGCCCCACTCCTCGCGGGCGCAGCTGTCGTCGAGCGAGTTGGGCCAGCTCTCGGCAATCTCGCGCTTCACGGGGTCGATGTCGTAATCCATCCGGAAGTCGGGCAGCCGCTTGCGGATCTCGGCATAGATGATCTCGGGCGTGAAGCTCATCGAGGCGAGGTTGAAGCTGTTGCGGTGCACGAGCTTCGTCGGGTCGGCCTCCATCAGCTCGACGCAGGCGCGCAGGGCATCGGGCATGTAGATCATGTCCATATAGACGTCGCCCGGCACGGGGCAGGTGAAGTGTCCGCTGCGGATCGCCTCATAGTAGATCTCCACGGCGTAGTCGGTCGTGCCGCCGCCGGGAAGCGTGACGTTCGAGATGATGCCCGGGAAGCGCACCGAACGCGTATCGACGCCGAACTTGTGGTGGTAGTAGTTGCCCAGCAGCTCGCCCGTAACCTTGCAGACGCCGTAGATGGTCGTCGGCTGCATGATCGTATCCTGCGGCGTCTTGTCCTTGGGCGACGTGGGGCCGAAGGCGCCGATCGACGAAGGGGTGAAGAGGGCGCAGTGGTGCTGCCGCGCCACTTCGAGCGAATTGTTCAGTGCGCCCATGTTGACGTTCCAGGCCATCTGGGGATTCCGCTCGCCCACGGCCGACAACAGCGCCACGAGGTTGAAGATCGTATCGACGTGATATCGCGCCACAACCGAAGCCATGGCCGTGGCATCAAGGGCGTTGAGCACCTCGAAGGGACCGTCCTCGCCCAAAGATTTGCACTCGCGCATGTCGGTGGCCACGACATTCGCTTCACCGTAAATGTTGCGCAGATAAACTGTCAGCTCGGAACCGATCTGGCCTCCGGCGCCTACTATCAGAATACGTTTCATCTGTTTATGGTTGTAATTTGGTAGTAAAGATAGAAAATAATTGTGAAAGTTGCACATTTTTTTGGTCATTTCATTTTTCTTGCGTACTTTTGCACCACTCGAACAGAAAACTGCTGTTGTAGCTCAGTGGTAGAGCACTTCCTTGGTAAGGAAGAGGTCACGAGTTCAAGCCTCGTCAACAGCTCTGGAAGGCGCCGCGGAAAGACGCTGAAACGAGCAAAAAGCCTTATGTATCCATGATATGTAAGGCTTTTTCATTTTTGCGCGGTTCCCGAAAACGCATTTGCGGACAAACTGTCCGGGGCGCGATCGGGATCGGCCCCGACAGAAGCGACAGCGCAGACGCCGCGGGCGACGGCCGGGAGATGATTTCGACGGCGGCGATATTTGCATCCGGGCAAGAGACTTTCGCTCCGCGCGGAGACAGCCAATCGAATTATTGCGTACCTTTGTTGCAAACGCTTTCAAGCCCGATACGCGCATGAATCTTCCGCTCTACGAATATTCGCTCTGCATCGCCCTGCCGCTGATGATCTTCTTCGGCGCCTACTTCCTGCTGGCTCCGACCCCCGACAAGGCCATCTTCGCGAACTACCTCCGCTCGCGGCGCATCATGGGCTGCGCACTGCTGCTCCTGGCGGCCAACTACGCGGTGCACTTCTTCTTCGAGGTGCGGTTCCGCGACGTTCATGCGGCCATCCTGATGAACCTCTCGACCTACTTCCTCTGCTACTGGCTCTTCAGTTCGGCACTCACCACGCTGCTCGACCGTTTCTACATCACGCGCCGCCGGCTGCGTCTCCACCTCTCGGCATGGGTGCTCTTCACGCTCCTCTCGGGCATCATCCTGCTGGGACTGCCCGAGGGCGCGGCCCAAAGGGCGGGGCTGACCGTGATGGCCGCCTGGCTCGTGGGCTACGGGCTGTGGCTGGCCCGACGGCTTGTCCGCGCCTACCGCCGCGCCGTGCGCCTCTTCGACGACACCCACTCCGACAACATCGGCGCCTACATCCGCTGGATGTCCGTCTTCACATGGTGGGCCGTCATCTTCGGCGTCGGCTGCGGGCTGCTCACCTTCCTGCCCGACCGCTACGTCTTCCTGTGGATCCTCTCGTCGGTCCCCTTCTACATCTACCTCTACTGCTCCTACATGAACTACCTGCTCCTCTACGAGCGGGTCGAGCAGGCACTCGAAGAGGAGCTCCCCGCAGAGGAGAGCGCCACGGATCCGTGCGATTCGGACAGTCCGGACGACACGCCGGACCCCGGGGCACGGCCCCTCCATACAGACCTTGCGGCGCGGCTCTCCGAGTGGATTACCGCCGACGGCTACCTCCGGCCGGGACTGACCATCCGCGAACTGGCCGATGCGCTCCACACCAACCGCACCTACCTCTCGGAATACATCAAGGCGACCGGCAACGGCTCGTTCCGCGACTGGATCACCGACCTGCGGATGGAGTACGCCAAACGGCGCATGCTCCAACACCCCGGGCTGAATATCGCTGAAATCGCCGAGACCGCGGGCTTCGTCTCGCCCAGCCATTTCACCCGCATGTTCAAGGCCCGCGAGGGGGTCTCCCCCTCCAACTGGCGCAAAACGCAGGGCGGGGAGAGCTCCATGTTGTAACTCCGACCGGTCTCCGACGGTCCGCATCTTTGCCGGAACAACAATTTTTTCTTGCCTAAACGACAAATTCTTGCCTAAACGACAAAATCGACGGCCAAAAGCTCCCGTTTTCGGTTTTTCTGTTAATTTTGCTCCCGAACTCCGTTTCCGGGCCCTGTTTCCCGGCTGCCATCCGAACAAAATCTCCGTGTTTACACGGGGCCCCCTTGCGGGCCCGACCTTCGGCCAGACGGCAGCACAAAACAAAAACAAACAAGAACAACCCGACATGAAGAAAAAAAATTCCATCCATCTACTTTTTGCCGCAGCCGCGCTGCTCCTTGCCACGGCTGCCTGCACGAAGGACGAGCCGGCGGACAGCGACCTCCCGTCCGAAGAAGAACAAGAAGAACAGGAAGAACAGGAAGAACAATACCCCCTTGAGATAGCCCGCATCACCTTCCGCATGATGGAGCGCGGCGAGGCGCAGTCCTGGGGCGCACCGCAGATGCGCGTCAGCGAAAACGCGGACGGCAACAACTGCATGTTTGAAACGGGCGACCAGTTCGCCGTGCAGATAGAAGGCGATACGCAGACCGGTATCTACACCGTGCAGGCCGACGGCTCCGCCAAAGCCGGAACACCCCTGTTCTGGAGCGACCGCGACAACCACACCGTCCATGCCTGGTACCCCGCTACGGACGGCACCCTCGACCTCGGCGACCAGCAGACCGACGGTCTGGCCTACCTGCTGAACGGTACGGGCACGGGCGACTACCTGACCCCCGTCACGCTGAACTTCACCCACGCCCTGGCGAAGGTGCGCATCACGCCCACGGACGAGGCACTCGGCGAGGTGCAGAGCATCCAGCTCTATACCTGCACCCGGTGTACCTACGAAAAAGGCCAGGCCGTGCAAGGCTCGCAAGAGGGCTGGATAGAGATGAAGCGGTGCGCGTACAACGGCGCGACCTGCTGGGAGGCGAATGTGGTGCCCGGCTATGAAATCACGAAACTGCGGACCAACGGCAGCGAGGAACGCGACCTCTCTGCTGCCATCACCCCCGTGGCGGGCAAGTTCTACGAGATCACGCTGAACTATGACCCGGGCTACGTCGAGGTGAGCGAAGGCAACTACACCACGGGCAACAAAAAGGGACTGATAAACCTCGCCAGGCTGGCGAACGACGGAGCAACCGACATCAACATCACCCTGACGGGCGACATCGACCTTTCGGGCATCGACTGGGTACCGATAGGAACAGACTTTGACATCGCATACACCGGCACCTTCGACGGCGGCGGACATACCATCACGGGGCTGACCGTTACGGGAAGTTACCACTATGCGGGTCTGTTCGGATGCATTGGCGAAGGCGGCACGGTGAAGGACTTGACGCTGAAAGACGTACAGATAGAAAGCGATTACGTTTATGGCAATGTCGGCAGCGTGGCGGGATTTAGCTATTACAAAGACATAATTGCAAACTGTTCGGTGTCGGGCAGCGTCAGCGGCTCCTCCGCAGGCGGCTTGGTGGGCAGTCAATGGGGCGGTTTCATCACCGGGTGCAACTCCTCGGTCACAGTAAAGGGAGAGTCCACTGTCGGCGGCGTGGCAGGTACCACAAATGCTGATTCCACCATGACCGCCTGCTATGCCACGGGCGATGTGATCCTTGAAGGCAAAACCACAGACACCCACTTTGTCGGCGGCGTGGTGGGATTCAACGGCGTCAGCACCCTCGTTGCCTGCTACGCTACGGGCAACGTGAGCGGCTCCGGAAGCGGCAACATCTATGTTGGCGGCGTAACGGGAGTCCACGACAGCCGCACCATGACCGCCTGCTACCATGCCAAGGGGATTGTCAGCGGCCCGGGCGGAACCACAGGCGGCGTAGCGGGAGAGACTACCAACGCATTCGACAACCCGGTCATCACCGCCTGCTACTGGGGAGACAACGGTCAGGACCAAAGCGTCGGCGAAAATCAGGCTGGCATCACCGTCGAAGCCACGAAGGTGGCGGACGGCAACTGGGAAGAAGCCAAAAACGCCATGAACACCGCATTGGGCGGCACAGGCTGGCAATACGAACTTACTGGAGCATTGCCTACCTTGAAGAAACAGTGAACCGTCGGGCGGGATTCCGCTCCCGCCGCAACCGGAACCCCGGTACGAAAGGCCCCTTCCGAAACGCCATCCCGCAAGGATGGCGTTTCGCTTTCCGCTTCCGATGCCGCCCGCCGGCCGCCTCACCGGCCGGGAAGCAGGAAACGAACCGGGGAAAATCGCAATCAGCGGGGCATTTTGCACGGCTGAACCAAAACGAATCAATTTGCTTACTGTTTATGCACTTCCGGACGATATTTCCATTCAGAATCACCGGATTCAACGCTGCGACAGCCCTGCAGACGGCCTGCACAAACAGACATACAGCAGATAATCAACAAATTGATAAAACATTACCGAAATCCTGTTTTTCGGTTTCATTCTGAAACAAATATACACCCGCGAGACAAAAAAGCATAAAAAAATTCATTTTTTTCTGATTTTTTACAATTTTCGACTATCTAAATCCTCCCAAAAACATCCATTTAAATTATAACCGAACCCTGTCCCTTTCAATTTGCAGGTAATAGGGCGGAATTATATTAACAATTCTGAATATATCCGGATTATAAATACAGTTATTATAATAATATCAGCCCATTAATAATATTTTACAAAATAAAACCCCGCCCGTTTTCAAGAAAATGAAATAAATCTGTAATGCGGCGAATCTATCTCATATTCAATTATTTTAGAAAATCACCGAAAGCCGGAAGGGCTTTTCGGAGTGTCAGAATCACAGTTTCCCGGGCCGGTTTGCTTATAATCCGCGTAACGTAAAGTGCTTTAAACCTACGTTTTAATTTCCTATCTTTGCGGCGCAAGAAAGTCCTTTTTTTCCTATGCAACGAAAAATTCTACCCTTACTTCTCGCACTTTTCGTGTGCGCGATGTCCATTGCATCCCCTTCAGGCGGGGGAGGTCTCGTTACCGTCAGCGGTATCGTTACCTCGGCAGAGGACAAACAGCCCCTGATCGGGGTAAACGTGATCTCCGGAGCCACGTCGGGCGTCTCGACGCTCGCCGACGGAAGCTACACCATCGAGGTGGCCCCCGGAACCAAACTGCTGTTCCAGTACATCGGTTACAAGGCCGTGGAGTACACGGTACCCGAGGGAACGTCGAAGGTAACCTACAACCTTGAGATGCAGAGCGACACGCAGGCGCTCGAGGATGTGGTGGTCATCGCCTACGGCGTCCGCAAGAAGGGCACCATCGCCGGCTCGGTATCGACCGTCAAGGCCGAAAAGATCGAAAGCACCCCGACGGCCGCCTTCGACCAGGCCCTCCAGGGTCAGGTCCCGGGCCTCACGGTGCTCTCCAGCTCGGGTGAGCCCAGCCAGTCGGCCGAACTGACGATCCGAGGCACCAACTCGATCAACGCGGGCACCGACCCGCTCTTCGTGCTCGACGGCATCGTCATCTCGGCGGCCGACTTCAACACCATCAACCCGGCCGACATCGAGAGCCTCTCGGTGCTGAAGGACGCCTCCTCGACCTCGATCTACGGAGCCCGCGCCGCCAACGGCGTGGTGGTCATCACCACCAAGCGCGGACGCATGGCCGACCATCCGGTGATCAACTACCGCATGCAGCTCGGCTTCTCGCAGCTCGCCTACGGCAACTGGGACCAGATGAACACCGCCGAGCGCATCCAGTATGAAAAGGAGATCGGCATGACCGAGGGCAAAAACTACGCCCTGCTGAGCAAGACCGACGTCAACTGGCTCGACGAGGTCTTCAACGACGCCGCCCTGCTCCAGAGCTACGAGCTCTCCGTATCGGGTGCCAACGCGAAGACGAACTACTACGTCTCGGGCGGCTACTACGACCAGGAGGGTATTGCCCCGGGATCGGACTTCAACCGCTACTCGCTGCGCGCGAATGTCGAGCAGCGCGCGGCCGACTGGCTCAAGGTAGGAACGAACACGCTGCTCAACTACCAGGAGATCGAACTCGCCCAGTCGGGAGACTACACCATCGTAACGCCGATCTCGGCCGCCCGCTTCATGATGCCCTACTGGAATCCGCGCCGCCCCGACGGCTCGATCGCCTCGATGGAGGACGGCAGCTGGAAGGGTGAGGGTCAGAACCCGCTCGAGTGGATCGAGAACAACCCCGTAAGCTACAAGAAATACAAACTCATCTCGGCGCTCTTTGCCGAGGCCACCCCGATCGAGGGGCTGACGATCAAGTCGCAGTTCAACGTCGATTACTCGCACGCCACCGGCTTCGGCGTCTCCTACCCGGAGTACACGCCCAACCTGGGCATCGGAACCGCCTCGCGCAACAGCTCCGACGGTCTGACCCTCTCGGTTACGAACACGGTCAACTACCGCTTCCGCGTCGGTCAGGACCACGACTTCAACTTCCTCGTCGGCCAGGAGGGCATCAACTACCACTACGAGTCGTTCGGCGTAACGACGCAGGGCCAGAACAACGACAAGCTGACCAGCATCTCGACCGGTACGCGCGCCGTATCGTGGGAGGACCAGCCCGACGACGACTACGGATTCCTCTCCTTCTTCGGCCGCGGCGAGTACAACTACGCCAACCGCTACTACGCCGACTTCTCGCTCCGTGCGGACGCCTCGTCGCGCTTCGGCGCCTCGAACCGCTGGGGTGTCTTCTGGTCGGTGGGCTTCATGTGGAACCTGCGCAACGAGGCCTTCCTCAAGGATGCCGGCGACTGGCTGACCAACGCCCAGATCTCCCTCTCGACGGGTACCTCGGGCAACTCCTCGATTCCCAACTACGAACACCTCGCCCTGGTTTCGGGCGGTCTGGAATATGTCGGCACGGCCGGCATCGCCCCCTCGTCGCAGGGTAACGAGGAGCTCAGCTGGGAGTCGACCTGGACGACCAACCTCGGTCTGCACTTCGGCTTCTGGAACCGGCTGAACGTCGATCTGGAGCTCTACAACAAGAAGACGAGCGACATGCTGATGTCCGTGCCCCAGTCCTACACGGACGGCGGCTTCGGATTCCGCTGGGACAACATCGGCGCGATGGTCAACCGCGGCGTCGAGATCAACCTCACCGGAACGGTCATCTCCACCGACAACTTCAACTGGTCGCTCAACGCCAACGTCTCCTACAACCAGAACGAGATCACGGAGCTCTACCACGGCGTCCAGGAGTACGAGATCGCCTCGTCCGACCTGAAGTATGTCGTCGGACACAGCATCGGCGAGTTCTACATCAACCGCTTCGCCGGCGTGAACCCCGCCAACGGCGACGCCCTCTGGTACACCAAGGACGGAGAGCTCACCAACGAGCTGCGCGACGAGGACAAGGTGATGGTCGGCAAGAGTTTCATCGCCCCCTGGCAGGGCGGCTTCGGCACAAACCTCAGCTGGAAGGGCATCGCCCTCTCGGCCCAGTTCTCGTGGGTGGCTGACCGCTGGATGATCAACAACGACCGCTACTTCGACGAGTCGAACGGCCGCTTCGCCTCCTACAACCAGTCCAGGCGCCTGCTCAACCGCTGGAAGAAACCCGGCGACATTACGGACATCCCGCGCCACGGCGTCTACACCGAGTTCGACAGCCGACTGCTCGAGGACGCCTCGTTCCTGCGTCTGAAGAACCTCATGCTCAGCTACACCTTCCCCAAGGAGCTGCTCGGCAAGACGCGCTTCATCAGCGGCGTGAGAATCTACGCCCAGGCCCAGAACCTGCTGACCTTCACGAAATTCTCGGGTCTCGATCCCGAGGGTAACAGCAACCGCTACGCGGCCGAATACCCGATGACCCGCCAGTATACGTTCGGTCTCGACTTAACCTTCTAATCAAAAGCCATGAACAAGATCTTACGCAATATCAAACTCGGCATCCTCGCGCTCACGGCGCTCGTCGGCATGAGCTCCTGCCTGGACAAGTACCCCGGCAGCTCGATTCCCGAAAAGGAGGCCATGCAAACGTTCGCCGACGCCGAGCAGCATCTGATCGGCATCTACGGGCACCTGATGAGCGGCGCACTCTACAGCGGCTACCTCACCCTGCTGCCCGACATCCAGTGCGACCTGGCCTACGCCGTCGAGGGCAACTCAAACACCTACGGCGACTTCTGGCTCTGGAAGATCCGCCCGACGGACCTGCTCATCCAGGACGTCTACGCCCAGCTCTACGCCGTGATCGGCGCCTGCAACTTCTACCTCGACCGCATCGACGACGTCATTGCCCGGGAGACGAGCGATACGAACCTCGAGACGCTGGACCAGTACACCGGCGAGGTCTACGCCATCCGCGCGCTCTGCTACTCGGAGCTCATCAAGTGCTTCTGCGAGGCCTACGACCCCGCCCGCGCCGAACAGCAGCAGGGTGTCGTGCTGCGCTCGAAGTACTTCGAGAAGGAGCCCGTCAAGCGCGCCTCGCTCTACGACTCGTACCAGTTCGTGCTCAACGACCTGACGCGCGCCGAGGAGCTCATGGACGAGTCGGAGGATACGCCCAACAACTACTACATGTCGCAGGCCGCCGTGCAGGCCATCCGCGCCCGCGTGGCCCTCTACATGCAGGACTGGGAGGAGGCCGTCAAGTATTCGAGCATCCTGCTCGACGAAAAGAAGGACATCTTCGAACTCACCTCGTTCCACACGACGGCTCCCGACGGCGCCACCACGTTCGACTACATGTGGGCCTACGACACGGGCTCGGAGGTGATCTGGCGCATCGGTTTCACGAGCACCTCCTACGGAGGGGCCCTGGGCACCGTCTTCCTCAACTTCAACCGCGACTACACCTACTTCTACCCCGACTACGTCCCGGCACAGTGGGTGCTCGACGCCTATGACGACTACGACCTGCGCAAGGAGAGCTACTTCGCCGACTCGGAAGACGGCATCACGATCGGCTACACGAACGGACTGGACTGGCCGCTGCTGGTCAAGTACTACGGCAACCGCGCGATCTTCATCCCGCAGCGCATCTTCCAGGTTTCGATGCCCAAGCCGTTGCGTCTGGCCGAGCAGTACCTGATCCGCGCCGAGGCCTACTGCCGCCAGGCCAACCCGCGGGTGGATCTGGCCCAGAAGGATCTCGAGGCGCTGCGCGCCACGCGTTTCCAGTCGGGAGGCGTGATCAACCTCACGGGCAACTGGGAGACCGACGTGAAGACCTTCTCCGAGGAGCGTGTCCGCGAGCTCTACATGGAGGGCTTCCGCCTGCAGGACCTCAAGCGCTGGGGCCTGGGCTTCGAGCGCACGCCGCAGTCCTGCACCCAGGACGAGGGCAACAACCTGCGCATCGAGGCCGGCGACCCGCTCTTCGTATGGCCCATTCCCCAGCACGAGCTGGAGGCTCCGGGCTCGGAGATCACCCCCAACGAAAGCAACAAATAGTAACCACATAGCAGATCGATCATGAAACGAATCATAACGTTCCTGTTTGCCACGGGACTCTCCTGCCTGCTCGCCACGGGCTGCCAGGAGGAGTACAAGACCTACTCCGAAGGGGAGTATGTCCTGTTCCCGGACTCCGTTTCGCTCAACATGGTGCTCGAGAACCAGGAGTACTTCTCGGTTCCCGTCTCCTCGACCCGCGCCTGCGACTACGACCGCACGTTCGGCGTGGAGGTCATCGACCAGGGCAGCACGGCCATCGAGGGCCTGCACTACCGCCTGGCTTCCAACACGATCACCATCCCGGCCGGCCAGCGCTCGACCGAGGTGCTCGTACACGGCAACTATGAAAACTTCGAACCCTCCGACACGCTGCAGTTCACCCTCCGTCTGGTGATGCCCGAGCAGCTGAAGTGGGACCTCTACCAGGACCAGACCCGCGTGCGGATGCTCAAGGGCTGCACCTTCCACATCGAGGACTTCACCGGCTGGTGCGTGGTAACCTCGACCTTCCTGCAGAGCTATCCCGGTGTCGAGAACACGAGCATCCAGCGTCTGATCTACACCGAAGCGGATCCCACCGACCCGGAAACGGTCATCCTGCACGACTGGCTCTTCACGGGCTATGACGTGAAGCTCTCGTTCGATGCGGAGGATCTCTCCCTGCCGCTGGTCTCCATGCCCGGAGACCAGGTGCTGAGCGACGAGCTCTCGGTATTCGGACAGATCAACGGAGACAACAAGATCCTCGTGACGAACAGCCCCAACTACTACTCGTTCTTCGACACCTGCGCCGGGAACGTGAAACTCTGGAGTTACGTCTACGTCTACAACATGGGTACGCCCGTGGGAACCGTAGGCACGTTCTACAACATCATGGAGTGGATCAGCGACGAAGAGGCCGACCGCCTGGTGCTCGAAGAGGGCATGAAAAAACACGGAGGCCCCTCCTTATAGTCAGACAAGAGATATAATAAAAAAACGATACGACTATGAAAAAGTATTTTAGACATCTCTTTCTTGCAGCGCTTGCCGGGGCGACGCTCCTGCAGAGTGCCTGCTCCGAGAGCGATCCGGAAGAAAAGCTGCCGGAACCCAATTTCCCGATGAAGACAACCCTCGGCATCGAGATCGGGGGCACCTGCACGATTCCCATCGAGCCCAATCAGGAGTGGTCGGTAAGCATCGACCAGAATACCGCCGGCGAGTGGTTCTGGCTCGACGACGACGGTCTGACGGCCTACACCCTGCGCGGCAAGGCCGGACAGCACACCATCACCGTTTGTGTTTCCGACAAGGAGGAGTACGATACGGACCGCAGCATCGACGTTTCGATGACCATGGGCGGACAGACGCAGGTGATCGCCACCGTAGTCCGCGGCACCGTCGAGCGCCAGTTCGCCCTCTATGCGGGCGAGCAGTCCGGATTCGGCGAGATCACCTATGAGGAGACGCCCGTCGATGCCGCCCAGACGACGCTCACCATTCCCTGGGCCGAGGAGTCGATGGAGCCCGAGAACCGGCCCGTCAAGATTGCCGCCAACTTCCCCTGGCGTCTCGACTCGAAGCCCGAATGGATCGCCGAGCTCTCGCCTTCGGAGGGCAAGGCCGGCGAGACGGTCGAGATCCTGCTCTCTGCAGACCCCGAAGCCTATCCGCTCGAGGACGCCGAGGATGAACTCATCTTCTGCGACTACAACAACAACGACGTCAAGCTCTCGTTCCGCATCTCGATCCCGGGCTGCGGAGAGAAGGAGTCGGTAACCCTCAACGCCGGGACGCTCTACACGTTCAACGCCGCGGGCGAGTACGGCAAGGGCGGTGCGGGCAGCGTCATCTGGACCTTCTACGGCCCGACGTTCCAGACCACGGCCGCACGCCTTGCAACCGACAACGGAAGCGTCGGCTACAAGCTCTTTGTCCTCGAGAAGCGTGAGGTCTATGCCGGCGCCTTCCTCTACAGCGTCTGCAACTGGGTTGAGGCCCACGAGACCGTTCTCTCGGGCAACGACGTACTCGTCAACACGGAGTACCGTCTGACGGCCGACGCCTATGCGGGCGGCTACAACGCGGCAGCCCGCTCGGCCTCCGTCATCCTGCTTCCGGCCGAACTGGCCAAGGACGTAACGTCGGCACAGGACCTGATCGGACATGATCCCCAGACCTACATGCCGACGCTCAAGGAGGAGTACCGCGCCTGCGAACTGGCCACGATCAGCCAGGACGCCCCGATCGGCTCGCTCTTCACGGTGCGTGATCTGGCCGGTCTGGAGAACAGCGGCACGACCTTCCGTCAGCTCACCTATGCCGAAGACCGCGATCTTCCCGAGCGGATGGCCTTGATCTTCGGAACACCCGCCGAGCAGAACTACCAGATGACCTACACGAACGAGACCTCGACCGCCACGATCATCTACGACGCCTCGCTGAACAACTTCACGACGCGCTTCTTCGACGAGAACTTCGCGCCGATCGCCGAGGGTGCCCTGCACTGGCTCAGCATCCGCAAGAACGACGCCTTCACCGATACGGACGGCATGCTGGTTTCGGCCGCAAGCTTCGAGATCCTCATGGACAACGTCTCGGAGGCAAAGACCGGATACGTCGTCCTCTATGTGGACGACGAGCCGAAGGCGGCCATCTGCTGCAAGACCGATTCGGGCAGCGGCAGCGGCGCCTTCCAGGCCGAGCTCACCTCGGGCAGTGCAAACTTCGAGGCCATTACGTTCGACAACTATCAGGAGATGGCCGCCATGCTCACCGATTTCGTCGGCCAGAACCTCGAAAGCGAGTTCGGCGAGAGACTCTATTTGGGCAGCACAATCTACCTGCTGGGCGCCGCTCCGGGCGAGAACATCAAGATCACGACGAGCGAGTTCGATCCCGAACGGGTGCAGATCCAGCCTTATGAGGGTATCGAGTGGCTGAATGTGGATCTGGCCTCCGAGACGACCATCAACATCATGATGAATACTCCGGGAGCCGGAGACAGCCCCTATGCGATGCTCAACATCTACAACGGCGGCGACTATGCCGCAGGTATCATCTACTGTGTACCGCTGCCGTAAGATGCCGTAAGGCGGCACCTCCGGCAATCGGAGGTGCCCATCTACCACCAATATTCATTGTAAATCAGTGTAATTCATATACATGAAACTTTTCAAAACCGCCGTAATGCTGACTTTCGGGCTGACGCTGGGACTCCTTGCGGGCTGCTCGGACGATGACGGAATCGACAACCGCGATCTGGATTACGGATACGTTCAGTTCAAATTATACAAGGAGGCCTCCTACGAAGCCCCGCAGGACGACGCCGCACAATCCCGGGCCATCAAACCCCAACTGGATTACCTGGCGGAGGCCAGCAAGGTCCAGGTAACGCTCACCAGCGGCGAAGAGACGATCGTCCAGACGCTCACGCTTTCGGCCGCCGATGCCGAAAGCGCCGAATACGGCATGCGGAGTGCCAAACTCAAGCTCCTTACGGGCAACTACACGATCACCCGCTTCACGCTTTTCGATGCCGAGGACGGGGAACTCTACAACGGCAATGCCGTCGATCCCGATCTGACGGTCGTCGCCGGAGGACTCACGGTTCACGACCTTACGGTAAATGTCCAGCCGCGCGGCAAGGTGCGCTTCACCCTCACGAAGGACATGTCCGGATTCAATCCGCCGAAGAGCCGCAGCGGAGTCTCCCGCCAGTACATCTTCGAGGAGATCGGATCGTTCGACGTAACGGTCAAGAATACCGAGACGAACAACCTCGTGGCATTCGAGGGCCTTCCCGTAACCTTCTCGATCCACTTCGACGATCCCGAGAATACGGAAACGGCTCCGGGTTACCAGACCTCGACCTGCGCCTGCGACTCGCTGCTTTCGCTTCCGGCCGGAAACTATGCGGTCATCAAATATGTTACCTACGACAGCGACGGCACCCTGCTCGAGACCAATACCGCTCCGGCCGAGTCGCCCTTCACGGTCGAGGACAACCGTACGACCGACAGCGACGTCGCCGTTACGCTCTACGAGGCCGACGAATACATGAAGGACCACTATGCGCTCTACGCGATCTGGAAAGCGCTGCACGGCGATGAGTGGTCCTACCAGGGCGAGAACTACCCCGTCGGATCGAACTGGGACTTCAACAAGGACCCCGACCTGTGGAGCTACCAGCCGGGTGTCGAGGTCCATACCAACGGACGTATCGCCATGATCGACATCAGCGGCTTCGGCTTCTCGGGCGACATGCCCAAGGAGCTCGGACAGCTCACCGAGCTCGTAGAGCTCTATCTGGGCACGCACAACGACACGAACGTCGGCTTCAAGGATCCGACGCTCGATCCCGACCAGAGCCTCACCGAGCGTTCGCGCAACCGCATGGAGAACCATCGCGCCCTGCTGCACGCCATGCACCCGGCCACGCAGATGTCCTGGCCCTGCGCCTTTGCGCTGCGCGAGCACGGCATCCACATCCGCGCCACGGAGCTCTACGACCAGGGCTACACCGAGGATCAGATCTTCGAGGCCTCGACGGGCCGCCAGCGCGACATCCGTCCGATGGACACCTCGCACGGCAAGCTCTGCAACGGGCTCCGGTCGCTGCCCGCCGAGATCGGCAACCTCAAGAAGCTCGAGTACCTCTATATCGCCAACAGCGCCATCGAGTCGCTTCCCGACTACGAGGGCGAAGGCCGCGAGGGCATGTCGGGACTGGCAGCCTGCACCGATTTCGAGGTGTACAACTGCCCGAACATGAAGAAGTTCCCGCGCGCTATCGCCAAGATGCCGAAGCTCGTTGCCGCGAACCTCTCGAACAACAAGCAGTGGGAGGCCCAGGATCTCCACGACGGACTGACCGAACTGGCCGAAGGCCTCTCGAAGGAGACCCTGCAGATGCTCTACCTGACGGACAACAGCCTCGAGGAGCTGCCCGCCTCCTTCCGGAACTTCAAGCGTCTGGGTCTGCTCGACCTGACGCGCAACAACATCCACACGCTCCATCCGCTGGGCGAGGAGGTTGCTCCCGTGGAGCTGTTCTTCAGCCACAACCAGATCGAGGAGATCCCCGTCGACGAGAACGGCCGGTTCTGCAACATGGACGATCTGACCGAGTTCTCCTTCTCGTTCAACAAGCTGAAGAAGTTCCCCAACATCTTCAGCTCGGAGATGATCTCCGCCATCTCGAACGTCGACTTCTCCTACAACGACCTGCAGGACTATACCGACGAGGAGGCTGCCGCCTTCAAGGGCATCTATGTCCAGACGCTCACCCTGGCCGGCAACCCGGGACTGACGAAATATCCCAAGTGGCTCGGCGACTCCGACTCGGAGGTGTCGTACATCATCCTGCGCGGCTGCGGCCTCACGGAGTTCCCCGAAGGGTGCTTCGAGGGCAAGTATTCGAGCCGTCAGATCTCGTTCGACCTGACGTACAACCGCCTCACGGATCTTCCCGACGACTTCTCGGCCGACACGCTCCCCTACCTCTACGGTCTCGACCTGTCGCAGAACGCCTTCGCGAAGTTCCCCTACGAGCCGATGACCTGCAAGGGGCTGACGGTCTTCGCCATCCGCGGCCAGCGCGACGAGCAGGGCGAACGCTGCCTGAGGGAGTGGCCCACGGGCGTCTACCAGCACACCGGTCTGCGCGGCTTCTACATCGGTTCGAACGACCTGCGCAAGATCGACGACACGATCTCGACGGCCATCTGGACGCTCGACATCAGCGACAACCCCAACATCACGTTCGATGCTTCGGATGTCTGCTACGCCTGGGAGAACGGAGCCTATATCCTCATTTACGACAAGACGCAGAACATCACCAACTGCGAAGCGATGCTCGAATAACCTTTAAGAACGTACGCAAATCATGAACGTAAAAACCTATATATCGATTTTTCTCTGCGCACTGGTGGCCGTCGGCTGCTCGGACGACAAGAAGGTCGGCGTAAAGATCGACAGCGACTCGATCGAGATCGGTGCCGAGGGCGGGACCCGGAACATCCGGATCACGGCCGACGACCAGTGGGTCGCCTTGACGAACGATCCCTGGATCACCATCTCGCCGGCCAACGGCCGCGGCTCGGCCGTCTGCCAGATCATCATCGACTCGGCCCTGCTCAACGAACCCCGCCAGGGCATGGTGCGCATCCAGAACCAGAACAACTGGGAGGAGCGCCGCGACATCTCCATCTCGCAGCAGGGTTTCGACTACGCCATTACGCTTGAGAGCCCGCAGATCACCATCTCGAACTACGCCGCTCTGGGTGAACGTACCTTTGACGTGCGGGTAAAGACCAATGTCGATTTCGACATCGAGATTCCCGAAGAGGCCCAGTCCTGGCTCCGCTCCGAGGAGTATCAGGTCAATCTCGACCGGGGTGTGCGTCCCCGCGAGGTAACCCTGCGCTTCAACTGGGAGATCAATTCGCGCGACACGGAACGCAACGCCTCCATCGTTTTCAAACCCCGCAAGGAGGTGCAGCTTGCCACACAGGACGGCCTGACCGTACGACAGAACGCATCCGAGCCGATCGACGTCGGGACGCGCGCCGGAGACTCCGTAGCGCTGCTCTCGATCGCCCGCGCCCTCGACATGTGGCAGTCGTGGGAAACCTCCGAGAGCATGGCGAACTGGGACAATGTGGAACTCTGGGAAAAGGATATGGAAGGATGTACGGACGACATGGTCGGCCGCGTAAAATACGCCCGTTTCTACATGTTCAGCACCAAGGAGGGTATTCCGTTCGAGGTTCAGTACCTCACGGCAGCCGACGAGCTGGTCTTCTACTCGAACACCAACTCGAACCGCTACAGCCTTTCGACGGGTGAGTACATCACCAAGCTTCCGAACCTCAAGCGACTGACGATCAGCGCCTACGGTCTTACGGAGCTGGATCCCTCGTTCAAGAATCTCAAGAGCCTCGAATTCCTCGACCTCTCGAGCAACAACTTCGAGGAGATTCCCTCGGTGCTCACCAAGGAGAACCTTCCCAACCTGCACGCCCTGAAGATGAACGCCAACCAGCGCATCATCATCTACGACCTCTACAACTCGACGACCACCAACTTCGGCGGTCTGTTCCAGGAGACCAGCTCCTCGCGCGAGTTCCCGCGCCGCCTGCTCGAATGGGACAAGCTCGACACGCTGATCCTCTCGGTGAACTACCTCCAGGGCCGCATTCCCGACATGAAGGACTACACGACCTACACGCAGGCCGACATCAACGCCGCAGACTCGCTGCCGCAGGCGCTGGTGGGCATTCCGAAGGTGCTTCCCAACATCAAGCGCTTCTCGATCAACCTGAACCGTCTGACCGGAGAGCTCCCCGAATGGCTGCTCCGCCACCCGGCACTCGACTGGTGGGACCCCTTCACGCTGGTCTTCTTCCAGGAGGGCAAGGACAAGGAGGGCAAGACGGCAGGATTCACCAACGAGCCGATCAACCTGAACGACTACTACGAATTCTACGAGGGAAAGAAGTATCTCGATCCCAACCGGAAAGAGTAGCCATCGGATTATTCAACGCATAAAACAGACAACGAAAGATGAAAAAAGAGATATACGGCATTTGTATCGCAGCCCTGCTTGCTTTCGGCGCCTGCGCGACCGACGAGCTTCCGACGCCTTCGGAACCGCAGCCCGGAACGCCGGAGCAGAACGAGCCCGTCTCGGGTGAGGTGCTCGTGAAGTTCCAGAGCTACGTCAGCGACATCCTCGACCGGATGGAGGCTCAGACTCGCAGCGGAGCTCCGGCGACCCGTTCGGGAATCCTCTCCGTGGACGAGGTCCTCGACCTTATCGGCGGCTATGAGCTCGAACGTGTCTTCCCGGTCGATGCCCGCACCGAGGAGCGTACGCGCGAGGCGGGTCTCAACCTGTGGTACGTGGTACGCTTCGACCGCCAGAAGAACAGTGTCGAGGAGGTCATCGCACGACTCTCGCAGCTCGGAGAGGTACAGTATGCCAGCCCGAACCGCAAGATCCAGCGGGCCTACAGCAGCGAACGCAAGGCCACGCCCCTGACGCGCGAGACGCTCGAAATGCTCAAGCGCCGCACGGCCGGCACGCGTGCCGGAGCCTCCTTCAGCGACCCGCTGCTCCCGATGCAGTGGAATCTGGTCAACGACGGCACGATGTTCACCGGCACGGAGGCCTGCCCGCAGGCGAAATCGATCGCCGGCGCCGACGTTCGGTGCCAGGAGGCCTGGAGCGCCTCGACGGGCGACCCGTCGATCATCGTCGCCGTGCTCGACGAGGGTGTCTGCCTGACCCATCCCGAGCTGGCGGCCAACATCTGGACCAACGAGGATGAGATCGACGGTTCGAAGCGCGACAACGACGGCAACGGATATGCCGGCGACATCCACGGATACAACTTCGTAACCGATTCGGGCGTCATCACCTGGGACGATCTGAACGACACGGGCCACAGCACGCACGTCGCCGGCGTCATCGCCGCCGTAAACGGCAACGGCGAGGGTATCTGCTCGATTGCCGGAGGCACGCCCTCGCAGCCGGGCGTGAAGATCATGTCGTGCCAGATCTTCGCCGGCAACACCGGCGGCAACTCCATGTCGGCGGTCAAGGCGATCAAGTATGCCGCCGACAACGGCGCCGTCATCCTTCAGTGCAGCTGGGGCTACACCTCGGGTACGGCCAACAGCTATGAGTGGGGCACGCCGGGCTACGCCACCGAGGAGGAGTGGGAGACGCTCGCCCCGCTGGAGAAGGACGCCGTTGACTACTTCACCCACAACGCCGGATCGCCCAACGGTCCCATCGACGGCGGCATCGCCGTCTTCGCCTCGGGCAACGAATATGCCAACACGGCGGGATTCCCCGGTGCGGCCAGCATGTGCGTATCGGTATCCGCAACGGCTGCCGACTACACGCCGGCCACCTACACCAACTACGGTCCCGGAACGAACATTGCGGCTCCGGGCGGCGACCGCGACTACTACTGGGACTATGGCGAAGGCGCCCTGCGCGGTGAAACGGGCTGCGTGCTCTCGACGCTTCCCTACAACGTCAGCGAAACCGGCTACGGCTACATGGAGGGTACCTCGATGGCCTGCCCGCACGTCTCGGGCGTCGTGGCCCTGGGTCTCTCGTATGCCGCACAGATGCGCCGCCACTTCACGGCCGAAGAGTTCCGCGAGCTGCTCTACAGCACCACCACGCCGATTGACTCCTACATCACCGGCACGAAGTTCTACTACCGTTACGCCTACGACATGGGGCTCACCAACCCCACGCAGATGATGCTCACGAACTATACGGGAAAGATGGGTACCGGACAGGTCAATGCCCGGCAGCTGCTTGACGCCGTCGCGCAAGGCGGCGTGCAGATGCGCTTCCCGAACCTCTACATTCCGCTTGAGGGTTCGGTAACGGAGCGTCCGGCCGTCTACTTCCTCGACGGCGAACAGCTGACCTACACCGTGCAGATCGACGACGAAAGCATCGCTTCGGCGACGCTCGCGAACGGCCTGCTCACCGTCCGGGGTCTCAAGGAGGGTTCGACGCACGCCTCGATCACCGGCGGCGGACAGACGCAGTCGTTCAGCATCACCGTCCGCAAGTCGGCCAACGGAAACGGATGGCTTTAGGATGCGACGCGGCGGAACGATAGCCATGCTCTGTGCCGGGTGGGTCTGCGCAATGTGCTGCGCAGTCCCGCTCCGGGCGCAGGTGCCCTACATTCCGCAGGCGCTGCGCGACAGCCTGGCCCATCCGCCCCAGGCCGAGGGCCGCGAGGCGATGCGTTTCGAGCGCATGCGCATCGAGACGGGCGAGATCCGCGAGGAGGCCACGCCGCCGAGCTTCACCTACCGATGGACGAATGCCGGCGAGCGGCCGCTCGTCATCACGCGCGTGGAGACCACCTGCGGGTGCGCCGTAGCCTCGTACGACCGGCGGCCGGTGCTCCCGGGCGGTGAGGGAAGCGTAACGGTAACCTACCACCCGAAGCGTCATCCGGGTTATTTCCGGCGGCGGATCTTCGTCTTCACGCAGCTCTCGGAGAAGCTCCCCACGGCAATTCTCGAACTGACCGGGCGGGTTATCCCCGCAGCGCTGCCGACCGCGGACTATCCCTGCGCGATGAACGCCCTGCGGCTCAAGCGGCAGGAGGTGCGCATCGCCGGAGACCGCCCGCAGACCGAGCGCATCGAGTGCCTGAATGCCGGCACGGAGCCGCTGCGCATCACGGCCGACAGTCTGCTGCTTCCGCCCTGCATCCGCTTCGCGTGCGACCCGCAGCAGCTGGAGCCGGGAGCAACGGGCGACCTGATCATCCGCTTCGACCCCTCGAAACGGACGGGGCCGCTGCCCGAACAGCAGCCCGTCATCCTGCAGGGCCTCGGTCTGCCCCCGCGGCAGAGCACCCTGTACATCCGCTTCGGCGCGTCGCGCTGACGCATCCACCAACAAGAATTTGACAAAAAGCAACGATACAGCATGAAAAGATTTCTGAAACTGACCCTCCTCGCGGCTGCCGCACTCTGTCTGGGCGCCTGCGACGAAGACAAGACCTACGAGGATCCCGGTCTGGAGGTTACGCCCCACAACATCTCCGGAACCTGGCAGCTTGCCGAGTGGAACGGCACGACGCTCGCCGAAGGCACCTACATCTACATCGAGTTCACGCGCAAGGACCAGCTCTTCACGATGTACCAGAACGTGGACAGCTTCTCGGCGCGCAAACGCACGGGACGCTACGACATCACGACCGACGTCGAGCTCGGAGCCATCATCATGGGCGCCTACGACTACGGCATCGGCGACTGGAGCCACCGCTACATCGTCACGGACCTGCACGAGGACACGATGGTCTGGACGGCCCAGGACGATCCGACGATCGTCTCGGTGTACCGGCGCTGCGACTCGATTCCCGCGGAGATCACCGGAACCGCGGCCGGGGAGGAGTAATCCGACGCCCGGAATGAAAAAGGGATGAAAAAAGGGACACGGCCGCGTGTCCCTTTTTTCGGTTTCGGGGCAAGGGTTTCGGGACGGGAAGCTCCTTACGGCGAACGGATTCCCGGCTTCGGCGAAGCAGCCGCGGCATCCGTGAAAAGAGCCTTCTTCCGACGGCCACGCGAAGGCAGCCGGCCCCGGCGCAGGCCCGTTGGAGAGCGTTCCGACGCATCCCGGCGCGGAAATTCGCCCGAAAAAAATTTGGTTTTTCGGAATAATTCGCTACATTTGCAACAAGCAACGAAACGAAAACGATGCGTTCATACGGATTTGCATACTTCTTTTATTCCTTTTTCTTTTACGCCGAGAGAAAAAGCGGGAGGTCATGCATATAACCGGATGAGACAGAATAGAACGACACGGTAAAAGATGAAAATCCCGCTCCCGAAGAGCGGGATTTTTTAATTGCAACAAATCACCACCCCATGAAACGAATCGCCATACAGGGCATTGCAGGATGCTTCCACGAAACGGCCGCCCGCCGCTACTTCCCGGGCGAGGAGCTGGAGATCATCCCCTGCCGGAGCTTCGACGAGCTCTTCGGCCGCATGGCCGAAGATCCGGCGCTGCTGGGCATTGCGGCCATCGAGAACACCATTGCGGGCAGCCTGCTCCCGAACCACGAACTGCTGCGGTGCAGCCGCACGCAGATCATCGGCGAGGAGAAGCTCCGCATCTCGCACGTCGCGGCAGCCCTCCCGGGACAGGGCCTCGACAGCCTGCACGAGATCCACTCGCACCCCATCGCCCTGATGCAGTGCGGCGAGTTTCTGAAGGCCCACCCGCAGCTGAAGGTCGTCGAACGCGACGATACGGCCGGCAGCGCGCAGGAGATCGCCAAATGCCGTCTGACGGGCACGGCAGCCATCTGCGGCGCCGATGCCGCCGAGCTCTACGGACTCGAAATCCTCGAACGGGGCATCGAGACCAACAAACACAACTTCACGCGCTTCCTCATCCTGGCTGACGAACGCCTCGCCCCGTCGTACGTCGATCCGGCACGCATCGACAAGGCCTCGCTCCTCTTCACGCTGCCCCATACGCAGGGAAGCCTCTCGAAGGTGCTCACCGTGCTCTCGTTCTACGACATCAACCTGACGAAGATCCAGTCGCTGCCGATCGTCGGCCGCGAGTGGGAGTACCGCTTCTATGTGGACGTGGCCTTCGACGACCCGCTCCGCTTCCGGCAGGCGATCGACGCCGTGCGGCCGCTCACGAGCGATTTCCGCATCCTCGGCCGGTACGCGGCCTGCACCACCCCGGCGGTCTGATCCGCCCGGAAACCGAATCCCGAAACGACAAAAAAAACAACAATAGCCATGAACGACATCCAACCCATCGTATTGCCCGGGGTCGATCCCCGGCGGCCGCTGGTCATCGCAGGACCCTGCAGCGCCGAAACCGAAGAACAGACACTCAACACGGCCCGCGCCCTCGCCGCCGAAGGATTCCGCATCTTCCGCGCCGGGCTGTGGAAGCCCCGGACCAAGCCGGGAGGTTTCGAGGGCGTGGGCGCCGCAGGCATCCCCTGGCTGCAGCGCGTCAAGCGCGAAACGGGCATGTACGTCGCTACGGAGATCGCCACGCGCGAGCACGTGGTCGCAGCCCTCGACGGAGGCGTCGACCTGCTGTGGATCGGCGCCCGCACGGCGGCCAACCCCTTCGCCATGCAGGAGATCGCCGACGCCCTGCGCGGGCTGGACGTGCCCGTGCTGGTGAAGAATCCCGTGAGCCCCGACCTTGAGCTGTGGATCGGCGCCATCGAGCGCATCCACAACGCCGGCATCCGGCGCCTGGCGGCCATCCACCGGGGCTTCACCTCGATCGACCGCAGCCTCTACCGCAACCACCCGATGTGGGCCATTCCGATCGAGCTGCACCGACGCCTCCCGTCGCTGCCGATCTTCTGCGACCCGAGCCATATCGGCGGCAAGCGCGAGCTGATCGCCCCCCTCTCGCAGCAGGCCATGGATCTGGGATTCGACGGCCTGATCGTCGAGGCGCACTGCTCACCCGACGTGGCCTGGAGCGACAAGGCGCAGCAGGTTACCCCCGAAGCGCTGGGGTACATCATCCGCAACCTGGTGATCCGCGAGCAGACCATCACCACGGAGAGCCTCAACGAACTGCGCAAGCAGATCGACCGCCTCGACGACGAACTGCTCGACCTGCTGGTGCGCCGCATGCGCGTCTCGCGCGAGATCGGACAGTACAAGAAGGAGCACGACATGCCCATTCTCCAGAGCCAGCGCTACGAGGAGCTGCTCGCCCGCCGGGCCGCACAGGCCGTCGAGCTGGGCATGGACCGCGAATTCATGCGCACGGTGATGCAGGCCATCCACGAGGAGTCCGTCCGGCAGCAGATGCGTATCCTGGGCGACTGAACAGCGTTACATTTCCGTTAAATATCGGCTCGCGGGATGTAACATGAGCGAATGTTGCGTACTTTTGGTGCGTGAATATTCCGTAAATCCGGCAGTTATGGCAAAATACAGAATTCTCGTGGTCGATGACGAGGAGTCGCTGTGCGAAATCCTGCAGTTCAATCTCGAAGTTGAAGGATACGAAGTCGATGTGGCGAACAGCGCCGAACAGGCCCTCGGCATGCACCCCGAGCGCTATTCGCTGATCCTGCTCGACGTGATGATGGGTGAGATCAGCGGCTTCAAGATGGCCCAGATGCTCAAGTCGAATCCCGATACGGCCAACATCCCGGTGATCTTCTGCACGGCCCGCGACACGGAGGACGACACCGTCGCGGGGCTGAACCTCGGAGCCGACGACTACATCGCCAAGCCCTTCTCGATCCGCGAAGTGCTGGCCCGCGTACGCAGCGTGCTGCGGCGCACCGCCGCGGCGCAACCCGCCGCCGAGCACATCGGATTCGAAGGCCTGGAGATGGATCTGCGCCGCAAGGTCTGCACGATCGACGGCAAGGAGGTTCCCCTCACCAAAAAGGAGTTCGAGATCCTCGCCCTGCTGCTCTCCCACCGCGGCACGATCTTCTCGCGCGAGGAGATTCTCCACCGCATCTGGAGCGACGAGGTGGTCGTTCTCGACCGCACGATCGACGTGAACATCACGCGCCTGCGCCGCAAGGTCGGATTCTACGGCGAGTATATCGTAACGCGTCAGGGTTACGGCTATGGCTTCAAGGGTTAGACTCTCCTACCACAGGCAGCTGTTTCTGCTGCTGCTGGTCTTTCTCTGGACGCTGGTCGCCAGTTTCGTCCTCTTCCAGTACGGCCGCGAGCGGCACTTCAAGGCCGAGCAGCTGGACGCCCATCTGCAGCTGATCAACCTCCGGATGCTCGATGCCCTGGACAACGGCATCGACCCCCGGGTCTTTTCGTCGCGCTGGAAGGGGCCCTTCGAGGAGCTGCGCGTAACGCTCATCGACCGTGATGGCAACGTCCTGTTCGACAACTCCCTCGACACGCTTCCCGGCACGAACCACCTCGACCGTCCGGAGGTTCGGGAGGCACTCCGCAACGGCACGGGATACACCATCCGCCGCCATTCGGAGAGCACGCACCGCAACTACTTCTACTCGGCCATGACCGACGGGCAGCGGATCATCCGCTCGGCCGTACCCTACTCCGTACCCCTTTCGGAGATGCTCGCGGCGGATCCCGCCTACCTGTGGTTCATGCTGGGCATGACGCTGCTGATGAGCATCGCGGGATACTTCGCCACGCGGCGCCTCGGACAGAACATCACACGGCTGAACGACTTCGCCCGCCGTGCCGAGCGGGGCGAACAGATCGACCAGACGGACAGCTTTCCCCACGACGAGCTGGGCGACATCTCCCGCCACATCGTACAGCTCTATGCCGACCTGCAGCATACGGCCGCCGAGCGCGACCGCGAGCATGCCCTCGCGCTGCACGAGGAGCAGGAGAAGATCCGCATCAAGAAACAGCTCACCAACAACATCAACCACGAACTGAAGACCCCCGTGGCCGCCGTGCAGGGCTATCTGGAGACGATGCTGGCCAATCCCCAGCTCGGCAAGGAGCAGCGTACGGCCTTCCTCGAAAAGAGCCTGCAGCAGGTCGAACGGCTGCGGCGCCTGCTGGCCGACGTCTCGACCATCACCCGCATGGACGAGGCGAGCCAGCTCTTCCAGCGGGAACCCGTCGTACTGAACGAGCTGATCGAGGAGGTCGTCGCCGACATGGAGCTCCGTCCGGAGGATCAGCGGCTGCGCGTACATGTCGATTTTCCGAAGCGCGTGGAGGTCTTCGGCAGCGCCTCGCTGCTCTCGTCGATCTTCCGCAACCTCGCGGACAACGCCGCCGCCTACTCGGGCGGCCGCGACCTCTACATCCGCCTGACGGACGATACCGCCGAGAGCTGCACGATCCTGTTGGCCGACAACGGCATCGGTGTCGAGGAGGAGCACCTGCCGCATCTTTTCGAACGCTTCTACCGCGTGGACAAGGGGCGCTCGCGCAAACTCGGCGGAACGGGCCTCGGACTGGCCATCGTCCGCAACGCCGTAGCCTTCCACGGCGGCACGATCTCGGTGCGCAACCGCGACGGCGGCGGACTGGAATTCATCTTCACGCTGCGCAAATCTTCATAAGGGCGCAATACCCCCGTAACGGATCTGTAACAATTGTTTCAGATCTTTGTGGAGATATCTTCCATACTAAGAAACCATGTCTCCACTCTTCATCGCAATCGTCGTGATCATGGCCCTGCTGGCCGTGCTGGGTATCGTCGTGGGCGTTACCAACGACGCCATCAACTTCCTCAATTCGGCCATCGGCTCGAAGATCGCCCCGCGCCGCGTCATCCTCTGGATCGCCGCCGCGGGCATTCTCGTCGGCACGCTCACCTCAAGCGGCATGATGGAGGTCGCACGCAGCGGCGTCTTCTATCCCGGGCAGTTCTCCTTTACAGAGATCATGCTGCTCTTCCTGGGCATGATGCTGGGCAACGTCCTGCTGCTCGACCTCTACAATACGCTGGGGCTGCCCACCTCGACAACCGTGTCGATGGTCTTCGGCCTGCTGGGCGCCGCCGTGGCCGCGGCACTCTTCCGCATCACGGCCGACCCGGCCTTCACACTGCAGGATCTCTCGCAGTTCATCAACACGGGCAAGGCCATGGCCATCATCGCCGCCATCCTGCTCTCGGTGGTCCTCGCCTTTCTGGCCGGTCTGCTCTTCATGTACCTCTCGCGCCTGATCTTCTCGTTCCGCTACCACGCGGTCTTCCGCCGCTGGGGCGCCCTCTGGTGCGGCATCTCGCTCTCGGGCATCCTCTACTTCGCCCTCTTCAAGGGGCTCAAGAGCTCGGGCCTCATCCCGGCGGGCATCTCGGAATACGTCGGCGAACACGTCCTGCTGACGCTCTTCGTCTTCTGGATCGCCGCCTCGCTGCTGCTGTGGCTGCTGCAGCGCATGCGTTTCAACATCATGCGCATCACGATTCTCTCGGGCACCTTCGCCCTGGCCCTCGCCTTCGCCGGAAACGACCTGGTGAACTTCATCGGCGTGCCCCTGGCCAGCTTCGACGCCCTGCAGATCGCCCGTGAGGCCGGCAGCGAATCGATCATGATGGGGGAACTGGCCAACCCGGCCCGCGCGAACTTCCTCGTCCTGCTCGCCTCGGGACTGATCATGGTCCTCACGCTCTTCTTCTCGAAAAAGTCGCGCCACGTCGCCGAAACCGAACTCTCGCTCGCCTCGCAGCACGAGGAGTCCGAACGCTTCGGCTCGACCTACCTCTCGCGCAGCCTCGTCCGCATAACGCTCCTGCTCAACAACGTCTGGACGGGGCTCATTCCCGAACGGATGCAGCGGGCCATCGACCGGCGCTTCGAACCGCTGCCCGTCGAGGAGCGCACGACGGCCCAGTACGACATGATCCGCGCCGTGGTGAACCTCACGGCCGCCTCGATCCTCATCGCCATCGGAACCTCCTACAAGCTGCCCCTCTCGACCACCTACGTCGTCTTCATGGTGGCCATGGGTTCGTCGCTGGCCGACCGTTCGTGGGGCCGCGACAGCGCCGTCTACCGCATTACGGGTGTCATGGCCGTCATTTCGGGCTGGTTCGTTACGGCCCTCGGAGGCTTCGTGATTGCCCTGGCGACCACGGCCCTGCTGCTCTGGGGCGGCTGGATCGCCGTCGCGGCGCTCACGGCACTCTGCGCCTGGCTGCTTGTCCGCAGCCACCGCAAGACGCCCGAGGTGAAGGAGGAGGAGACGGCACAGCAGCCGCTCGTGGCCGCCGAGACCCCCGACGAGGTCATGCACGCCTGCATCGGCGAGGTCTGCACGACGATGCAGGAGGTAACGCGCATCTACAACCGCACGCTCGTGGCCGTCTTCAAGGAGAACCGCAAGGTCCTCCGGGAGATGGTCCAGACCTCGGACAAGCTCTTCGAGGAGGCCCGCACCCGCAAGTACGGCATCATGGCGACACTGCGCCGCCTGCAGGCCTGCGACATTGACACGGGACACTTCTATGTGCAGGTTACCGACTACCTCTCGGAGGTAACCAAGGCGCTGATCCACATCACCCGCCCCGCCTTCGAACACATCGACAACAACCACGAGGGGCTTTCGAAGGAGCAGATCGTGGACCTGATGCGCGTGAACGACGAGGTGGAGGCGATCTTCGTCAAGATCAACGAGATGCTCGCCGGCGGGGACTTCTCCGAGCTGGACCGGGTGCTCGACATGCGCGACCGGTTGTTCGACACCATCGTCGGGGCGATCAAGAACCAGCTGCGCCGCATCCACGAAGATCCCTCGGGCAGCACGCGCGCCAGCGTCCTCTACCTGACGATCCTCAACGAGACGAAGACCATGGTGCTCCAGGCCCGCAACCTGCTCAAGTCGCAGCGCTACTTCCTCGACGTTACGGCGCACGTGCGCTCATGACGCCAGAGAGGGGACCCGCAAACGGAAAGATCCCGGAGCCGCGCGCCGGCTCCGGGATCTTTTGCACACGGATGGCTTCGAAAGCGGGACCGTGCAGGCTTCATGAAAATGAAACCGCGCCGTTATCGTACTGAAACGGCCTCCCGCTATCTTTGCAGCGTGAAAACCGGAAAGCCGGATTCACGAGTTGGTTTTAGGTTACATAAGTTGGTACGGGAAGATGCCGCGACGTGAAGTTGCCGCATCTTCGTATTTTTTACCGTTCCATGTCCCTGAGGTGGATCTCCAGCGCCCGGACCGAGATATGGATCTCGCGGATCGAGACCCCGAGCGAGGCGATGAGCAGCAGCAGCGCCACGCCGAAGACGTAGGCCGACAGCGACAGGAGCCCCACATAGATCAGAAACATCGTTACGACGCACAGAAAGAGGCTCGAAACGCCCAGCGCCTGCATCGTCCGCGTGAGGTGCAGGCGGCGGCGCAGGTTGTCGATCTGCGCCCGCGTAACCTGCGAGGGGTGCTGCTGATGCTGCTCCTTGAGCGTCCGCACAAGCTGCGCATAGGAGAGAAACCGGTTCGTATAGGCCAGCAGAATGAGCGAAACGGCCGAGAAGAGCAGGGCCGGCGTGGTGAGTGTCAGTTCTTCCATGAGTGTGCTGTTTTTTTCTCTGCGGCAAAGGTAGGAATTATTTCCGACTCCGGACAGCCGCGATCGGCCGCGCCCCCCCCTGCCAAAGGGCTCGGTCTGCGGAAGATGGCCTTCCCAGCGAGTGCGGAACGCCCGGCGAGAAGCCCCCGGGAACACCGCTCCCGTACGCCTCACCGGAATACCGAAAAACAGGTATTTTGCCCTTCAGATGCCCCCTGAAGGCCCTGAAACCGAAAAAATTGATTATCTTTGCCAGCCGAAAAGCGACAATTTCAATCTCAAAAAGGACAATATCTTCTATGGAACTGAACAAGACCTTCATCGACGGCCTTTGGAGCAAAGAGATCAACGTAACGAGTTTCGTACAGACGAACATCACCCCCTACCTGGGCGACGCCTCGTTCCTGCAGGGACCGACCGAACGCACCCGCCACATCTGGAACCTCTGCCTCCAGGCACTCGAGGAGGAGCGGCAGCGCAACGGCGTCCGCTCGCTGGACAACAGGACCGTCTCGACGATCACCTCGCACAAGGCCGGCTATATCGACCGCGAACAGGAGCTCATCGTGGGTCTGCAGACCGACGAGCTGCTCAAGCGTGCCATCAAGCCCTTCGGCGGCATCAACGTCGTATCGCGCGCCTGCAGGGAGAACGGCGTCGATGTCGATGAGAAGGTCCGCGACATCTTCACCCACTACCGCAAGACGCACAACGACGGCGTCTTCGACGTCTACACCGAGGAGATTCGCTCGTTCCGCTCGCTGGGCTTCCTGACGGGTCTTCCCGACAACTACGCCCGCGGCCGCATCATCGGCGACTACCGCCGTCTGGCCCTCTACGGCACCGACCGTCTGATCGAGGCCAAGCAGGAGGACCTGCGCCGCCTCACGGGTCCGATGACCGAGGCCCGCATCCGCCTGCGCGAGGAGGTTGCCGAGCAGATCAAGGCCCTGAAGGAGATCCGCACGATGGGCGAATACTACGATCTGGACCTGAGCCGCCCGGCGCACTCGGCCCGCGAGGCCGTGCAGTGGGTCTACATGGCCTACCTGGCGGCGGTCAAGGAGCAGGACGGCGCCGCCATGTCGCTGGGCAACGTCTCGTCGTTCCTCGACATCTTCATCGAATACGACCTGGCCCACGGCCTGATCGACGAGACGTTCGCCCAGGAGCTCATCGACCAGTTCGTCATCAAGCTCCGCATGGTGCGCCACCTGCGCATGCAGTCCTACAACGACATCTTCGCCGGCGACCCGACGTGGGTTACCGAGGCGATCGGAGGCCGCTTCAACGACGGCCGCACGAAGGTTACGAAGACCTCGTTCCGCTTCCTGCAGACGCTCTACAACCTCGGTCCCTCGCCCGAGCCGAACCTCACGATCCTCTGGAGCCCCGACCTGCCGCAGGGATTCAAGGAGTTCTGCGCGAAGGTTTCGGCCGACACCAGCTCGATCCAGTACGAGAACGACGACCTGATGCGCGAAGTGCGCCACTCGGACGACTACGGTATCGCCTGCTGCGTTTCGTATCAGGACATCGGCCGCCAGATCCAGTTCTTCGGCGCCCGCTGCAACCTGGCCAAGGCGCTGCTGCTGGCCATCAACGAGGGCCGCTGCGAGAACACCGGCACGGTGATGGTCAAGGGTATCCCCGCACTGTCGGAGGGCCCGCTACGCTTCGAGGAGGTGATGCGGAACTACAAGATGGTGCTGCACGAGATCGCCCGCGTCTACAATGAGGCGATGAACATCATCCACTACATGCACGACAAGTACTACTACGAGAAGGCCCAGATGGCATTCGTCGATACCGACCCGCGTATCAACCTCGCCTACGGCGTGGCCGGCCTCTCGATCGCCCTCGACTCCCTCTCGGCCATCAAGTATGCCCGCGTTACGGTGCGCCGCAACGAGCAGGGTCTCTCCGAAGGCTTCGATATCGAGGGTGAATTCCCCTGCTTCGGCAACAACGACGACCGCGTCGATCACCTCGGCGTCGATCTGGTCTACTACTTCAGCGAGGAGCTCAAGAAGTTGCCCGTCTACAAGAACGCACGCCCGACGCTGTCGCTGCTGACGATCACCTCGAACGTCATGTACGGCAAGAAGACCGGCGCCACGCCCGACGGCCGCGCCAAGGGTGTCGCCTTCGCACCGGGTGCCAACCCCATGCACGGACGCGACAGGAGCGGTGCCATCGCCTCGCTCTCATCGGTGGCCAAGCTCCGCTACCGCGACTCGCAGGACGGTATCTCGAACACCTTCTCGATCGTTCCGAAGTCGCTCGGCCCCACCGAGCAGGACCGCGTGGACAACCTGGTAACGATGCTCGACGGCTACTTCACGAAGGGTGCCCACCACCTGAACGTGAACGTGTTGAACCGCGCGATGCTCGAGGATGCCATGGAGCACCCGGAGAAGTATCCGCAGCTGACGATCCGCGTATCGGGCTACGCCGTGAACTTCACCAAGCTGAGCCGCGAGCATCAGCTTGAGGTCATCAGCCGCAGCTTCCACGAACGCATGTAGGCATGCTGCACGTACACTCCTACGAATCGATGGGAACATTCGACGGGCCGGGACTCCGGCTCGTCGTCTTCCTACAGGGCTGCAACTTCCGCTGCCTCTACTGCGCCAACCCCGACACGATCGAGGCGTGCGGCGGCAAGATGACCGAAGCGGCCGAAATTCTCCGCATGGCCGTGGACCAGAAACCCTTCTTCGGGCGGCGCGGCGGCGTAACCTTCTCGGGCGGCGAGCCGACCTTCCAGGCCGCGGCGCTGCTGCCGCTGGTGCGGATGCTCAAGGCGGAGGGGATTCACGTCTGCCTCGACTCGAACGGTGGAGTGTGGAATCCGGCCGTCGAGGAGCTGCTCGGGGAGGTCGATCTGGTGCTGCTTGACGTCAAGCAGATCACGCCGGAGCGCCACCGGCAGCTTACGGGCCGCGAAAACACGCAGACGCTGCGCACGGCGGCCTGGCTGGAGGAGCATGCCAGGCCCTTCTGGCTGCGCTACGTCCTCGTTCCGGGGTACAGCGACGCCGAGGAGGATATCCGCGCGCTGGGTGAGCGGCTGGGCGGCTGCCGCATGATCGAGCGGGTCGAGCTGCTGCCCTACCATACGCTCGGCGTACACAAATACGAGGCCATGGGGCTCGAATACCGGCTGCGCGACGTGAAGGAGAACACCCCCGAACAGACGGACCGCGCGGCGGCCCTGCTGCGGGAGTACTTCGCCACGGTCATCGTGAACTGACGGGCCGAAGCCGCCAAAACGAAAAACAGCCGGGCTTATTGCCCGGCTGTTTTTGCATCACAGGGATCGCCCCTACTGCACGACGATCTCGTCGACAAAGATCCAGCCGCCGGGAATGCCGCCGCTGCGCGCCACATAGCGGATGTAGCGCACCTCGGCCGCGCCGTCGTAGGCAAAGGTCTTGAAGAGCAGGTCGGGACACTTGGGCGAGATGTCGTTGTGCACGGTGGCGAGCCGTTCGTACGTCTCGCCGTCCTGCGATCCGTAGATCTCCACCTGCCGCGGCACCCAGACATAGGGACCGGCCGACTGCATGAAGGTGGCGCCGATATAGTGCACCTCCTGCACACGGCCCAGATCGACCGTCATGTCGACATCCGTATCGAGGAATCCCTGCCAGCGGCGGTCGCCGTAGGTCCAGCCGCCCAGCACGCCGTCGGTCAGTGTCGAGGCGCCCGAGGCGACATATTTCTCACTCCACGGCGTCGCATAGTGCACCGGGCAGCCCTCGGCCAGGTGGTGCTTCGGGGCAAGGCTCTCGGGCCGCTCGCCGTACTCGGTCCGCAGGTCGAAAGGCTTGTATCCGCGTGCACGCAGCAGCTCCGACGCCTCAAGGGCCCGGGCGTGGAACGCGTCGTAGGACTTGTGTTCGGGAAGGCTCCACCCCACTTCGGCGAGGGCCATCAGCCGCGGCCACATCATGTATTCGTAGTGGGCGTCCGTGGGGATCCACTCGGCCCAGAGGTTGGCCTGCACGCCAAGCAGCAGCCGCTCCTCTTCGGGAGTCATCTCCTCCGACACGGGTTCGAAGGAGTAAACCTTGCGCAGGGGCGTATAGCCGCCGATCGACGCGGGCTGCGTGAAGGGGGCATCCTGCGTATAGTCGAAGTAGCAGAACTCCCCGGGCGTGAAGATCGCCCGGTGGCCTGAGCGGAGGGCCTGCATGCCCCCCTCCACACCGCGCCACGACATGACCGTGGCATTCGGGGCCAGTCCGCCGTCGAGAATCTCGTCCCAGCCCAGCAGCTTGCGGCCGTGGGCATTGAGGAAGCGCTCGATGCGGTGGATCAGGTAACTCTGCAGCTCGTCCACGTCCTTCAGCCCCTCGGCCTGCATGCGGGCCTGACACTTCGGGCAGGTGCGCCAGGCCGACTTGCCGGCCTCATCGCCCCCGATGTGGATATACTCCGAGGGGAAGAGCTCCATGACCTCCGTGAGGACATTCTCCAGGAACTCGAAGGTCTTCTCGTTGCCCGGGCAGAGGTCGTAGTCCTTGTAGGCCAAGCCCGTACATCCCAGCTCGGGGTAGGCGGCCGTAACCTCGTCGCTGTGGCCCGGCATCTCGATCTCGGGGATCACCTCGATATGGCGCCGGCGGGCATACTCGACGATCCGGCGGATATCCTCCTTCGTATAGTAGCCGCCGTGGGCCTGCGGGTCGTCCGCCTCGCAGTAGCGGCGGTCGCCCTTCCACCAGCTCTCCCAGTCCGCGTAGGGGCGCCAGGCCGCAAACTCCGCGAGACGGGGGTAGCGCTCGATCTCCAGGCGCCAGCCGGCGCCGTCGGTCAGGTGCATGTGCAGGCGGTTGAGCTTGAAGAGCGCCATGGCATCCAGCTGCCGCTCGATGAACTCCACGGAGCGGAAATGGCGGCTCACATCGATCATGAAGCCACGATACGCGAAGCGCGGCGCGTCGTCGATCGTGCGGCAGGCGATCTCGGTCGGGCGGCCGTCGTCGCTGATCTGCAGCAGGCTCTGCACGGCGTAGAAGAGTCCGGCCGTGGCGCGGGCCGTGGCGACGATGCGCCGCGGCGTGATCTCCAGCCGGTAGGCTTCCTCCGAGACGAAGCCCCGCGCGGCCGGTTCGAGCCGCAGTTCGAGGTCAGCACGCTCCCGACCGGCCGGCTGCCAGCCGAGCGTCGCGAGGTAGGCCCCCAGGTCGTCGGCCGCCGCAGCCTCGCCGCGCGGCGTGCGGATCTCGAAGCGGACGGGCGTCTCCAGACGATAGACGCCTTCGGTCCGGATGTCGGAAGCCGGGACGGGAATCACCCCGCGCACGGCGGCGGGCTCCCCGGCGGCCGACGCCTCGGGGAACACCATCGCCAGCAGGGCGGCGATCCAGGCAACATGCAACGAACGGATCATCAGTTCACGCAGATTTCATCCACGAAGAGGAAGCCCTTCTTGCCGCGGGCTCCGTGCCACTCGGGGATCGGGTTCACGGTCTGCGCCTCGACACGCAGGTAGCGGGCCGAGGTCTCGGGGAACGACACCGTGTATTTCTTCAGGGTATCGGGATCGGCGGCCGTCTCCATCGGGATCTCGATGCGGCCCACCTCGGTGAAGGTCTCCCCGTCGTCCGAGGTGCTGGCAACGAGCGTCAGCGGCGGGAAGATATCCTCGCCCTTCGAGACGAGCGTGCCGAGGCACACCTCGCTGTACGAGGCACCCGACATGTCGATCACCACGTCCATCGGATCGCCGAACCAGCCCGTCCAGTCGCCGTTGGCGTAGCTGAAGTAGCTCTCCACGCCGTCCACGAGCGTGGCCGGAGCACCGAAACGGTACTTCTCCAGCGGCTGGGTGCGCATCACGACCGGGTGGCCCATCGCCTTGTTGTCGGCGAAGACGCGCTCCAGCACCCGCGAACGGTTCTCTCCGCGGACAGCCACGGCCTTGAGCGTGCAGCCCTCGCGGATCTCGACCGGCGCCGTATAGCGCGTGCTCTCGGTCGTCGGATCCGTGCCGTCGAGCGTATAGTAGATCGGCGCGTCGCCGAGTGTCGAGAGCGACACCTCGACGCACTGCTTCTCGGGATTGCTCCGCACCTCGGCATGCACGCCGAAGACCACGGGCGAATAGTTGTAGCCCATGCGGGTGTAGAGATCGACGAAGTGCGGCAGCGCCCCGGCGAAACGATCCCACTCGCGGCGTCCCTTGTCGCACCACTGCACCTCGCTCAAGGCGGCCATGCGCGGCAGCAGCATGTACTCCAGATGCTCGGGCGAAAGGACATACTCCGTCCAGAGGTTCGCCTGAATGCCCAGGATATGGTCGCTCAGCTCCTGCGCGAGCGAGTCGGGAATCGGCTCGTAGGAGTAGACCTTCTCGACGGGCAGGTAGCCGCCGATGCCGAAGGGCTCGTTCTCAACGTCGCGGGACTGGTAGTAGTCGAAGTAGAAGTGCGTCGTGGGGGTCATGATGGCGTCGTGGCCCAGCTTGGCCGCGGCGATGCCGCCCTCCGAACCGCGCCACGACATGACGGTGGCGTCCGGGGCCAGTTCACCTTCGAGGATCTCGTCCCAGCCGATGATGCGGCGGCCGTGCTCGTTGAGGAACTTCTCGACGCGGGCCGTAACATAGCTCTGGAGGTAGTACTCGGCGGCATGCTTCTCGTCGCCCTTGATACCCAGCTCGCGGATCTTCGCCTGGCAGACGGGGCACTTCTCCCAGCGCGTCTTCGGACACTCGTCGCCGCCGATGTGGATATACTCCGAGGGGAAGAGCTCCATGACCTCCGTGAGAACATTCTCCAGGAACTCGAAGGTCTTCTCCTTGCCGACGCACAGCACATCTTCGGCAACGCCCCAGCGGCCCCACACCTCATACGGGCCTCCGGTGCATCCCAGCTCGGGATAGCAGGCCAGCGCGGCGAGCATGTGGCCCGGAAGGTCGATCTCGGGGATCACCGTAATGCCGCGGGCAGCCGCATAGGCCACCACCTCGCGGATCTCGTCCTGCGTGTAGTAACCGCCGTAGGGCACGCCGTCGTACTGGTCCCAGTTCTTCTTGACGACCGTACCCTTGCGGATGCTGCCGAACTCGGTCAGACGGGGGTAGCGCTTGATCTCGATGCGCCAGCCCTGGTCGTCCGTGAGGTGCCAGTGCAGGCGGTTGAGCTTGTGGAAGGCCATCAGGTCGATGATCTTCTCGACCTCCTCCTTCGAGAAGAAGTGGCGCGCCACGTCGAGCATCAGACCGCGGTAGGCAAAGCGCGGGGCATCGTCGATCGCAACGCACGGCAGCGTCCAGGCGGTCGCGGCATCGTCCTCACCGCCGAAGAAGGCGGCGGGCAGCAGCTGCTTGACCGTCTGCACGGCATAGAGGAAGCCGGGTAGCGACGACGCACGGACCGTAACGCCCGAAGCGGCCACGTCGAGCTGGTAGCGCTCGGCGTCGAGCGCCTCGTCCACGATGAAGCGGAAGCCCTCGCCGGCCGCCGGGTCGGCGACATACGACACGGCGCTCCCGGCCTGCGTGGCCTCCGACAGCCGGGCGGCAAACTCCTCGACCACGGCACGCGAAGCCTCGTCGAGGCGCTCGTCGCAGGTGAAGGCGGCACCCGCCACGGCATACGTGCCCGAGCGGGGGGTCAGCTCATTGGGATAGGGAATCAATTCGTAGGTGTTCGTCTTCCCGGCACACGAGGTCAGGAGCAGCGACGACACGAACAAGGCAAGCAATCTGTTCATAACGTATTTTTAGAAATTAGGTTTCGGCACAGGCATCCGCCCGGCGGGCCGGATGCGGTTTGGGAGCAAGTTATCTGCAAAGATAACGGTTTCAGCGGAAGAAACCGCCGGATCTCTCCGAAAATCGGGCAAATACAGCAAAAAAAGCGGCGGCGGCTCCCGGTTTTGCGCGCCTCCTTCCGAAAAGGGGCCCGCCGCAAAGCAGCGAGCCCCCGTTTCGAAATTCCGGCAGCGATCAGAAGTTGCCCTTGCCGGCCTGATCCCACCACAGGCGCGTACCGGCATTGTCGCCGCTCGTACCGCCCGTTGCCTCGGCGTTGAGCATTCCGATGGCGGCATTCACCGCCTCGGTGTTCGAGTTGAGTTCGTTCTCGTTGTAGGGCAGACGGCGCGGACCATCCTCGGTGCTGACTACACCGTTGCTCTCGTTCTGCTTGACCAGGAAGAGCTTCGGATAACCCGTCCGGCGGTACTCGGCCCACGCCTCGTTCGAGAGCGGGAAGAGGGCGATCCACTTCTGCGTGATGATGCGCTGGAGCTTCTCCTCATCCGTGGCCGCATCATTCCACTTTACGCTCAGGTCGTTCTCGTTCACCGAGTTGTAGCCCGACGTTGCAGGATCTACATAGTCGAGCGGCAGCGACGTACCATTGATATAGGCATTGATCGTCTCGTCCGAAGCCAGCGTGCTCCAGTTGTCGGGCAGCGCCTGCTTGAACTCGCTGTATCCCTGCTCGGCAAAGGCGGCGCGATAGGCATACTGGTTCCGGATCGAGGTGCGGATACCCGTCTCGTAGAGCGTCTGCACGCTCTCGCTGCCCAGATTCCAGCGCAGCTTCGCCTCGGCACGCAGGAACCACCCCTCGGCGGCGAACAGAATGGGCTGCGGCATCGTGAAGGTTCCGGCCCATCCCGAATAGTTGCTGTACATGTTGGGCTTGCCGCCGATCGGACAGCCGGCCGGCAGACCGAGATAGGAGGTTCCCGGCTTGAGCTTCTCGCCCGTATCGGGATCGGTCAGATAATCCGACTCGTTGAAGATCTCGAATCCGTTGTCGTCAGTACCGATGGCCTTGGCTCCGCTCTTGACGATCGGCTTCGTGTTCTTCGTGAAGTAGAGCGGCAGACGCGGGTCGTTGTAGCCCTTGAGCATCGTTACGAGCGAAGCGTTGGCGCCGCAGTCGCCCCAGTTGAACATGAGCCACATCTCGTTCTCGAAGCCCTTCGAGATGAGGATGTCCGTATCGGTCAGCACGCCGCCCTGAACGGCCTCGGCCGCATACTGCTGGGCCAGTGCCGGAGCGACCTTCACCATGCGCAGGGCGATGCGCAGCTTGAGCTGGTTGGCCACCTGCAGCCACAGCGCGTGGTCGCCGTTGCACCAGATGTCGAAGCCTCCCAGACCGGGCGTCTCCGTGGCAAAGCCCTCGATGGCCTTGTTGAGCTGCGAGATCATTGTCTCGTAGATCTGCTCCTGCGTATCGTAGGCGTACGAGCCCGGACGCTCGGGAAGCTCGTCGGCGGCAATCACCGACGAATAGGGAACCGGTCCATAGGTGTCGGTGTAGTTGAGCAGGTTGTAGACCTCAACCACACGCACGACGGCGGCGAAGTCGGGCTGGTTGTTTGTCTCGCACTGACGGATCAGACGGCGCGTGTTGTTGAAGATCTTCTGCATGAAGTTCTCGTGCATGCCGCCGCAGTGTCCGCGGTTCATGTTGTAGCGCTGGTTCGTGAAGCCGCCGTTGGGGCTCTCGAAATAACCGCCGTAGATGTCGATCTGCAGATTCGTCCAGAACTGGAAGAGGTTCTGCTGGCAGGGATAGCTGTAACTCATCGGTGTGGTGAACTGCGCCTCGAAGGGAAGATCCTCGGGGTTCACCTCGTAGGGATTGGTGTTCAGCTCCTCGAAATCGCCGGTGCAACTTCCCAACAAAGCGATCGGGAGAGCCAGTGCGGCGGCGTATCGGATGATATTCTTGAGTTTCATAATCTTGTTATCGCTTTTATTAGAAGTTAAGTTTTACGTTCAGACCGAAGCTGCGCGTCGTGGGCAGGTTGAAGATATCGAAGCCCTGCACGCCGTTGCCCGTACCCATCGAAACGTCGGGATCCATCGGAGCCTCCTTGTAGAAGAAGAAGAGGTTGCGGGCGATGAGCGACAGGGTCAGGTTCTTGGACTGTCCGAACAGATCGCGGAACGTATAGCCGAACGAAATCTCGCGCATGCGGACGTTCGTGGCGTCATAGACGTAATCCTCGTTGTTGTACTGCGAGTTGTAGTTCGTGGCGCCCACCAGGTCGTAGTATTTCTGCACGTCGGTGAAGCGGACACCCTCGCGCTCGACATATCCGCGGTCGCGGGCATCGGCCGTGCGCTGCGATACGCCCCAGCCGTCGAGCGCCGCCTCGGTCATCGAGAGCACCTTGCCGCCGAAGCGGAAGTCGATGAGGAAGCCGAGCGAGAAGTCCTTGTAGCGGAACGTGTTGTTCCAGCCCATGTAGACCTTCGAGTTCATGTCGCCGACATACTTCAGATCCTCGAGACCTTCGCCGCCCAGCACGGGAACCTGGTAGCTGGTGCCGGAGGCCTCGTCGGTTACGGTATTGACCATGAGGCTTCCGTCCTCGTTACGCTGGAGCGTACGTACATAGAGGTCGCCGAAGTGGCCGCCCTCCTTGAGGATGACCTGGGCGCCTCCGAAGTTCGAAATCGAGAGACCGTCCTGCAGACCCTCGACCAGCTCGATGATCTTGTTGTCGTTGTACGAAAGGTTCAGATCGGTCGACCAGGTGAAGTCGTTGCCGAAGTCCTGGAACCAGCCCAGCGAGAGCTCGAAGCCCTGGTTCTGCACGTTACCCGCATTGACATACTGCGACTCGTAACCGCTCTCCCACGGCAGCTTGATCGAGAAGAACTGGTTCTTGGTGTTGGTCTTGTAGTAGGTGGCGTTCACATGCAGGCGGTGCTGGAGGAACTCGCCGTCGAAGCCGACCTCGAACGAATGGGTCTTCTCGGGCTCCAGGGTGCGGAACGGCGTGCTCTTCGGCGGGGTGATGGCACCCTGCGCACCGAGCGTATAGAGCGGATTGGTCATGTAGGCCGGCACGTCGTTACCCACGATCGAGTAGGAGGCGCGGAACTTGAACAGGTCGATGTTGCTGCCCATGTCCACGAAGCGGTCGAGCAGCAGGCTGGCGCCCACCGAAGGATAGAAGAACGAATAGCTGTTCGTAAAGGCCAGGGCCGACGACCAGTCGTTACGGGCCGTAACGTCGACGAAGAGACCCTCCTTGTATCCGAACGTCGCCGTGGCGAAGACCGAATTCAGCCGCTTGCGCGTAAGGCCCATGCTGGCCATGTTGCTGTAGTAGTTGGCCGGGATGAAGATGTTCGGGTACATGATGTTGCCGTTGGGCTTGCCGTCGGTCATCGAGAACTTCGTACCCTCGGCCCACAGATCGACGTTGTTCGACTGCGTGCGCGTCATGCTGGCACCGGCCGTGGCATTGAGCGAGAAGTCGCCCCACGTATGGTCGTACTGCACCAGGGCGTCGGCATAGAGCTGCTCGCTGAAGTAGCGGTTGTCCTTCATGCGGCCCATCGAATAGCGGTTGGCCGTCGAGGAGGCGTAGAAGTTGTGCTTGAAGTTGTCGTCCGCCCGCTCGTAACGCATGCGGCCCGTCAGCGAAAGTCCGTCGATGATCTGGTACTTGACCTGTCCGCCGAACTCGTAGCGGTTGCGCTCCGAGATGGGTTTCTGGCGGTTGAGGATCCAGTAGGGGTTGTCGAACTGCTCGAGCGACGTGTTCACCCAGTTGTGGATGTTGGCGTTGAGCGAGGCGTCATAGATCTCGAAGTTGTCCTTGTAGTAGTTCCAGTCCTCGCCGCGCGGGAAGAGGTAGGCACCCGTCAGCGGATTGTACAGGAAACCGGCTGCCGGCTGGTTGGTCACATGCTGGTTGACGTACTTGGCCGAGAAATCGACCTTCACGTGGTCGTTGAACAGGTCGAAGCCCACCTTCGAGTTGAGCGTATGCTGCGCATATTCGTTCTCGGGAACGATGCCTCCCGACGAAACGTTGCCGTAGGAGAAGTAGGCGCGCAGGTTCTCGGCACCGCCGCTGATCGAAACCGAGTTGTTGGTCGTCCAGCCCGTCTGGTAGAACTCCTTGGCATAGTTCGGAGCCTTCGACGAGAGCTTCGGACCCCAGCTGTAGGTCTTGTCGCTCGATCCGTAGGTCGTCTGGAACTCGGGCAGCGAGATCGGGGTCTCGATGGTCGTGTTGCTCGACACGTTCACCGAGATGCGGCCGGCCGAAGCCGACTTCGTGGTAATCATGATGGCACCGTTGGCAGCCACGGCTCCGTAGAGCGCAGCGGCCGAAGCGCCCTTCAGCAGCGAGATCGAGGCAATGTCGTCGGGATTGATCGTCGACAGGGCGTCGCCGCCGTCACGCTCGCCGCCGTAGTTGCTCTTCACCTGGTCGGAGGTGGTGTTCATCATCAGGGGCACGCCGTCCACGACCACCAGCGGCTGGTTCGAGCCGTTGATCGACTTGTTGCCGCGGAAGAGGATCTTCGAGGAGCCTCCGGCGCCGGTCGAGTTCGGGGTGATCTGCAGACCGGCCGACTTGCCCTGCAGCGAGTTGATCATGTTGATCGACTTGATGTCGGCCACCTCGTCTCCGCCGACCGTCTCGGCGGCATAGGTCAGCGTCTTCGACTGGCGCTCGATACCCATGGCCGTTACGACCACGGCGTTGAGCTGATTGGCCGTCTCCTTGAGCAGCACCTCGAGGAAGGTCTGTCCGGCGTAGACCACCTCGTAGGGATCATAACCCACGTAGGTAACCTGCAGCACCTCGCCGTTCTTCAGATTGTCGAGCCGGAACACGCCGTCCAGGTCGGTCGTTGTTCCGCGCGTCGTGTTCTTCACGACAACCGTAGCACCGAGCAGCGGACCCGAAGCATCCTTAACAACTCCCTCAAGGGTTCCATTCCCCGCGTCCTGTGCATACGCACGCAGCGCGGAAGCAGACTCCACTGCGAACGCCGCCATTAAAAAAGCAACGCAACTGAAGAGTGCTCTTTTTGTAAAATTCCACATAAATAATTAGGTTTTGGTTGGACATGAAAAATTTTCCGTTTTTTAGTTCCATTCGGATCGTTGTCCTTTTTTTATTACGATCCCGACCATAGTTTCTAATTTAAAAGACGCAAACTACCATGGATCGTAAAAATAAAACAAGAGCATGAATCCATACTCCAAATATAACATTTTTTTCATTAAAACCAAAGAATTATGCAAATTTGAAAGAGAAAATCTACAACGGCCGAATTGCGCGACACGCCGGTTTTGCCATTCGGACCCCATGATTCCGACACGGCGCGACAAGCAACCGGCGCCCTTCATTCGGGACAAACCGCAGGGAACCGGTTCGTTTTCGAAACCCTCGTTTTGAAATATTTTAAAAATTCAATCCCGCCCTTCCTGAAAGACCTTATGCCGACCGCGCCGTCTTGCCGTCCGCCTTGCGGCGGCCGGGTCCGCCGGGTCCGAAAGCGCCGCCGAATGCAGCCGGCAGAAGGCGGGGACACGGCCCCGATCCGGAAAAAAGCCGCCGGCATTTGCAGAATCAGGAAATTATATGTACTTTTGGGGCGTTTTCGGAGAGATGCAGGAGTGGTTGAACTGGCCCGCCTGGAAAGCGAGTAAACATCAAAAGTGTTTCAGGGGTTCGAATCCCCTTCTCTCCGCCAAGAAAGACGGTTGAGGACAAAACGACAGATTTGCAATCTGTCGTTTTCGTTTTTTGCGGACGGCCCGCCCGAAACGGATTTCGTCCGCAGTCCGCAAAAATACCAACGGGCTGTGTGGCTGATTGCGTATGATTCTCAATGGCAGCCTCGCAAGGGCATTGCCCTTCGAATCCCGCTCTCCGCAAAACAATCAAAAAGCCGAACCTCGCGGTTCGGCTCGATGCGGGCTACTCTTCGAACTCGTTGAGCAGTTCATCGCAGGCCCTCGTATGGCGACGGTATTGCAGCCATGTGATCACGACGGCGACAAGCGTGTAGGCAATGCCGATCGCGATGATGAGGTTGCGGTTTGCCGAGTTGGCGATGCGTGCGAGAAGCTCCATGAAGATATAGGCGATCATTGCGATGCAGGGAATGATGCTGACGGCCAGGGCCCGGCGATAGAAGCGGCGGTAGGAGGTTATGGCGCGGGCAACCGTCCGCATATCGCCGTCAAGCAGATGGTCCATGCCCAGTTTCCGGTTGATCCAGACCGTGGCGGCGAAATCGGTAATCGTCCACAGCGATACCAGCACACCGAACAGCGGCGGCCAGCGGGTGGTGATACAGATAATCCAGATTATGGGCAGGGTCAACACATCGAGTATCATGCGATTCCGGATCTCCTTGCTCACGGCCTGCACCGGGCGGTGTCGCGCCGCCCTGAAAAAACGTTCGTTCAAACGCTCCTGCTGCTTCATCTGCGCTTTGAGCGCCTTGTAATCGGCTTTCAACGCTTCAAGTTCTTGTCCCATGTTGCGTTCCATATGCATACTTTTTAGTGGTTAATCATTTTTTAGCCGCTCCTTGATGCGGACCAACTTGAAAGAGACATTCTTGACCGAGATACCCAGGATTTCGCCTATCTCCTCATAGCTCAGGCCTTCGAGCCACAACAAGATGACGCTTCGGTCAACAAGTCCCAACTTATTGATTCGCTGATAGAGCTGTTTGATCTGCATTCGTTTCTCGAGGTCGCTGTCGGAGCTATCCGATCCCCTCACCGTCATACGCCGGGTCTGCTCGCGCCTGCGTTTGTCGCGGAAGTTGATGCAGTAGTTCAGCGCCACACGGTAAATCCACGTCTTTATATCGCTGCGACCCTCAAACCCATCGTATCCCTGCCAAAGCCGCAGAAGAATCTCCTGATGCAAATCATCCACATCCCCGGCATCGCGGGAGAACATGTAGCAGACTGCGTATATCGTCTGTTCATGCTCTTTGACCAGTTTGGAGAATCGTTGTTCTTTTGTGTTCATCTTCACTTCGTTTACCTATTAGACAGACAACTGCCCGAAAAACTATACGGCAAGCGCAATTTTTTTCAGGATCAAAGCACCGGTCCTGACCGGAGACAGTGCTTTCCTGACAGACGGCTCCGGCCAGACAAATCGAGACCGCGGCAACCATGTTTCATGGGCAGAGGGTGCTGCAGGGGCAACAATGCAAAAGTCCCGGCGGAAAAACCGCCGGGACCCTTGCAATCAATACGAAGACTGTCGGCCGACCCGGGACCGTTCGCCGCAACCGCGCACAACCGGAGGCCCGGCAACAACGGCACAAAAAAAATCCCTTCCTGCGAGGGAGGGGACAAGCGTTTGGTAGAGGACCGGAGCCTACTTCGTGGCCTCGGCAGCGGGAGCAACCTCGGCAGCAGCCTTCTCGCAAGCCGTCGAATCGCAGTTCTCGCAAGCGGTCGAATCACATGCGGCGGCAGGAGCGGCAGCAGCCTCTACAGCCGTCGTCTCGGTGGCCTCGCCTTCAGCGGCGGCCTTCGAATTGGCATTGCCGCAGCAGCTAACCATTGCAGCAGCCATCAGAACCACAACAAAAGTAAAGATCTTCTTCATAGTACTTAAGGGTTTTTAGACGCCTCAAATATATATATTTCGAATAAATTTTACAAAATTTTTTTATTCTATTTCACAAAATCCCCGATCGAGAGTTCTTCGCTCTTTACAAAGGCTTTAGGAAAGGTGGCGGAGACCCGCTCCTTGAGGATGATCGCCTCCTCGGTCGTCAGGCAGTTACCGACCGAAACCTTGAAATAGGGAACGTCGTATCCCATGTAGGCCTTGACACCCGGATAGGTCTCCGAGAAGAGTTTCATGGCGGCAAAGGCCCCTTCGCGCGCTTCGGGGCCGTTGTCCGAGAAGATGCAGACGCGGTATCCGGAGACCCGGTCGCGCTGCTCGGCACGCGACGCCTCGGCGACGGCGCGGGCCGCATCACCATACTCCTCGGCAATGACACGAACCGGCTCGAAGGAGCGGCCCGGCTGCGATTCGGGCACGGCCAGGCGGCGTTTGAAGGTTTCGAGCGTCTGGGCCGTCGCCCCGGCGACCGCCACAGCCGAAAACAGCAGGGTAAGCAAGAGAATTCTGCGCATCATTCCAACATCTTGATCGAGTTACGAAGGTCGTCGAGCGACAGGTCAAAGGTATTCAAAAAATCCGAGACGGAGAGCATCTCCCCCGAAATTTTCACGGGCACCATCCCGGCGCGGCCCCGCAGCCGCCAGGAGAGGACAATCTGCGACCACTCCTCCCCGCGGATGCGGCGTTCGAGGACGTAGAGCGCCATGGGATCGCGCGACTCCATCCGCCAGCGGGTTGCGGCCGCGGTCGACGCGCGGCGTTCGAGGCGCAGCGGATCGCACAGCCGCAGCGTTCCCACACGGGCCCCGGCATAGTAGATGTCCAGCTCCGCACGCCGGATCTTCAGGACGTGCTTCGTGTCGTTGCGCAGCGTCAGGTCGAGTTCGAGGCCGACCGAACCGCGCCGCACGAGGCGCTCGACCGACTCGATCCAGACTCCCTGCCGCGGCCCGGTCATCGAGGGGCGGCAGCCCGACACCGCCAGCAGCAGCACGAGGCAGACCGCCCCGGGGAGCAGCCTCCGCACACGGCGGAGCATGCCCGGCAGCAGCCGTTGCCGGGACGTCATCTTCGTGGCGGGGCGGTTGTCGCAGCGGATCATGGGTCAGCGTTCACCTATATAGATATGAGCAATGCCGAAGCTCTGGCTCCGGGCCCGGCAGTTGCGGAATCCGGCCCGTTCGAGCATCCCGAGGAAGACGTCGGGCGCCGGGAACTCCCCGACCGATGCCGGGAGGTACTCGTAGGCGCGCCGGTCGCGGGAGATCGCCCCGCCGATACGCGGCAGGATGCGGTAGGAGTAGAATTCGTAGAGCCTCCGGAACCAGCGGACCCGGGGACGCGAGAACTCGAGAATCACGACCCGCCCGCCGGGACGCACCACGCGGCCCAGTTCGCGGAGCCCCGCTTCGAGATCCCCGAAGTTCCGGACTCCGAAGGCCACGGTCGCCACATCGACCGAGGCGTCGGCCGCCTCGAGGTGCTCCGCATCGCCGCAGTCGAGGACAATGCGCGTATCGAGCCCCCGGGCCTCGACCTTCCGCCGGGCCACGGCGAGCATCTCCTCCGAGAGATCCACGGCACGCACCTGCGCTCCGGGAATGTGCTGTGCCAGGGCGATCGCCAGGTCGCCCGTGCCGGTCGCCACGTCGAGAATCCGCGTCGGCGCCGCACGCTGCACCTCGCGCACCACATGGCGGCGCCACAGGCGGTCGATGTTCATCGACAGCGTATGGTTCAGCAAATCGTATCGGGGTGCGATGCGGTTGAACATCTCGTGCACCTCCTCCTTTTTGGTCTGATCGGTATGGTAGGGTTTCATGGATCGGAAGTTTATTCGTAACGGATCGCCTCCTCGGGCTTTACGGCCGAGACGACGCAGGCCGGGATGACGAGCAGCGCGACGATCGCCGCCGTGAATCCCGCATTGAGCAGCAGCCACCAGCCCCAGTCCAGCGCAACGGGAACCGCCGAAAGGAGGTATCCCTCCGCATCGAGGTGCACCAGGTGCGTCGTTCGCTGCAGCAGGCAGAGCCCCAGCCCCACGGCATTGCCCCACGCCAGCCCGCGCAACGTGACGAACGCGGCCCGCCAGAGGAAGACCCGCCGCAGCGGGCCGTTGGCCATGCCGAGGGCCTTCAGCAGGCCGATCGTCCGCGTCTGCTCGAGGACGAGTGTCATCAGCGCCGCGGCCATGTTGAAGAAGGCCACCACGAGCATGATGACGACGATGACCACGCCGTTCACGTCGTGGGCCTTGAGCCAGTCGAAGATATTGGGATAGCGCTCCATAACGCTCGAAGCCACCAGGTTGCGCGTGTCGTCCGACTCGTCGTAGAAGAGCGTTACGTTCAGCGCCGCGGCATACGGCTCCGCATCGGCAACGTCGGCAAGCAGTATCTCGTATCCCGAGATCTGCTCCGGCCGCCAGTCGGCCAGGCGCTGCACGTTCCTTAGGTCGGTGAGCAGGATCGCCTCCTCGATGTCGTCCATCCCCGAGGCGTAGATCCCCGAAATCTTGAAGCGGTCGCGGCGCGGCAGCTCCCCGGGTTCGACGAAGAGCATCTCGATGCGGTCGCCCACGCCGAGGCGCAGCCCCCGGGCCAGCGTCCGCGACAGCAGCACGTCCTTCGTGCGGATCGAGTCGCCCACGCACGGCAGCGTTCCCTCGACGAGCCACCGTTCGAAGAGCGACCGGTCGTAAGCCGTATCGACCCCCTTGAGCACCACCCCCTGCACGGCCTCGTCCGTCCGGATGATGCCGCCCCGCAGGGCGTAGGGCGCCACCGACACGACAGGGCCTGCCGCGCGGATCAGCTCCTCGACGTGCGCACTCCGCACGACGGGCTCGGCATCGAGCGACCCGACGCCCCGCAGATCCGTAACCGTAACGTGGGCGGCGAAGCCCGCCATGCGCTCCGAGACCTCGCGCTTGAAGCCCAGGATGACCGCCAGGGCGAGGATCATCACGGCAATGCCCAGCGCCACCGAGACGACGGCGATGCGCTCCATCACGCCGGGACAGTTCTCCGGCGAGGGTCGGGCCATGCGGCGGGCGAGGAAAAGCGGAAGGTTCACGGCGGGTGTTTTTGTCTGAAAATTTATGCAAAGTAACACATAATTTCGTATTTTTGCCCGAAAGAACCGTTTTTTGTGATATCGCATGATGAAACAGGCACTTGTTACGGGAGCCACCTCGGGCATCGGACGCGCCACGGCGCTCCGTCTCGCCCGTGAAGGCTACGCCATTACGGCCACGGGACGCCGCGCCGAGCGGCTGGAGACGCTGCGCCGGGAGATCGAGGCGGCCGGAGGGCACTGCACGACCCTCTGCTTCGATGTCCGCAGCGAGGAGGAGGTGCGCCGGGCGCTGGAGCCCCTCGAGCGCATCGACCTGCTGGTGAACAACGCCGGGCTGGCCGCCGGACTCGAACATATCGACTGCGGCGACACGCGCGACTGGGACGCCATGATCGACACGAACGTCAAGGGGCTGCTCTACGTTACGCGCGTCGTCTCGGCGAAGATGGTCGCCGCGGGCAGCGGGCATATCTTCAACATCGGCTCGATCGCCGGCACGGAGCCCTACGAGAACGGCGCCGTCTACTGCGCCTCGAAGCACGCCGTGCACGCCATCTCGCAGGCGATGCGCGCCGATCTGCTTGCCGCGGGCATCAAGGTGACGGAGATCCGCCCCGGCATGGTCGAAACCGAGTTCTCCGTGGTGCGTTTCCACGGCGACCGGGCGGCCGCCGACCGGGTTTACGAGGGGGTGGAGCCCCTCACCGGCGACGATATTGCCGAAGCCATCGCCTGGGTCGCACAATTACCGGCGCACATGAACGTTAATGATATGGTACTGATGCCGGCACAGCAGGCCGGGGCCTACTACACCTGCCGGAAAAAGTAGGCCGGCGCCGACGACGGCCGGCCCCGCGGGACCGGAAACAGAAACGAAAAAACGTACAAACCATGTTACAACCCATGATCTCCCTGCTTCAGGCGGGATACTACGCCGATACGGCGGCCAGCCACTACTCGGCCGCCACGACCGGCATGTTCTTCCTCATCATCGCCATCGGCGTCATCGGCTACATCGTGCAGGCACGCCTGCAGTCGGTGTTCAAGAAGTATTCGAAGGTACAGTTCCCCGGCGGCCTCACGGGCGCCGAGGTGGCCGAGAAGATGCTGCGCGACAACAACATCCACAACGTGAAGGTAACCCACGTCGGCGGGCACCTCACCGACCACTTCAACCCGCAGACGATGACCGTCAATCTGAGCGATTCGGTCTACTCCTCGACGAGCGTCGCCGCCGCGGCCGTCGCCGCCCACGAGTGCGGCCATGCCGTGCAGCACGCCCGGGGATACGCCCCGCTGGCCCTGCGCTCGCAGCTGGTGCCCGTCGTGCAGTTCGCCTCCTCGTCGGCCATGTGGGTCATCATGCTCGGCCTGGTGATCCTCGCCACGACGCGCAACGAACTGCTCTGCTGGATCGGTGTCGGCATGATCGCCGTCTCGGCGCTCTTCTCGCTCATCACCCTGCCGGTGGAGTACAACGCCTCGGCCCGCGCCCTGGAGTGGCTGCAGGTGAGCCGCACGATGGGCGAAGCCCAGCTCTCACAGGCCCGTGAAGCCCTCTCGTGGGCCGCACGCACCTATCTGGTAGCCGCCCTGAGCGCCGTAGCCTCGGTGCTCTACTATGTGCTGCTGATCCTCGGAGGCCGCCGCGACTAAACGCTCCGGATGGACACGCCCGAAAAAGACTACACCCGAACGGCCTGGCTGGCGGTTACGGCACTCATTGCAGTGCTCGTGGCCGTCAGCTTCATACCTCCCCGGACGCTCGGCGGCATCAAGCTCCGCCGGGCCAATATCCTCTCGGACCTGATCGACTTCGACGATGCCGAAGCCGCCGGAGCCGAGGCCGCCACACCGACGACCTTTGACGAGGAGGAGTTCCGGATCGACCTCGAACAGGTGGCCGAGCGCATCGTGGCCGACACCACGCCGCCGCCCGTGCAGATCTCCTTCGAGTGGGACCTCCGGCATGAGGGCGACACGCTCCGCCGCGACCGGCCGCCCCACCGGTCCGCACACCGCCCACCGAAGCGGCTAACGGATACGCTCACCCCGATCGAGGATTTCGATACGACGGGGCTCCGGGGCATGCGGGTATTCTGCGACACGCTGCTTCGGGCACGGCGTCCCGTACGCATCGCCTTCTTCGGCGACTCGTTCGTCGAGGGCGACATCCTCACGGCCGACCTGCGCGAACAGCTGCAGATCCTCTACGGCGGCGGCGGACCGGGATTCGCCCCGATGGCCTCGCCGCTGACGGGATTCCGCCGCACCATCTCCACGCAGTCCAAGGGCTGGAACTCCTACAACATCATGCAGCGCAAGCGGGCTCCCGAGAACCAGCGCGAGAACTTCTACGTCTCGGGATGGGTCTGCCAGCCCTCCGACGGCGCCTCGACCCGCTGGGAGCAGACCGACGCCCGGCAGCGGCTCGACTCGTGCCGCGCGGCCCAGGTGCTCTTCCGCTCGCCGCGCGACAGCCGCATCGAGCTTATCGTCAATGACACGGCACGCCGCACGTTCGACATTGCGGGCGATGCCGCCGTACGGCGCATCGTCGTCCGCGCGCCGCACTTGCACGCCCTGACCTTCAGAGTGCTCTCCGGGGCGGAGGACTTCACGGGCTACGGAGCCCTCTTCGAAGGCGATGCGGGCATCGTCGTGGACAACTACTCGATCCGCAGCAACAACGGACAGGCGATGTTCTGGACCAACCCCTCGGTCAATGCCCAGATCGACGCCCTGGTGGACTACGACCTGGTGATTCTCCAGTACGGACTCAACATCATGCAGGCCGGCGTGCTCGACTACTCGGGCTACGCGCGGCAGATCGAGAAGATGGTCGCCTACGTCCGGCAGTGCTTCCCGAAGGCCGCCGTGCTGATCCTCGGCGTCAGCGACCGCTCGGTGAAGACCGACCGGGGCTTCGAGCCGATGGACGCCGTCCCCCGCATGACCGAATACCAGCGCCGCGCGGCCCGGAACGCGGGTGCCGCCTTCTGGCCCACGAGCGAGGCGATGCGCGCGCAGGGCGGCATGGAGCGCTTCGTGCAGAACGGCTGGGCCGGCAAGGACTTCACCCACATCAACTACGAGGGAGGACGCCGCATCGCCCGGGCGCTGGTCGATGCCCTGAACGACTTTACGGCCCGGCATGCCTCGCAGCGCAAGGCCGAGGAGCTGCGCATCGAACTCGGCAAAGGGATCCTCACGCCGCAGCAGCGCCGCCGCATCGAGCGCCGGCTGCTGACGAAACCCCGCCTCGAAACCCTTAAAGAGCCCCGCAGATGACCATGCCCACGGTGGAAGCCCTTCCGGAGAAGCTGCTGGCGCTGCTCTCCTACGACGCCTCGTCGCCGCTGATCTTCAGCAGCGGGCTCTTCCTGTTTCTCTTCGCGGGATTCCTGCTCCTGTACGGCATGTTCCGCCGGGCGCCGATGGCCCGCATCATCTACGTCATCCTCTTCTCGCTCTACTTCTACTACAAGTCGAGCGGGATCTACTTCCTGCTGCTGATCTTCACCGCCACGAGCGACTTCCTCATCGCCCGCGTCATGGCCCGCACCGAAAGCCGGGCCGGCCGCCGCTGGCTCGTAGCGTTGAGCGTCGCGGTGAACCTCGGCATGCTCGGCTACTTCAAGTACACGAACTTCCTGATCGAGATCGCCAACCAGATGTTCGGGCAGGGATTCCTCCAGTTCCGGAACATCTTCCTGCCGGTCGGCATCTCGTTCTTCGTCTTCCAGTCGATGAGCTACACGATCGACGTCTACCGCCGCCAGCTGCAGCCCCTCACGAACTGGTTCGACTACCTCTTCTACCTCTCGTTCTTCCCGCAGCTCGTCGCCGGACCCATCGTCCGCGCCCGCGACTTCATCCCGCAGATCCGGCAGAATCCCGTCGTCGTAACCCGCGAGATGTTCGGCACGGGCGTCTTCCTGATCCTCACGGGTCTGTTCAAGAAGGCGATCATCTCGGACTACATCTCGCTCAACTTCGTGGACCGCATCTTCGACGAGCCGCTCCTCTACTCGGGATTCGAATGCCTGGCGGGCATCTACGGATACGCCCTGCAGATCTACTGCGACTTCTCGGGCTACTCGGACATGGCCATCGGCATCGCCCTGCTGCTGGGATTCCGCTTCCCGAAGAACTTCGACGCCCCCTACAAGTCGGCCACGATCACCGAGTTCTGGCGCCGCTGGCACATCTCGCTCTCGTCGTGGCTGCGCGACTACCTCTACATCTCGCTGGGCGGCAACCGCAAGGGACGCCTGCGCACCTACGTCAACCTGCTGCTGACGATGCTCCTCGGCGGACTGTGGCACGGCGCCGCCGTGCGCTTCATCCTCTGGGGCGCGCTCCACGGCGCGGCCCTCGCCCTGCACAAGGTGTGGCTCCGCGTCGTCCCGGGCGCCAAGGCAACAGGCGCCCAGATGCACGGCTGGAGCCGCATACTGGGCATGCTGCTTACGTTCCACCTCGTATGCTTCGGATGGCTCATGTTCCGCGCCGAGTCGATGCAGACCGTCGGGCTCATGCTGCACCAGATCTTCCACAACTTCCATGCGGCGATGATCCCGCAGGTCATCTCCGGCTATGCGGGGGTCTTCGCGCTCATCGCGGCGGGATACCTCCTGCACCTGCTCCCGGCGCGCGTCGATGCCACGGCGCAGCGCCTGGTAACCTATGCGCCGCTCGTGCTGCAGATCCTCATGGCCGCGGCGATGATCTGGTGCGTCATGCAGATCAAGTCGAGCGATATCCAGCCCTTCATCTACTTCCAGTTCTAACACGCCGATGCAAGACCTCGACCACAACCTCTTTCTGGCGCTCAACTTCGACGGCGGCCCCCTGTGCGACCGCCTGATGCTCATGCTGTCGGGCGTGGCGATGTGGATCCCGCTCTACGCGCTGATCCTCTGGCTCGTCTGGCGCCGCGAAGGGTGGCGCGGGACGCTGCTCTTCCTGCTGCTCGTGGCTGCCGCCCTGGGTGTGGCCGACATGGTGGCCGGAATCTTCAAGCACAGCGGCCTGCTGGGCGACCTCTTCCCGGGAATCACGCCCCGCTGGCGCCCGATGTTCACCCCCGAGCTCGAAGGGCTCGACATCTCGCCCGACTCGCTGCGCACGCTGCGCCGCATGGCACCCGACGCCCTTGCGGCCGCGGGATACACCTCCGAGTGGACCGTACATGTCCCTGTGGAGGCCGTCAGCGGCCGCTTCGGCACCGTCTCGGCCCACGCCGCAACGATCGTGGCGATGAGTCTGCTGGCCATCCGGACGATCCGCCGCCGGTGGTTTACCCTCCTGATGGTGCTCTGCGCCGCGGCGATCTGCTACTCGCGCATCTACCTGGCGAAGCACTTCCCCGCGGACATCCTCTGGGGCGCCGCACTCGGTGCCCTGCTGGGCTGGGGAGCCGATGCCCTGCGGCAGCGCCTCACCCGCCGCGGCTCCCGGGGTGAATAATTGCGTGTTTCCGCATTTTTTCCTATTTTTGCGGGGATAAACCCGATGAAAGAAATACAAACAGCAAAACATATGACAATCGAACTCAGCGAACAGGAACAGCTGCGCCGACAGTCGCTTCAGGCGCTGCGCGATCTGGGCATCGACCCCTACCCCGCCGCCCGTTACGAGGTAACGGCCACGGCACGTGAAATCGCCGAAAACTACGACGACGAAAAGCACAACTATCAGGATGTCCGCATCGCCGGACGCATCATGTCGCGCCGCATCATGGGCAGCGCCTCGTTCTTCGAGCTGCAGGACCACACGGGCCGCATCCAGGTCTACATCCGCCGCGACGACATCTGCCCCGAAGGGGATCCGACGCTCTACAACACGGTCTTCAAGAAGCTGCTCGACATCGGCGACATCGTCGGCGTCGAGGGCTTCGCCTTCCGCACCAACAGCGGCGAGCTGTCGGTACACTGCAAGCGCTTCACCGTGCTCTCGAAGTCGATCCGTCCGCTGCCCGTCGTCAAGGAGAAGGACGGCAAGACGTTCGACGCCCTCACCGACCCCGAGATCCGCTACCGCCAGCGCTACCTCGACCTGATCGTCAATCCGCAGGTCAAGGAGGTCTTCCTCAAACGGACCAAGATCATCTCGACGATGCGCGCCTTCTTCGATGCGAGGGGCTACGTCGAAGTCGAGACACCGATTCTGCAGCCCATTCCGGGCGGTGCCTCGGCACGTCCCTTCATTACGCACCACAACTCGCTCGATATCGATCTCTACCTGCGCATCGCCACGGAGCTCTACCTCAAGAAGCTCATCGTCGGCGGTTTCGACGGCGTCTACGAGCTGGGCAAGAACTTCCGCAACGAAGGCATGGACCGCACGCACAACCCCGAGTTCACCTGCATGGAGATCTACGTCGCCTACAAGGACTACCGCTGGATGATGGAGTTCACCGAGCAACTGCTCGAGTGTATCTCGACGGCCGTGAACGGCTCCACGGAGATCGAGATCGACGGCCGCACGATCTCGTTCAAGGCGCCGTTCCGCCGCCTGACGATGACCGACGCCATCCGCGAGAAGACCGGCTACGACATCACGGGACAGACGGAGAAGCAGCTGCGCGAGGCCTGCAAGCGCCTGAATGTCGAGATCGACGACACGATGGGCAAGGGCAAACTCATCGACGCCATCTTCGGCCAGTACTGTGAGGGCGACCTCATCCAGCCGACGTTCGTCTGCGACTACCCCATCGAGATGTCGCCCCTGTGCAAGCGCCACCGCGACAACCGGGATCTTACGGAGCGTTTCGAGTTGTTCGTCAACGGCAAGGAGCTCTGCAACGCCTACTCGGAGCTGAACGACCCGATCGACCAGCTGGAGCGTTTCCAGGAGCAGCTGCGCCTCTCGGAGAAGGGCGACGACGAGGCGATGTTCATCGACATGGACTTCGTCCGCGCCCTGGAGTACGGCATGCCGACCTGCTCGGGCATGGGTATGGGTATCGACCGCCTGGTCATGTTCATGACGGGCCAGAGCTCGATCCAGGACATTTTGTTCTTCCCGCAGATGCGTCCCGAGAAGAAGGCCGTGGCCGATCCCGTCGAGGCCTACACGGCTATCGGCGTTCCCGAGGAGTGGGTGCCCGTGATCCAGAAGATGGGCTATCTGACGGTCGACTCGCTGCGCAAACTCTCGCCGGGCAAGTTCTTCAACGACCTGTGCGGCTTCAACAAGAAAAACAAGCTCGGGCTGAAGGCCCCCTCGATCGAGGAGGTCAAGGCGTGGTGCGAACCCGCCTGATCCCGACCCGAGGCGGGAGAAGCCGGAGATTCCGGCCCCGCAGCGGGAGGCCCCGAGAAGAAGGATACGGTTTTCCCGGAGGCAAAAGAATTGAAATGGAAGGAAAACTCAATCTACATAAAGTAAAACAGCTATGAGAAAGAAAATCGTTGCCGGCAACTGGAAGATGAATACGCTTCCTGCCGAAGGAGTCGAACTGGCAAAGGGCGTCGTAGCAGGACGCGGCGAGGTATGCTCGTGCGTGAACTTCATCGTCTGCCCGCCGTTCACCCACCTGGCGATGGTCGCCGAGGCCCTGAATGGTTCGGACGTCGCTCTGGGTGCCCAGAACTGCGCCGCCGAGGCCAAGGGTGCCTACACGGGTGAGGTCGCAGCCTCGATGATTGCCGCCCTGGGTTGCAAGTATGTGATCCTCGGCCATTCGGAGCGCCGCCAGTACTACGGCGAGACCTCCGCTACGCTCAACAAGAAGATGGAGCAGGCCTATGCCAACAACCTCACCCCGATCTACTGCGTGGGTGAGAACCTCGAGGAGCGCGAGGCCGGCAAGCACTTCGACGTGGTGAAGGCCCAGATCGAGGAGGTCGTCTACAACCTCACCGAGGAGCAGTTCAAGAATCTTGTCATCGCCTATGAGCCCGTATGGGCCATCGGTACGGGCAAGACCGCTACGGCCGACCAGGCACAGGAGATCCACGCCTACATCCGCAAGGTGCTCGCCGACAAGTTCGGTGCCGCAGCTGCCGAGTGCCCGATCCTCTACGGCGGTTCGTGCAAGCCCTCGAACGCTGCCGAGATCTTCGCCAAGGAGGATGTGGACGGCGGTCTGATCGGCGGTGCCTCCCTGAAGGCCGGGGACTTCCTCGCCATCGGCAAGGGATTCGCCAAGTAATCCGGTCCCGAAGCCATTTCGCGGGGCTCCGGGCCCCGAAATCCAAAACGCCTTCCGCAACCGCGCGGAAGGCGTTTTTTGCGACGTCGGAAGAGCCGGCGGACACCTGCGGACACCTGCGGACCGCAGACAGGCACAGACGGGCACAGACGGGCACAGACGGGCGCAGACAAAAAAAGAGGTCCGGCCGCATCGGGCAGCCGGACACTTTCCTGCGGGGCCTTAATTCCGCCGATCAGTCGTCGATCTCGACCACGCGGAACTGACGGTCGAACTTGATCTCCAGGCCGTTCGAAAGCTCCACCTCCCACGCGTACTTGTCGCGGTCAATCTTCGTGATGTAGGCGTTCGGGTAGCTGCTGCCGGCCAGATAGTTGCGGATCTGCTCGGGAACGATGGCCGCAGGAACGGCCTCATACTTCCGCTCGACGGAGGACCACTCGCCGTTGTTCTCGAAATCGACCTGCGTACGGTCCGTATAGACCACTTCGTACTCCGAACCGATGATCTTCGGATCCTCGACGGCATAGGCTACGGTCAGCCCCTTGAAATGCGTATCGAGGAACTGTTGTGCGGCGGCGGGGAGTTTGTCCACCGTCGTGGGGCGCTCGCGGTCGGCGGCGAAGGTCGTGGTCATACCGGCAAAAAGAAGGGCGGCTGCTACAAGAATCTTTTTCATAATCGTCATTTTTTAATTTTCAGGTTTGACTTTGTTTCGTGTTGTTTGACGATACAAAGATCGGGCTCGATTCTGAAGGGAATCTAAAATCGGCAATTTTCCCGCATTTTTTTCTTTCGGACGGCCCTTTCGGCCCGGGAACGGGGGTACGGAGAGGCTCCGCATCCGCCGTCAAGTCCCGCAAGCGGATGCAGGCCGGGAAATAAAAATCTCCGGAAGGAGGCATCGTCTGCCCTCCTTCCGGAGATTTTCGATCGCGTTGCGGCTCCCGGGGTGATCCTACGGGACAGAGCACGGAACTTGCATCCGGCTCCTCCTTCACACGCCCCGCCGCAACGGCGGAAATTACATCTTCTTGCCCACGTTGGTCTTCTTGGCGGCCTTCGGAGCAGCCGTCTTGGCAGCCGTGGCCTTCGGAGCCTTCGGAGCAGCGGCCTTCTTGGCCGGAGCCTTCTTCGTCTCGCCCTCTACGACGGTAGCCTCCTCGACGGCGTCCGTCTTCTTGGCAGCCGACTTGCGCGAGCGGCGCGTCTTGGGCTTCGCCTCACCGGTGGCAGCCGGCGTGATGCCCAGCGTGTAGGCCTCGTTGAAGTCCACGAACTCGATGATGCACATCTCGGCGGCATCACCCTGACGGAAGCCCGTCTTCAGAATGCGGGTGTAACCTCCCGGACGCTCGGCGATCTTCGGAGCGATCGTGCGGAAGAGCTCCGTTACGGCCTCCTTCTGCTTCAGGTACGAAAATACGACGCGGCGCGAGTGGGTCGTGTCCTCCTTCGACTTGGTTACCAGAGGCTCCACGAACATGCGTACGGCCTTGGCCTTGGCGAGCGTCGTCTCGATGCGCTTGTGCAGAATCAGCGACGAGGCCATGTTCGAAAGCATCGACTTGCGGTGTCCCGCCTGACGGCCGAGGTGGTTGAAATTCTTATTGTGTCTCATAAATTAGTCTTTGTCAAGTTTGTAGATTGATACGTCCATACCGAACTTCAGGTTCAGGGAGGCCAGCAGCTCGTCGAGCTCCGTGAGCGACTTCTTGCCGAAGTTGCGGAACTTCAGCAGGTCGTTGCGGTTGAGCTTCACCAGATCGCCCACCGTATCCACGTCGGCCGCCTTCAGACAGTTGAGCGCACGCACGCTCAAATCCTGGTCCGAGAGCTTGGTCTTCAGCAGCTGACGCATGTGGAGCACATCCTCGTCGAACTCCTCGGCGCCGTTCGTGTCCTCCATGTTTACGGTGATCTTCTCGTCGGAGAAGAGCATGAAGTGCTGGATAAGGATCTTCGCGGCCTCCTTCAGAGCCTCCTTGGGGTGAATCGACCCGTCGGTAGTAATTTCCAAATTCAACTTCTCGTAGTCGGTCTTCTGCTCGACACGGTAGTTCTCGATCGAGTACTTCACGTTCTTGATCGGCGTGAAGATCGAGTCGATCGGGAGGGTTCCGAACTCACAGTCGGCAGGAGTGTTCTCCTCGGCGGGAACATATCCCCGGCCCTTGCCGATCGTGAGCGTCATCTGCATCTTGGTGCCCGGCGCCAGGTGGCAGATCACCAGCTCGGGGTTGAGCACCTTGAAGAACGACAGGTAATTCGAGATATATCCGGCAGTCAGCTCCGTAACACCCGCAACGTTAATGGATACTTTTTCGGCATCCTGATTATCGACTGTGCGGATAAAACGAACCTGCTTCAGACGGAGGATGATATTCAACATATCCTCCATCACTCCGGGGATAGCGGCAAACTCGTGATCGACACCGGCTACCTTGACAGTCGTGATTGCGTAACCCTCGAGCGACGAGAGCAGAATACGACGTAAAGCGTTACCGACAGTCATGCCGAATCCGGGCTCCAGCGGTCGGAACTCGAACTTTCCGAACGATGAAGTGGACTCGAGCATTATAACCTTCTCAGGTTTCTGGAATGCTAATATTGCCATAACTGTGAATTTGATTGATTACTACTTCGAGTACAACTCGACGATGAGCTGCTCCTTGATGTTCTCGGGAATCTCCTCACGCTCGGGCTTCTGCAGGAACTTGCCACTCATCGTGGCGTTGTCCCACTCCAGCCAGGCGTAGCGGCTCTTCGACGAGCCGGCCAGAGATGCCGTGATCACCTCCAGACTCTTCGACTTCTCGCGAACCGACACCACGTCGCCCACACGGAGCGAATACGAGGGGATGTTCACGACGCTGCCGTTCACGCAGATGTGGCAGTGCGAAACGAGCTGGCGGGCAGCTGCACGCGTCGGGGCGATACCCAAGCGGTAAACAACGTTGTCCAGACGGCACTCGAGCAGCTTCAGCAGGTTCTCACCCGTGATACCGCCCATACGCGCAGCCTGCTCGTAGGTGCGGGCGAACTGCTTCTCGAGCAGACCGTAGGTGTACTTCGCCTTCTGCTTCTCGCTCAACTGCGTGCCGTACTCCGACACCTTCTTGCGCTTGCGCGCCAGACCATGCTGTCCGGGAGGGAAGTTGCGCTTCTCGAGCACCTTGTCCGCACCATAGATAGCTTCGCCGAACTTGCGGGCGATTTTCGATTTAGGTCCTATGTATTTTCCCATTGTCTTGACGTTTTAAAACCTTTGTAATTTTTCCTTAACCTTCGCATCCGAAACTATACGCGGCGGCGGTTAGGAGCGCGGCATCCGTTGTGCGGCAGCGGCGTAACGTCGATGATCTCCATCACCTCGATACCGGCACCGTGGATCGTGCGCACGGCCGACTCACGGCCGGCACCCGGACCCTTGACGTAAACCTTCACCTTGCGCAGGCCCATGTCATAGGCAACCTTGGCGCAATCGGCGGCCGACGTCTGTGCGGCGTACGGAGTATTCTTCTTCGAACCACGGAAACCCATCTTGCCGGCCGACGACCAGCTGATGACATCGCCCACCTCGTTGGTGATGGTGATGATCACATTGTTGAAAGTGGAGTGCACATAGGCATTGCCCACGGCGCCGACCTTAACAACCTTCTTCTTAACAGTTCCAGTTTTCTTTGCCATAATTCTCTAAAGATTACTTCGTTGCCTTTTTCTTGTTTGCTACCGTCTTCTTGCGGCCCTTACGGGTACGCGCGTTGTTCTTGGTCGACTGACCGCGAACCGGAAGACCCAGACGGTGACGGATGCCACGATAGCAACCGATATCCATCAAGCGCTTGATGTTGAGCTGGACCATCGAGCGGCATTCGCCCTCGACCTTCAGGCCCATCTCGGCGATCTGCGAACGGATGGCGCCCACCTGGTCGTCCGTCCAGTCCTGAACTTTGACGTCGTAGCTGATGCCTGCGGCGTCGAGAATCTTGCGAGCCGTCGAACGACCGATACCGTAAATGTAGGTCAGGCCGATCTCGCCTCTTTTGTTTTTCGGTAAATCTACACCGACTATTCGTGCCATATGAAATCTTTTCTTCTTTAATTAACCTTAATACTAACCCTGGCGCATTTTGAACTTGGGATTCTTCTTGCAAATGACGTAGAGCTTGCCCTTACGCTTCACAATCTTGCAATCCTCGCTTCTCTTCTTGATGGATGCCTTTACTTTCATGATTTTCAAGCAATCTAATGGTTATTTGTACCGGAAGGATATACGCCCCTTCGTCAGATCGTAGGGCGTCATCTCCACTTTCACTTTATCTCCGGGAAGGATCTTGATGTAGTGCATGCGCATCTTCCCCGAGATATGGGCCGTCAGAACATGACCGTTGTCCAGTTCGACGCGGAACATCGCGTTGGACAGCGCCTCGATGATCGTTCCGTCCCTTTCGATAGCAGCCTGTTTTGCCATAGAGTCTTAATTTTTTAATGCTTCTTCGATGATACTGTAGTCCGTCAGCACGTCGGGACCCGACTTGCGAACCGCCACGGCGAACTCGTAGTGCGCCGCCGGCTTGCGGTCCCGGGTGCGGACCGTCCAGCCATCCTGCTCGAAAACCACCGCCTTGGTCCCCATGTTGATCATGGGTTCGATGCAGATGACCATTCCCTCCTTGAGAAGGGGGCCTCTGCCGCGCGCACCGTAATTGGGGACGCCGGGGTCTTCGTGCATTTTCCGACCCAAACCGTGTCCCTCCAGCTCGCGCACCACGCCATAGCCGAAACTTTCGGCATATGCCTGTACGGCTGCCGAGATGTCGCCTACGCGATTCCCGGCCTTGGCTTGCGCCGTACCTTTATAAAGAGCCTCTTTGGTGACCTCCATGAGCTGCCGTACTTCCTCGGCAACCTCTCCCACGGCAAACGTATATGCCGAATCACCAACAAACCCCTTCATAAACGTACCGCAATCGACCGAAACGATGTCGCCCTCCTTGAGAACGCATTTCGAGGATGGGATACCGTGAACAACCTGCTCGTTGACCGAGATACACAACGAAGCGGGATATCCTTCGTACCCGAGGAATGCGGGAACGGCTCCGTGCGCGCGGATAAACTCCTCGGCAATGCGGTCCAACTCCTTGGTCGTAACGCCCGGCCGGATGTGGCGGCCCACTTCGGCGAGCGTCTTCGACACCAGGATGTTGTTTTCGCGGAGCAGTTCGATCTCCTCGTCTGTCTTCAGATAGATCATTGTCTTGCGTTAAGAACTCTTTGTCAAACGACTAATGGCGTCCCTGGATACGGCCCGTCTTCATCAGACCGTCGTAGTGACGCATCAGCAGGTAGCTCTCGATCTGCTTGAGAGTGTCGAGCACCACGCCGACCATGATCAGCAGCGACGTACCTCCGTAGAAGTAGGCGAATGCCTGCTGAATGCCCAGGAACTTCATCGCCAGGGCGGGCAGAATGGCCACGATGGCAAGGAAGATGGAGCCGGGGAGCGTAATGCGCGTCATGATGGTATCGATGTAGTTCACGGTCTGCTTGCCCGGTTTCACTCCCGGGATAAAGCCGCCGTTGCGCTTCATGTCATCGGCCATCATTTGAGGATTGATGATAATCGCGGTGTAGAAGTAGGTGAAGGCGATTACCAGCACGGCGAGCGTAAAGTTGTACCAGAAGCCGGTCATGGAGGAGAAGGCTGCGGCAAACCCGGGAGCCGCATTGGTGAACAGGGCCGGAATGAACATCAGGGCCTGTGCGAAGATGATCGGCATCACGTTGGCCGCATTCATCTTCAGCGGGATGTACTGACGTACGCCTCCATACTGCTTGTTACCCACGATACGCTTCGCATACTGCACGGGGACCTTGCGGACCGCCTGCACAAGGGCGATCGTTGCCATGAAGACGAGGAACAGGAGCACCAGCTCGAGGATCAGCATGATGGCGCTGCCGGTAGCCGTCTGGAAACGCGCGTTGACCTCGGCCAGAAGCGCGTGCGGAAGACGGGCCACGATACCGATCATGATGATGAGCGAAATACCGTTGCCGATACCCTTGTCCGTGATCTTCTCGCCGAGCCACATGATGAACATCGTACCGGCGATCAGAATCGTCGTCGCATAAGCAACGAAGCCGAACGTATTGCCGTAGACGAACGCGTTGGGGGCCTGATGGTACAGGTTGGCTATGTAGGCCGGGCCCTGGAGAATCAGGACGCCGATCGTAAGGAACCGGGTCCACTGGTTCATCTTGCGGCGGCCGCTCTCACCCTCCTTCTGCATCTTCTGGAAATACGGAATCATCATGCCCATGAGCTGGATGATGATCGAGGCGGTGATGTACGGCATGACTCCGAGCGCCAGAATCGACGCATTGCCAAATGCACCGCCAGAGAAGACATCCAACAGACCCAGAAGTCCGTTACCTTCCAACTGGCTGGCAAACTGCGACCCCTCGCCCAGGGCGTTGGGGTTGATGCCCGGAATCACCACGAAACTGCCAAAACGGAAGACCAGGAGCAGCCCGATGGTGTAGAGCACCCGCTTGCGCAGCTCCTCGATCTTGTAGATGTTTTTGAGCGTTTCTACCAATTTCTTGTTGGTCGCCAGAAGGGCTACGATCACCACTAAGACGATACCAACAACAAGATACTGATTCATAATATTGAGGTTCTATGGGTTACAGTTTTTCGACACTGCCGCCGGCCGCCGTGATCGCAGCCTCGGCGCTCTTCGAGAAGGCGTGAGCCTTGACGGCAAGGGCCTTCGTGATCGAGCCGTTGCCCAGGATCTTCACCTTGTCGTTCGTCGAGACGAAACCTGCGGCAACGAGCGTATCGACCGTAACCTCCGCAAGCGACTTCTTGGCTGCCAGCTCCTCGAGCGTCGAGAGGTTGATCGCCTTGAATTCGACACGCTTCAGGTTCGTGAAGCCGAACTTCGGAAGACGGCGCTGCAGCGGCATCTGACCGCCCTCGAATCCGAGTTTGCGCGAGTAGCCCGAGCGCGACTGTGCTCCCTTGTGTCCACGGGTGGCCGTTCCACCGTGGCCCGAACCTGCACCGCGGCCGATGCGCTTGTCGTGGTGCGTAGAACCCTTTGCGGGTTTGAGATTATTGAGTTCCATTGTTTAAAATCCGTTTGCAGTTAGACTTATTTCGCGGCGACCTCTTCCACCTTGACGAGGTGCTTCACGCGCTCGATCATACCCTTGATGATAACCGAGTCGTCGTGCTCGACGCTCGCGTTGATCTTCTTCAGACCCAGCGCGTCGAGGTTCTTGCACTGACGTGCCGTGGCGCCGATGCGGCTCTTGATCTGGGTGATTTTCAATCTTGCCATTTTCAATCTGTGAATTAACCGTTAAACACCTTGTCCATCGAGATGCCGCGAAGACGGGCAACGCTGGCCGCGTCGCGCAGCTCGCACAGAGCGCCGATGGTAGCCTTCACCAGGTTGTGGGGGTTCGACGAACCCTTGCTCTTGGCAAGCACGTTCTTCACGCCCACCGACTCCAGCACGGCACGCATGGCACCGCCGGCGATGATACCCGTACCGGGAGCGGCCGGACGAATCATCACGAGCGAGCCGCCGTAGCGAAGCTCCTGCTTGTGGGGAATCGTTCCGTTGATGACGGGAACCTTGACCAGATTCTTCTTGGCATCCTCCACGCCCTTGGCGATGGCGGCCTGCACCTCCGAAGCCTTGCCCAGACCGTAGCCGACCACGCCGTCCTCGTTACCTACGACGACGATGGCCGAGAAGCTGAACGTGCGGCCTCCCTTCGTAACCTTCGTTACACGCTGGATGCTGACGAGACGGTCCTTGAGTTCGAGATCGCTCGTGCGTACTTTCTTCATGTTGGTATTTGCCATGATCGTTTAGAATTTAAGACCGCCTTCGCGTGCTGCTTCGGCCAGCTGTTTAACTCGTCCGTGATAAAGATAACCGTTGCGGTCGAAGGCGACGGCCGTGATGCCCTTGGCGGCGGCGCGCTCGGCGGCCAGCTTGCCCACCAGAGCGGCGACCTCGCACTTGGTCTTGCCGGCGGCTGCCTCGGCAACCTCCTTGTCCAGCGAAGAGGCCGTGGCGAGCGTTACGCCTGCCAGGTCGTCGATGAACTGGACGTAGATCTGCTTGTTGCTGCGGAATACGGTCATGCGCGGCTGTGCGGGCGTTCCGCTCACGATCTTGCGGATACGCATCTTGATCCGCTCTCTTCTTTCTATCTTGTTCAATGCCATAACTTCAGACTATTTACTATTTAGCACCTGCCGATTTGCCGGCCTTGCGGCGGATCTGCTCACCGACGAACTTGATACCCTTGCCCTTGTACGGCTCCGGCTTGCGCAGCGAACGCAGCTTGGCAGCCACCTGGCCGATGAGCTGCTTGTCGGCGCTCTTGAGCGTTACGATCGGGTTGCCCTTCTTCTCCGTAACGGCCGTGGCGGTAACCTCCTTCGGAAGCAGGAAGTGCGTATCGTGCGAATAGCCCAGGCTCATCTCCAGAACCTGGCCCTTGACTTCGGCCTTGTAGCCGACGCCCACGAGCTCCTGCTTGATCTCGTAGCCCTTCGACACGCCGATGACCATGTTCTGGATCAGCGCGCGGTACAGGCCGTGCATCGAGCGGTGGCGGGGCTGGTTCGTCGGGCGGGTTACGATCACTGCGGGGTTCTCGGCGCCCGTGTGGGGATCCGTGTGCGTGCCGACCTCTACCTTGATGTCCGAGTCAACCTTCTGGCTCAGCGTCCCGAGTGGCCCTTTCACGCTTACCGTATTGTCGGCGGCAACCTCCACGGTAACGCCGGCGGGCAAGTTTACAGGTAATTTACCAATTCTTGACATTGTCTTTGTACGTTTTGAAATTTGCAATTAGTAGATGTAGCACAGCACCTCGCCGCCCACGTTCTCCTTGCGGGCCTTGGCGTCGGTCATGATGCCCTTCGAGGTCGAGAGGATAGCGATACCCAGACCGTTCAGCACGCGCGGCATGTCCGCAACCGACGCATACTGGCGCAGACCCGGACGGCTCACGCGCTTGAGGTTCTTGATGGCGTTGGTCTTCGTGGCGGCGTCCCACTTCAGCGCGATCTTGATCGAGGGGTGTCCCTTCTCGTCGGTGTCGAACTTGTAGGCGAGGATGTAGCCCTGCTCGTAGAGGATCTTGGTGATCTCCTGTTTAATTTTGGAACCGGGAGCTTCAACCACCTTGTGGTTGGCTTTCACCGCGTTTCTAATTCTGGTCAGAAAGTCCGCAATAGGATCAGTCATAACGAATAGAAAATTAAAATTAAAGGTTTGTTTGTTAATTGTTTATCATTCAGCCCGTTGCACGACGCCTGCCGCACTTCGGACTCCGGCCTGCGCCGGTTGCCTTCACATTCGGGCCTTGCACGTCAGGTTTCGGCCCGGTATAAAAGCGCGCAAATATACATATTATTTCTCAAATCACCAAGTTACGGTCTCCGCTTTTTGCGGTTTCGTACGCTGCTCCGGAACGCGGAACATGTCGGCAACACATCGTGCCAACATGGATCCGCACAACTTTCCGTCGTCAGATCCGGTTCCGCTGCGGGTTTCCGGCAGTCCCGATACGCGGAAAATCGCACGGAGGATATAACCCCTCCGGCGTATTCCGGTACACGACGACGCCCCCGCACCCGCGTGCGGACCGGCCTCTCGGTCGAGAAATCTGTACCTGATGCCGAACCGTTCGAAACGCCCCACATATCGGGAAGTTACCGCTTGAGGCGGCACTTTCCCCGATACTGCGACGTCTTTACTTGCGTTCAGCACCCCTATCGGCTCCGCATCCTTGTGAAGCGTTCCGGCGTGCGCCCGGATGCCTTGCGGCACCCTTGCGCCACCCGACGCTCCGGCAGGCTTGCACCTTCCGGACGTTCGGAGCCCCTGCGGCGGAGAGAGCCGGCACAGGCCGCGCCCCTCCGCAGATCGGCTACCAGCTGGCCTTCGTAACGCCGGGGATCAGCCCCTTCGAAGCCATCTCGCGGAACTGGATACGGCTGATGCCGAACAGGCGGATGTATCCTTTGGGACGACCCGTGATCTTGCAGCGGTTGTGCTGGCGGATCGGATTCGAGTTGCGGGGCAGCTTCGACAGGGCGATCCAGGCCTCCTCGTGATCCATCTCACCGCTCTTCACCTTGGCAGCGATCTCTTCGCGCTTGTGAGCGTAACGCTTTGCGAGCTTTGCACGCTTCACCTCGCGGGCTTTCATCGATTCTTTTGCCATAGCTTAATTCTTTTTAGCGTTCTTGAAAGGCAGGCCGAACTCGCGGAGCAGGGCATAAGCCTCCTCGTCGGTCTTGGCCGTCGTTACGAAGGTGATCTCCATGCCGAAGATCTTGGTGATCTTGTCGATGTCGATCTCCGGGAAGATGATCTGCTCGGTGAT
>DXDG01000002.1 GCA_019115605.1 Candidatus Alistipes faecigallinarum
AAGAAGAATTTTGAGAAAGCACCGTCAATCGGATACTGTGCGTCACAAGGAGTGTATTATTACGGATATAAACTCCACGCGGTCTGTGGATTAAGTGGAGTCATCCATTCCTTTGACCTCACCAAGGCAAGTGTGCATGACATTCATTACCTGAAGGATGTGAAAGTGGACTATAGTAATTGTACTGTCATAGGGGACAGAGGATATATAAGTGCTCAGATACAACTGGATTTGTTTGAAACGGCCAATATCAGATTGGAAGTACCATACAGAACTAACCAGAAAGAATGGAAGCCGACATTTCCAGCTTTTGCCAAAGCGAGAAAAAGAATTGAAACTCTATTCTCGCAATTGTGTGACCAGTTTATGATTATAAGAAATTATGCGAAAGATACAGACGGATTGTTTACCCGAATTGTCGGGAAGATTAGCGCACTTACAATCCTGCAATATATTAACTATAAAAATGAGAAACCCATTGGTAGAGTTAAATATGCGCTAATTTAATTCCGCCAACGAGTCACATATTTTATTTCATATTTTCGCTAATAGCACATTTCGACCGCACATATTGCCCAATGCAAATAAAATGAAGTGATTTAAACTACCCGTTGGCGGAATTAAAGACATAAAACTTTTATGGAGAAAAGGTTGCCGCATATTATATTTAGTAAAGTAGATGTGCTCAAATATCTGATTTACATATACCGTATGTACAGCTTATATGTAATATTCGCAAAATATCTGGACATCTGCAAACAAAAAGCAGGAAATTTAGCCAATGAACAAGGGAATGTGCCCCGTCCGGTTGGAAAAATCTGCGCACTTACAATCCTACAATACATGAACTACAAAAACAAAAAGCCCATTGGCAGAATCCAGTATGCGATGACTTAATTCCGCCAACGGGTATACAAAATCTTTCGTCACAACATATAAAAGATTCTGTATCATTCATGAAGGTTTGCATCCGCAATTTATAAATTGTGCCACTTCCCATAGACATAGATATTTCTCTCGAGATAGAGCGTGTGCAGGTCATACGAGATAACCCACAGACATAACGAGCGGTCTCCACGAAGACTGAACGTCAAATCACGGAAAGCTGCTTTCGGGAAACGAACGTTCTGCGTATAGAAGCGTCCCTTGTAACCCGCAGGCGTTGCTTCACACAGGTAGACACTAAAAGTACGAAACAACCAGCGGAGAATCCTCCGCCGGTTCTCGGGATATAGACTCTCAACATAAAAGCGATGGTAGTAAATCATCTCCTGTTGCTTCAACGTAAACGATACCTCCGGGCAAAATAGGCAACAACTCCCGGAATGTGCTTTTTGTAATAGGGCTGATTCTCCCGGCACCACGTGGAGAGTTCCTGCTTCGTGGTAAAGGGTCGGCGCCAGCTGCGTCCCGACATAATACGATCCAACTCGGGAGCCAAGCGCTCGACAAAGTCTCCAACGGTCCAGCCTTCCCAAATGTGTTTCTGAAAATCAATCATAGCAAATCCATTTTGAGGTTTGACATACGGTTTTGGAGCCGACCCATCCAGAAAAGGACGCGTCGGCCACGGGCAGATATTCAGCGGCAAGATCAACCGGAAGTCCTTTTTTCGCACGATACACCCCGTATGGGTGGAGATCGCGCAAAAAAAGGGCTTCAAGGTACAGGCGTGCCGCTATCTTGGCCCGAGGCCGACACTTGTGGATTCTTCTTCAGTTTCTCCGTCATCCGTTATGCTCGTTCCCTCCGATCACAATCCGGGGTGTACGCCGCAGCGCATTTTGCAGGTTGCGCTGGTTGATCCGGTAAACGAGCATCAGCAGATCATAAGCATTGTAAAGGAACTGTCTTCGATAGATTGTAGGACGGATCAGCCGTTTTTGGCGGTAACGGGTCAGCGTCTCGGGGTGAATACCGAGGACTTCGCAGGCCGCATCGGCCGTCAGGAAGAGCGGCTCGTCGCTTTGACTGCACAGGTATTCAAAAAGTAGCAAACCCTTGCTCAAAAGGAAATTCGTCTTGATGAGACGTTCGAGCTGTTCGGAGGGTACAAGCCGATAGATCCGGAGATTTTGTTTGTTTTCCATGGGTAACTGATTTATTGATTCAACGATTCGAGTTTTCCGCGGCGGCGCATCTTGCGGATGAACTCCTGCACCTCGGAAAGCAGGTACATGCGCCGGGCTCCGATGTTGAAGCCGACGAGCAGCCCCTGTTCGCGGAAGCGGCGCACCTGGCGTTCGCTCTGGCGGAGCAACTGACAGACCTCCGCAAAATCGAGGATCGGATCGCCTTCGAGCTGGCTCCGGTGATCCTTCATGAAGCGTACGATCTCGAGGATCTCTTCGACCGTCCGCAGAATGCGGGACAGGTCATCCGTGTGTTGATTTTCCATCTTTGTCGGGTTTGGTTTCCACGGCAAAAATGGGATAATCCCGGAACTCGTTTATCAGTGCTTGAATCAATTATATGTTTTTTCCTTGTCCGGGGCTCAAACCACTCTTGCCTCCGGCAGTCCATCAGATAGCAGGACCAAAACTTCTATAATTTGCCGGTATCGGCAAAAATCATCATTCTGGGAATGGAAATCACCACTTAACTTGCCGATAAGACAATAGCTTTTCAGGTTCGGTTCTTACTGCAAGGACACCATCTGAAGGCTCATGCTATTCAGAGAAAGTATGGCGAGCGGCATTGCTCCCAACATCATCGACAACAAAACGATGTTCTGTGACCAACTGTTCAGACAAAAAATGGTCTTCCAAAATCAGAAAAACAGAATAAATTTGCAAACAAATTCGTTTGCATTTTGTATATTTGCAGATGAAACTATGAGAAGCAGAATTGACATATTGAAAGGCATCCATCCGGGCAAGATAATCGGCAGGGATTTGAAGAAACGCAATCTCAGCCAACGGTCGTTTGCTGCCTCCATCAGAGAACACAGTCAAACGCTCAATGCCGTCATTACGGGGCGACGCAATCTGACGGTCGAGATGGCGTTGAAGATCGAGCAGGCATTCGGATATGAAGAGGGATTCCTGCTGCTGCTTCAGACATACTACGAGATCGCCGAGTACAAGAATGGTCAAAAGAGCCGTGCCATATCCGGGACACCGACAATTCGCCGGTCCCTGTTCTGGGATACCGACTTCGACACACTTGACTGGGGACGATACCGCGAGTCGGTCATTGCCCGCGTCCTGGAGCGAGGTAATGACGCAGAAAAAGCGGAGATTGCCCGATTCTACGGCACCACTCTCGCGGCCCTCGAAACCGATTCTCTGAAAAGCTCATACCGCATAAACACGACATCGCAAAATGGCCGACAATAGCCACCTGCACTATGAAACGGTAACGCCGCTGTTGAAAGAGACACTCGGAATACTGATGAGCGAGGAATCGTTTGCACCCTTCCGTCTGGTCGGAGGTACAAACCTGAGCCTTCGCTACGGCCACCGAAAAGGTGGCAAGCAAGATGTTCTCATGTCAGAAAAGCGCAGGATCACTTGATTTGGAAATATCCGATTGGGATCCAGAACCGAACAAAAAGATAATCTATTGATTTATTTATATTTAAACTCATCATATCACCCTCGAAATTCGACAAGGAATCAATAGGTTCGTTTCCAATTCGGTTGCAAAATCAGAAAATTCTTTGTAACTTTGTAACAACCAAGTGAATACAAGGGAAAATAGCGAAAATAGGTTGTGGCCTATATGGTGTCATTTTACACCGGCACTCAATTTAATGTTCTGGTTTAGAGCGGATTGCATGAAAAGTTCATGTTCCTCTCTCTCCGCCAAGAGGGGTTGACAAAAAAATCGATATCCAATTAAGTAGCTAATTTACAGCGGTTTTTGATTTTGCCGATCCGGCAGATAAAACACCCCGCAGCAGATCCCGCAGCAGACCCCGTCGCCGACCTTACGCATCCACCTACGGACGCACCCGCGGGCGCTGCTTTCCCAACCGAAGGCGGCGTCCGTTCGTTTTACCGGGCCGTATTGCCGCCGGTCCCAGAATTGCCTAAACGACAATTTTTCACTTGCCTAAACGACAATTTTTCACTTGCCTAAACGACAAAAACGGCCAAATTCGGCAAATTTTACCTCCCGGACCGCACAAAGACGCGGAAATGTCGATTTTTTTACCTATCTTTAAGGAGTCAATGCCCCCTTCTGGCACTCCTCTTCCGGCTGGAATCATCCCATATACCTGCGCATATACCCGATCATATACCCCCATAAACCGGACCTCCTTTGCTTCAGCTGGATTCCGGTCCCAAAGACAAACGGCCCCGGCATACGAACAACGCATACTCATAAAAAAACAGGCATATGAAACACCTCCACCTTCTGACCCTGCTTGCCGCCCTGGCCTTCGCCGGCTGCGACAAGGATGACTCCTCTTCGATGCAACCTGTTACCTCCGACTTCGATCCCGCATTCGCCCGGATATTGCAGGAAAAGGGATACATCCCCGATGCGGAAAATATCACGACGGTCGATACGGACAATCTGGCCGCAATCACCGAACTCGATGTTTCGGGAGACTATGGTGACCCGGGCCCGCTTACCTCCCTGCGGGGGATCGAGCATTTCAAGTCACTGACGACGTTGTACTGCAAGAACAATCAGCTGACGGAGCTGGACGTGAGTCAAAACACGAAACTGGCGTATCTGGACTGCTACGCCAATCAGCTGACAGCGCTGGATGTCAGCCGGAATACGGCTCTGACGACGTTGTACTGCAGCGACAATTCGTTGACATCGCTGGACATAAGCCGGAACACGGCGCTGATCGAGTTGGACTGCAGCAACAATCCGTTGGCGTCGCTGGACGTGAGTCAAAATACGAAACTGATGTATATGCGCTGCTACTCCAATGAGCTGACGGAGCTGGAGCTGCCTCAAAACTCGGGACTGATTGAGTTGAACTGCGGCGCCAATCGGTTGACGAAGCTGGATGTGAGTCACCATACCGGGTTGGGGTGGCTGGAATGCTCTTCCAACGATTTGACGGAGCTGGATGTGAGTCGGAACACGGCGCTGGTCGAGTTGTGGTGCAGCTCCAATCAGTTGTTGGAGCTGGATGTGAGTCAAAACCCGAATCTGATCAGTTTGGAGTGCGGGGACAATCCATTGACGGAGCTGGACGTGCGTCAAAACCCGGATCTGACCAGTTTGGAGTGTGGGGACAATCAGCTGACGAAGCTGGATATCAGCCGCAACACTGGACTGATGTATTTGTACTGCAGCTCCAATGAGTTGACGGAGCTGGATATCAGCCGGAACACGGCACTGATGTATCTGAGCTGCGGCGACAATCCCGGGGATGGGATTTCAACCTTCCCGATAACGGCCTGGTTCGATAACGCCACCATACCGGACAATCTGGGTTTCCCCAAAAAAGAGTGGCAGTACGGCGACAGGTTGATCACCATCGACTTCCGAAAGGCGGAGTAATTCCGCCCTGCGTGGCCCGTTGAGGCACGAAAGGCGGCCCGGAGGATTCCGGGCCGCCTTTTTTCGGCTCGACCGCCAATGCTGGCTCCGACTCCGGCAACCGGGCTGCAGCACCGGAAGTTGCCGACGCAGTTCGCCTTCGGGACCTCTCGGATACCTCCTCGGAGATCAACGGATCCAAGGGGCGGTCGGCCTGGAATTTGCAGCAGAAGTCGCGGAAGTCGGCCGTGAGGCCGTTGCTGGGGGCGGTCAGAAGCATATCCGATGCAGTGAGCCGAGTTCGGCATGCCCCCGACGGCGCGGTTGAGCACCTGGCAACGGGATCCGACAAGATGCGGAGGGCCGTATCGGAGTGCGTACGCGCTCCAGCGTGAAAGACCTCGTATCAGTAGTTTGCAAATAACAGCCGGTGCGTCCGGCTTCTCCAAAAAACATCCCACTCCCTTTTTGCTTCACTCTGACTTCGGAAGGGTTGGAAAAGCGGGGCGTAATAGGTGGGATTCATCCCCAGATAATGCTCTTCGACAAACAGGACCTTAAAACGCCGGAACGACCGGTCGAGCGGATAGACACACAGCGAGACAAAACGTCCCGTAGCGGTTACTGCACCCCAGAGATGCGCCATCGTGGCGTAAATCTGTTCATTGTTGGCGAAAGAGTCCGGAAACCGGAATTTTTCCGGCAGGACACAGTGCCGTAACACATTCGGACGGAACATGCACAACGCCTCCAGGTGTGGACGGATCTGCTGCACAAAGGCAATCCATTTCAGCGTACAATCATTGCTTCCGCCCATGTGAATATGCGCAGAATACCAAATGCCATGCAGGCAGAATACCGCCATCACGCAGCCCGAAAAATCAAAGCTGACCGCGTCCATGCGGGAAGGCATGCGATGAATGCTGATCCCGCCTTCCTTCCAGATGACGGAATCGAGCAGGCAATCGTTGATCCGAAGCAAACCTCCGCCCTCATACAAGGGATAAGGCAAATTGCGCGTATAGAGCCTGAGCCGGGATGACGGCCGGGTATCGTACATCGGAAGCAGAACACCTCCGGGGCCTCGACGGCAGATCGGTTTGCTCAATAGCAGATAATCATATTGCCTGATAAGGGTTTCGACAAGCGTCATAACATCTCATTCATCGTTTTCCCGGCGGCTCGCCACCGTCGCTTCCTCCGTTGTCTTCCGCCTTACTCACCGGCAGGGCCTTCGAGCTTGACCGGCTCGACACACGAGGCCATGATATCCATCAGCTTGCTCAACCCTTCGGTCGGAGCCTGCTGGCGTGCCGAGACATGCACCTGATACTTCGCCGTCTGGTTCGTCGAGCGGGTGTTTTCCCGCGAGGAGGAGACCTTGCCGTTGACACTCACCGACCCCTTGGCGAAACAGCCGAACTTGAAACTCGAATTGACGTTGGTCGCAACCTCGCTGCTGGAGGTATCCTTCGAGGTTTCGGTTGTCGTTACCTCCATCTGGAAGTCCACCTGCACGTCGTCGATCAGCAGTGCCGGCAGCGGCACCAGACCCAGAAACGGAGCATTGACCTGTACGGTCTGCGTGTCGGTTGCCCCCTCGACGGGACGTTCGAGCTGGAAGCTCAGCAGACGCGGCGTCTGTTTCTCCACGTCGCTGTAACCGATCTCGGTCATGAATTCGAAGGCCGACTGTGCCAGCCGCTTCTGCGAGTCGCACGCCGCCGTGAGCGGGGCGGCAATAAGCTCCGCAATGGGAAGTCCCGAGAACTTGCTCGAAACATTGTCGTTGTTTGCCATATTCGTAAAAATTAAAACGGGTTATTGTCCTTGTTGCCGGGTGAAGGGCATGATCGTCTTGTCATATTCGTCGATCACGCGCGACAGCCCCTCGGGAATGGGTTTCGCCTCGAACTTGATGTGCACCTGCATCCGCGAAAGGTCCTTCTGCCCGTCGAAGCTGATTTCGAGGCTCGTGCGTTTCAGCCGGTTGTTGAACTCGGCGTGTTCATCGCCGGCCTGAAACCCCTTCTGCGGTTGTTTGCAGCGCAGGTCCGAGGCGTTGATCTGCACCGAAAAGTCCATCTCGACCTCCTTGATATTGATGGTCGAAGGGTTGACGATCGAGATCAGCGGCACGTCGACGGCCGTCTGCCCGTCCACGTTGAGCCGCTTGGTCAGCGGATCGCCTTCGGGCGAAAAGTAGCGGCCCAACAGTTCGACGTTGCGCGTTTCGACCATCTCCATGGCCGTATTGACCGAGTGCTGCAGCCCGCGGATCAGATCCGACAGGGTCTGCGTGCTGTTCTTTTCTCTGCTCCAGAATCCTCCCATGACAGATTGTTTTTAGGATTTTTGTCAATCGCGGCCGTCAGCCATTCCGCACACCGCAGTTCATTCGGAAATCAGCCCGTTCGACAGCTTCGAACCCGATTCGATGAGCGTCGAATGCACTTGACACGTATAGACATCCATCAGCAGGGCATAACAGGAATTATTGGGGGTGATCAGGCCGCAGATCGTATATTTTCTATCTCCGAGTTTCTGAAACTGCGCATAGAGGTCGCTTCTGATCGTAACAGGTTTAAAGACGACCATATCGGAAATCTTCTGACGGTTATTTCGAACAAAACTATCCCAACCCTCACGGCAGTCGCCCCTTTCGGTCAGACTCCCCTTGGAGGTGATATGACAGACGAAAATCCTGTTGTCGTAGGTGAATTTAGCCATGTAACAACCCGAGAAGCGAAAACTGATAACTGCCTGAGCCTGATTCACCTCATAAATACCCACATTGTTGTCGACGAAGAGCACGGCAGCGATGCGGCTCTGCGGATAGCAAAATCCTGCACAACAAAATCGCGATTGGTACCCACTGGAGTTTGATTCGGGAAATCGGAACGGGAGCGAGATACTCCTGTCGATCACCCTGCCGTCCCAGGTTTTCCGCAGCGTGCCCCCACAGCCGCAACATCCAGGCTCCTCCTCCCGGTTCACCATATGCTGTCCATAACAATTATAAAACTGGATCGCATCCATTGGAAAATCGTCAAGAATTAAAGGTTCGTTTATTTCCTCATTCGGACCACATGGAGCTTTTTTAGCGGTTTTCTCTTGTATCACAAGTAAAAAAAGTCTATTTTTGTTTCATCAATTCCTGATCCGATTGCAGGATATTTAACGAACGTTTTTCTGCATAAACGAGCTGTTAAGCCCGTTTTTTGTTTTCTTGCGCGTCATAATTTCAACCCAATTTTTCGATTATGACCGTAGCCTATTTACGCATCAGTACCGGGAAGCAGCATCTGAGAAACCAGCAGGAGGAGATTCAACGTTTCGCCGCGCTGCACAACCTGACCGTCGACCGTTGGCTGACGGAGGTCGTGAGCGGCCGCAAGAGCGGCCGTGAGCGCAAACTCGGCGCCCTGCTCCGCCGCATGAAGCGCGGTGATACGCTCATTGTTATCGAGTTGTCGCGTTTGAGCCGCACGCTGACCGAGATCATGACCATCATGGGCCATTGCCTCGAACGGGGCATCGTACTCTACAGCACCAAGGATGGATATGCCTTCGACAACTCGATCAACAGCAAGGTCTTATGTTTCGCCTTCGGACTGGTAGCCGAGATCGAGCGCAACCTTATCTCCATGCGCACCCGCGAAGCGCTGGCCGTGCGGCGTGCCGACGGTGTGGTGCTCGGACGCCGCATGGGATCGTGTGTCAAGCAGAAGATGCTGCTGGAGCGACGTAACGAGATCGTGGAGATGCTGCGCGGAGGTTGCACGTTGACGGCTCTGTGCCGGCGATTCGGCGTCTCTTCGAAAACCTTCCACCGAGTACGCCGGTCGGATCCGGAAATCGACGCATTGTACCAGAACCGGGGGTGATCCCCTCTTGCATTCAGCCGGAAAAGGCGGCCCGGAGGATTCCGGGCTGCCTTTCTTCGGTGCGACCATCCGCATGATCGATCCGGAACAGCACGACAACGCACAGTAAACAAGGGGCCCCGATCGGAACGTTCGCCCGATCAGTCGTAGAGCAGCTCGAAGTCGTCGAGCCACATTTCACTCTGGGTGCTTCCGGTGAAGTAGTCGCCCCAGCGCGAGGCCGAGCAAACGATCATCAGGTGCGTCGGCCGCGTACCCGTCGTGCGATACTCGATCGGTACGGTGATCTGGGTCCACTCCTCGACACTCTCCTTGAAGACGTGCTCTCCGTATCCGATGACATCCTTGCCGTCGGACTTGAAGAAGGTCGAGACGTCGCGCGTGTCGATGCAGATGGGCGACGCGGACGAGCCGCGCTGTTCGCCCGTGCTGTCCTTGCCGTACTCTTCGGCACTCCAGGTGCCCAGGGCGATATAGATATGTCCGTTGTCGTTGTCGCCGATCTTGATCTCCGTACCCGCGGGATAGCTCTTCACCCGGTCGATAACGCCCCGGTTGTAGCGTACCCAGATGCGCAGTTTCGTGGGGCGCAGCGTGAAGGGTCGTCCGAAGGTGATGATGCCGTTCGTCCCGGCATTCATGACGTATTCGCCCGTGAAGAGGTTGCCGGCGGCAAACTTGCCGATGCCGAAGATGTTGGCGAATTGCGATCGCAGATCGGCCGAGTATTGTCCCGACGATCCCGGACGCGGGTCGCCCTTGTCGGTGAGCGTGGCGTTGGCGATCTTCGAGCCCTTGTTGCCGGTTCCCCAGTAGGGCGAAGCTCCGTCGGCGTAGGGGTAGACGATGCCGTCCAGGGTGCACCAGTTCTCAAAGCCGCCGTTTTCGAGCGCCTGCTCGGGATCGGTCGTAACGCTTACGGGGTCGGTCTGCTCGTCGCCGCAGTAGGCGAGGAGCTCGTAGGTGGTTTCGGGCTCGGCCGCAAGGCGTGCCGTGAAACTGCCTCCTTTGACCGTAACGTCCGGGACCTCCTGCCATTCACCCCCTGCGAGGCGGTAGCGGAATCCCATCTTCTGCCCCTCGACGCCCGACCCGTAGAGCCAGATGACGCGCGACCAGGCGTCGGCAGCCTCCAGAGCCACGGAGCGGTCGGTCGGCAGCACGTAGAGCAGCCACTTTTCGGTACGTCCGTGGCAGCTAACGTCGACGACGCGCACCGTCTCGAAGCTGCTGCCCGAGAGCTGTTCGAGCGTCGGCGAATAGGTGGTCGTGTTGACCCCGTTTTCGTAGACTTCGGGTTCGAGGCGCAGCGCCGTGACGTCGATCTTCGAGCGGTCGATATCCTTGCCCACATAGGCCGTGGCGCTCCGTTTTTCGGCGTCGATGACCGGGGCGCCGATCTGCCCGGCAACGGTAAACGTGCGGTTGATCTGCTGCTCGGCTATGATTGTCCATTCGTAATCCTGGTAGAGCGTGAGCGTCAGACGGACGGGAACCCGCATGTCGTGGCTCGAGGCCGTCAGATCGACCGACGCCTGCGCCCCCTCGGTATAGGCGACCTGCGTAATGCGGACGTTGCGGATGTCCGTCGTCTCGTCGAGCGTGAGGGTTACGATGCGCTGCGCGGGATCGATCTCCTTGACCGTGAATCCCTCGCCGGCGATACTCGTGATCGCCAGCTTCACGACGGGGTAGGGGATATCGTTCTTGATGCAGCCGGTGCTTCCCGCTACGGCGAGTGCGAAGAACAGCTTGAGCAGGTGTTTCATGGTTATTCCTTTTTCTTGTCCCAGAGGTGGATCGTCATGCCGATGTTGATGGCCGCGATATTGAGCTTGAACTTCATCTTCGAAGCCTGGCGCGATCCGACCTTGTTGCCTTCGGCATCCTTCTGTGTTACGGTGGTGTACTGGATGCCTCCCAGACCGAACGACAGCGTCGCGCAGACATTCGGGAAGATGTAGACCGCCGCTCCCGGATTAAACGCCAGTTTGAGCTGCGTATTGTCGCTGAAGACTTTTTTTACGGCTCCGCCCGACTCGTAGGAGAAGCGCGTGTGGCCCGTTGAGGCCGAGAGCTCGAATTCGGCAAAGAGTCCGAACCGGCCCCGGGGATCGAGTCCCGCATAGGAGCGGTGGAAGATGCCGAACGAATAGCTGTCGCTCGCGGCGTTGAGGTAGGGGACCGCCATGTTGATGTCGTTGTTCTCCCCCAGGTCGATGTTCATGTTGTCGAGCTTGCCGTCGAGATGCGTGTAGCCGAAGCGCATGCCGACGCACTTGTTGTCGCGGTAGAAGTAGCCGAAGAAGGGCTTGACGGTGGCGATGGTTCCCGAGGCGTCGATCTTGTCGATGATGACCATGAAGTCCGTGTCGTCGCTCGAAAGGGTCCCGTACGACGCCGTGAGGCCCATCATCACCTCGCCCTTGTAGGCGAACTTGATCTTGTCGATTTCGCGGTCGATGCGCTTGCGGGTGGGCAGGAAGCGCTCTTCCACGTCGGCGGCCTTGCGTTGCCGCTCCAGGTCCGTGCGGAGCTCCTTCCGCTTGCGGGCCCGTTCGGAGCGGTAGCGGAGCGTGTCCGCGGGCGCTGCCTCCGGCGTCGGGGCGGGGCTTTCCGTTGCGGGAGCCTCCGTTGCGGGGCTGCCGGCCGTTGCCGCGAGCGTCATGCCTGTGAAGAGAATCGTCAGGAAGAGGATGCGTTTCATCTGCTTGCGGTTTTAGAGGTAGAAGGCCACGCCGAGCCCGATTGAAAAGATATTGACCTTGAAGTTCATCATGCTCGAGGAGCGGTGCCCCTCGGTAACCTGGTTGTGAACCTGTTTGGTGTTGTTGTAGGTGATACCCATCACGCCGACGTTGACCTCGACGGCCATGTTGTTCGTTGCGAAGGCGATGATGCCGGGGGAGACGCCCAGCGCGAGGTTGAAGCCCGTCTCGTAGGTGCCCTTCACCGGGACGTCGTTCGCAAAACGCCCCTGGGAGCCGCCCGCAGAGAGCGAGAGCTCGTTGTAGAGGGCGAAGCGCTTGTTGCGTCCGAGCGGAATGTACTGGCGCCAGATCACCGCGGCCGAGTAGCTGTGCACCAGTTCATAGAACTCGTTCACATGGATCTCCGTACCGGTCTCCTCGTCGCCCAGCTTCAGGTCGGCCTTGTCCACGCGCAGCAGCGAACGGCCGTAGATAAAGCGCGCTCCGAGCGCCATGTTGTCGCGGAACGAATAGGCGATCATCGGGCTGACCTTGAAGTTGTAGCCCTCGGAGTTGATCCCCTCGACGATGAAGAACTGGTAGTTGTCGTTCGTGTGGGTCGAGTAGGAGGCCGTGCCTCCGAAGATCCACTGGCCCTTCGGAACGAAGAGCGTGTGGGTGTCGGTCAGGCCGCGCCGTGCACGGCGCTGGTTGATCGTCAGCGGCTTGTGCACGGCGGTCGTGTCGGCTTCCGCGGCCACGGGACCGCCGGAGGCTGCGGGCCTGAAGGTCTCTGCGACCGATGCGGAGCCGGTTGCCTGCGCCATGCCTTCGAGGCACAGCGAGGCAAACAGCAGGGTAGCGAGAAGTCGAATCTTCATCCGTTGTTTCAGCTTATCAGTAAACCCACTCGAAGTCCTCGACATAGAGCCGGTTGTTCGTACTTCCGGTGGTGTAGTCTCCATAGGCGCTCGTCGAGCAGGAGATGACCAGCGAATATCTGCCGGCTGCGGGTGCCGCGGTCTTGTCGTACCAGTAGATCGGCAGCGTCAGCGTCGTCCAGCCGCCGGTCGATTCGGTGAAGGTCTTCGAACCGTAGCCGATGATGGCACCCTCGGCCAGGCTCGAAGCCTTGGCGGGATCCCAGAACGTCGATTCGTTGTACTGCAGTCCGGATTCTACCGTGTGGCGGTCGGTCCAGTTCGTGATGCAGACATAGACGCGTGCCGGGTCGATATCGTTGGTCGTCAGGGGGCCTTTGGCGTTGGTTACCTGCGTTACCGTGGCATTGACACGGACGCGCAGGGCCCGGGGACGTGCCGAATAGGTGTACTGGGTGCCGAAGCGGGCATATCCTGAAGTGGAGAATCCGCTGCCGCATTCGAAGATTCCCGTGAAGAGGTTGCCGGCGGCAAAGACTCCCATGGTTGCCTTGGGCTGCAGGGCGGCGCACAGCGAACCGTTGTTGCCCTCGATGGCCTGACCCGTGCAGAGGGCATTGGTCTGCTTGTTGTTGCCGCTGGTCCAGAAGACCTTCGAAGCCGCTTCATTCGGATAGGGAACCTCGGCGCTGGTCAGGCTGCCGCCCTTTACCGTATAGGTGGACCAATACTCCATGCCCGAGTTGTAGATCGCATCTCCGGAGGCGGTGGTAAAGCTGCCGCTCTGCTGTACGCCTCCCAGATCGGCGCGGTACTCGTATTCATGGGCGGCGAAGATGCCCGTGCCCTCCGTCTGCCGGTAGATGGCCGGGTAGGAGCCGCCGTCTGCCGGACGGTCCGGATCGGTTGCGTCGCTCCATTCGGGGGCGAAGGTGGCCGTATAGTAGTTGTTTGCGGCGGGCGTGCCCTCTACTTCGCGCCACGAGCCGTCCTTTTCGCGCAGTCCGAAACGGACGTTGCCGACTTCGGGATCGACCACCAGGGCCCGCAGCGTAACGGTATTGCTCCACAGGTCGCAGTCGCTCGTTTTGACAGCGACCAGGCCGTGGATCCGCAGCTTCGGCGTGGCATCCAGCGTGCCGCCGTTGTTGTCCTCGACGTGGAACGTGAGCGTCTGCTCGCCGCCGCCGAATGCGGCGATGAATTCGTCGGAGAGCGTTACCGTCAGGGCCTTCTCCTCCTCCTTCACGACCGTGACGCCGGTTGCGGGGGTCTCGCCCTGGAGCAGGTTTACGGTCTGTCTGCCGACCGAGAAACGGGCCGTCTGTATCGGGTAGGTGGTGGTGATCTTGTAGCTGATGCCGCTGCTCTTGCCCGGGATGTAGTTCTGGGGGGTGGCAACGTTGAATCCGACACCCTCAAGTTGCGGATCGGGGGTAAAGACAATCGTGTCGTCGAACTCGTCGGGATCTTCGATCTTGATGGACATCACCGTGCAGTCCACGTATCCGGGGCGATTCTTCGAGTAGCTGAACTGCAGGGCGTATTTGGTCCCGGCCTTGGCCTCGACGGATCCCTCCTGGACGATCTCGCCGCGGGAGGCGTGGGTGCCCGCAAAGCGCCAGGCAAGATGGTCGGTGCCTTCGGGAAGGGTGAAATATCCCGTACCGTCGGCCGTGTACTTCAGTGCGGCCTGTTCGCCGCTTTCGGCGGTCGTTTCGTCCACCTCGGTTCCGGCAGCCACCCAGACGTGGAAGTTCTCCCCGAAGTTCTCTTCGACGGTCGGATCGAACGTAACCTCGGCAACCGTGTTCTGGATCGTGCAGCGCACCTCGACGGGCGTGGAGCCTCCGGCCGTTATGTCGAACGGCTGGCCGCCCTTGTAGAAGCGCTGCGTGAAGGAGGCCGGAACGGCCTCTCCGGCCTCGACGGCCACGCTGTAGCTGCCGGCGAGCAGCTCCAGCGTCTCGGGAACGAGTTCGCGGGAGGTGTATTTGCGGATAAGACCTCCGTCGGCGTTGTAGATCCTTACGACAAGGTGCTCCATCGGGTCATACTCCGATGCGGGATCGGAATCATCGCCGACGCGCGTTGTCGAAATATTCATTTTCAGGTAGCCCGTGCCGCCTGCCGCCGCCGTCTCGTCGGTCGAGCAGGCGGGTGCGGCAAAACCTGCCGTCAGCAGCAGAAGGGCATATATGATCTTCCTTTGCATGGCGTGTTACTTCGTTACGCGGAGTTGAACGGTTTCGGTTACGCTCTGGCCGTTGTTGTCGGTCATCTCAAGCTGGAACTTGTGGAGTCCCTCGAAATTGAGCAGCAGGCTGACGAACGGCGTGATGCTGAACGGCACCTCGGTCTGGTTCTTGACCTTGTCGTTGATCGGGAACTCGAAGCCGCCCTCACCGAGAATCCCGATCAGTTCCGGATCCGAGATGTTGGCCAGGTCGAACGATGCGGGAAGACCGGCTTCGGTAACGTCGAGCGTCTCGGAGATGATCGAAACCGTCAGCGAGCGGATGCCGGCCGGTGCCGTGCAGAGAATGTTGATCTGCATGTCGGCCGTCAGCGTGTATTCCTGGCTGATGTCGTAGTCGATCCATTCAATGCCGAGGGTTGAAGGGGTCGTTCCGCCGCCGCTTTCGTTGTTGCGGTCCACCTTGATCGTCAGCGTCGCCTCGGTGCTCTGGCCCTCCGCGTCGGTTACGGTCATGCGGAAGGTGTAGGTTCCGTCGCCGTAGACCTTGTAGATGGGGGTCATGGCGCCGGCCAGGTCGAACGTCAGTTCGCTCTGACCCTTCACGGCGTCGCTCAGGGGGAATCCGAAGTCGCGGAGCGTGGCGGCTGCGGCATGTGCCGCGTCGATCTGGCACAGGTCGAACGGTACGGGAACCTGCGATGTGGTGAGCCACTGCGTGTAGGCCGCATTCGTCGAGGTGATCTCCACCTCATAGGCTGCGATATTGCCCGGAGCCTTGACCTGGAACTGGAAGGACTCCGTACAGTTGTATCCGTCGAACATCGATGCCTTGAGCTGGAAGGGCTGCGAGAGGTCGTGGCCGGTCCACTCGATACTCGGGGCCTCGATGAGGGGCTTTTCCGTGTAGATCGGCTCCCAGAGCCCCTGCGTGCCGTTGATCGTGATCTCGTCGTCCTGCACGAAGCTCTCGACGATAATGTCGAACGAGATGCCTCCCTCGTCGCTGTGGGCGATCACCAGCGTGAGCTTGCGCCACTGTCCGGCGCTGACGTTCTGGATCTCCTTGCTGAACTGCACGGGCTCCTGCGTGTCGGCAAAGGCTCCCTTGAGCTGCACCTTGAGGGTGTTCTTGTCGGCCGTGGGGGTGAAGTAGCCCGCGCGGTCCTCTCCCTTGGCGAAGACGAGGCTCTGCATGTCGAGCGAGACGGTGGTCTGCGTATCGTCGGTAAGATCTTCGGCGAGGTCCGCCGAGATCATCACCGTAACCTTGATGTTGGCCAGCGTACAGATCACCTCGCCGATCTGCGAGGTCTCGCCCTTGCGGACCGTAACGCTCTTCGAACCGCTGTAATAGGGATCCTCGAAGGCTGCGGGCGTGTCGGCCGCACGGTCCTCCGAGCGTACCTCGACTTCGTAGACTCCCGCAAAGAGTTCCAGCCGGGAGAGTGCCTTCAGTTCGGCGAAGGTGCCGCTGAACTGCTCGGTGTCGCCGGAGCCGGTGATGCGGACCAGGAAGGACTCGGTGTCGATATCCGCACGGGTCGCTGCGGCGCGGGTTCCGTCCGGGTAGGCCTCCATGTCGCTGTCTGCGATGACCTGCATGATGAGCGACGACGTTTCCAGATATCCGTATTCGGAATTTCCGGTTTCGTTTCCAGATCCCTTGTATCCCGGGACCTCTTTCTTGCATCCCGTTGCGAGCAGCGTCGCGACACAGACCAGAAGCGTGAGAATGCGTGTATGAATCTTCATATGGCGTATTGTTTTTTATGCATGGATGGTATATCAGGCTTCATCATTGAGCTCGATCGGGAGCGCGATGGTCTCCACGACGGTGTCGTCGATCAGAATGTCGAGCGTGGCGCTGCCGGCATCCGGCGCGTCGAAGCGGAACCGGTGGCAGGTCTTCTCCTCGGTGCTCTGGAGCGTCTGCTCCTGGAACTCCACGGCAGGCCCTTCATCGACGCCGTTCTGGCTCTGGCGCTGTGCCGAGCCCGCGACGGTCAGCGAGGTGCCTGTCTTGACATAGACCAGCTCGCCGAGCGGCAGGGTGCCGCTGCCCGTGGCATCGGAGGCGAATTGGAAGCTGTTGCCCGAGGCGGTCTTCAGCGTAAACCGGGCTTTGGGGAAGTACTTGCGGAACTGCTCCGTGGCTTCGACCGTCGTGAGCGAGTTGGCGATGCGCACGGTAACGGAAACCGGAACCGTCTGACGCGCTACGACCGTTGCCGGGGCCGATCCCGTGTAGTAGGGGCGCTCGACACCCTCCTGGCCGGGCTGTCCGTAGCCGATGACGACCGTATAGTCGCCCTCCTTGAGCAGCGGGTTCTCGGCCTCGTATTTGGCCATCGAGCTCCAGCTCTTCTGGTAGCCGTTGCCGGAGATGGAGACGCTCAGGCTGCTCGTTGCGGGCACCGTAACCGTCTGGGCGCGGGTTGCAAGCGTGATGTCGGTCTCGCAGTCGAGTGCGATCCGGCCGTATCCGGCAACGCCCTCCTCCGCGCTTTTGCTGCATCCCGCAAGGAGCAGGGCCGCAGCCGCGATCATCGAGTATGTCTGTCCGTGTTTCATGGTATGTGGATTATTGATTTGCGATGGATACCTTGATATCGTCGATATAGATGTAGAAGTATTTGGCCGTGATCGTACTGAACCAGCTGCCGGACATCTTCTGATAGTCGGCGGCGCGCCAGGTAAGACGGGTTGCCGAGGTGGCATCCGTAAGGAGAATGCCTGTTTTGGATTGCGGCAGCGGATTGGTGAAGTCTCCGCCATTGGTCGGGGTGAAGCGCTCGATAACCTGCGTCATGCCGGTATCGCCCGAAATGGCTCCTTCGGTGCCGACCTGTGTGCCGAATTCGCAGGTTACGCTCCACTGGGAAGACAAGGTTCCCGAAACGACGGGGGCTCCGATGTTGTACGACACCTTGATGGAGACGGAGGCTCCCTCCTTGAGCGGAAGGAACGGCGTGTCCAGACGTCCCCGGCGGTTGTCTATCGAGGAGGTGTTGGTTCCTACATACATGTAGCAGGCGGCACGTCCCGACTGGACCTCGTAACGGCTGGCACCCCATCCGGGCAGCCCGATACCGGAGAGCTCGTCGGTCGAATTGCTGTAGTCGTGGTTGGATGCTCCGCTGAAATCCTCCTCGAAAAGATAGGGAACGTTCGGCAGGGTAATGTGATTGACACCCGGAATCGTGAGCGTACCGAGCGTGCATGATTTCGATACGGTGGCGTGTTCCGAATTGTAGTATACGGTAAGCGCTCCCGCCTGCTGCAGGCGGGCCGGAATGTCCGAATCGTTCGGGAAGACGAGTTCGTATTCACCCTTGTCGTTTACGGTGAAGGGCTTTGCCTCCGAACCCTCGTCCAGGGTGATACCCTCGGCCGCGAACCACAACTTCTTGACCGCCTCACCCAGGGTGTTTACCCCCGTATCGTTGAGCCTGAAGCGAATGATCGTTCCGGCGGGGCCTCCGGCTTCAGGGACCGTATAGGCGATCGGCGTAACGTGTCCGGCCTGGAAATTCTTTCCGGGCATGGTCCGGGGCTCCGATTCATAGAGTTCTCCGGTGGCCATGATCTCGATCTGGTCGGTCTCTTCAAGAACGACCGGCGCAATGACGGCATACACCACGTCTCCGACATCCTTGGGTTGGTCGAAGCGCAGCGTGATTTGGTTCGATCCGCTGATCGTAGGAGCCGCATCGGCATCGGTGATGTCGAAACTCATTGTCCCGGCAACCGGAACCGGGAATTTCAGGGTGAGCCGCGTTACGGGTTCTCCCAGCTGATTCCCCGGGATACGGATCCGCAGCAGGTGGATCTGGTGGCGGAAGCGGAGCGAGAGGTTGCCGTTGAGCCCTTCGACGAGGGCCGGGGCATCGGCAACCGGCTCGGCGGCCATGATGTCGAGCGAACCGTCGAAGGCGCCGTTCTGCTCGGCGGGGATTTCGTAGGTTACGCGCGTGCCGTCGTGCGTCGCGGGCTGCGGCGAGACGGCGCAGTAGGTATAACGGTCCTCGGCCATCGAATTGACCGTACCCGTAAAGCGGGCTTCGTCGTAGGTGGCGTTGTAGTGGCGCAGTTCGAAGGGCTGGGCCTCGAAGAGGACCGAACCCTCCGTGTCGAGGGCCCAGAGGGCGATCCGGTCGCCCGTGCTCCAGCGGACGGAGATGCCGTCGTCGCCGAGAGCCGTGCGGCTTTCGATGCCGATGTCTGTTCGGGCGGTAATTTCCACGCTGATGGGCCGCGATTGCGGGGAGCCTTCGCTGTCGGGCATCCGGGAACATCCGATCGCGAGGATCGGAGCGGCAAGCAGAAGTGTCAGGTACTTATTACTCATGAATAGAGCCTGTTACCAATAGTAGTGTCGGACAAAAGTAGGAAAAGGGACTTTGTTTTGAAAAAAGATTCAACGAACTCCCCGATTTTTCCCATGAACTCCCCGTTTTGTCCCTTTTCGGGGAGCCGGAAATTGCAAGAGAATGCCCGCGAATCGGAACTCGCGGACATTCTCATGTGTCGGTTATGGCCTTCTTATTCAGCCTGCTTTACATATTTGTCGAGCCAGGCGAAGAACTCGCGGTTCCAGACCATCGAGTTCTGGGGTTTGAAGACCTGGTGCGCCTCGTCCTGGAACTCGACCAGTCGGGCCGGGATGCCGCGCACGCGGGCCGCGGTGAAGGCTTCGAGCGACTGCGTGTAGGGGATGCGGTAGTCGCGTTCGCCGGTGAAGATCAGGATCGGCGTGTCCCAGCGCTCCACGAACTTGTGCGGCGAGTTGGCGTACGAGCGCATCGCCGTGGCGTTCTCCGTGTCCCAGTAGGAGCCTCCGTAGTCGTTGTTCACGAACCACAGCTCCTCGGTCTCGCCGTACATCGAGTCGAAGTCGAAGATGCCGCAGTGGGCGATGAAGGCCTTGAAACGCTTCTCGTGGCATCCGGCGAGGAAGTAGACCGAATAGCCGCCGTACGAGGCGCCGACGCATCCCATGCGGTCGCGGTCGGCCCACGGCTCGCGGGCCACGTCGTCGATGGCCGAGAGGTAGTCGCGGATGTTCTGTCCCGAGTAGTCGCCCGAAATCTGGTCAAGCCACTCCTGACCGAACGAGGGCAGGCCGCGGCGGTTCGGCGCCACGACGATGTAGCCCTGCGCGGCCATCAGCTGGTAGTTCCAGCGGTAGCTCCAGCCGTTTGAAACGACGCTCTGGGGGCCGCCCTGGCAGTAGAGCAGCGTGGGGTACTTCTTCGCCGGGTCGAAGTCGGGCGGGAGGATCACCCAGGTGAGCATCTGCTTGCCGTCGGTGGTCTCTACCCAGCGCTTCTGCACCTCGCCCATGCGGATGTGGTCGTAGATCGCACGGTTGATGCCCGAGATCTGCGTCAGCGTGCCGTCCGCGGGATCGACCGTGTAGAACTCCGTGTCGGTGCTGATCGTCGAAAGTTCGGCGACGATCACGCCCGCGGCCATCGTGAAGGCCGTGATGTCGTGGTCGCCCCGCGTTACGACCTCCACCTCGCCATCGACCGTCTCCACGCGGCAGATCTGGTGCGTGGCCTCGATCGGAGCGATGAACCAGATGCGGTCGTTGCCCTCCCAGACGACGTTCATGGCGTTGTAGTCGAAGTCCTCCGTCAGGTCGCACATCTCGGCCGTCGCACAGTCGTAGAGGAACAGCCGGCTCTTGTCCGACTCGTTGCCCGCGCGGCGCTGCGAGAGGAAGGCGATCTTCCGGTCGTCGGGCGACCAGACGGGGTATTTGTCATAGCCCGGGAGGTTGTCGGAGAGCGCTTCGATTTTTTCGCCCGTATTGAAATTCGTCGGCTTGCAGATGTTCTGCGTCTTGCCCGAAGCGACGTCGTAGACGAAGATGTCCGAGTCGGTCGATACGGCGTAGGCCGTGCCCGTCAGCGGCTTGCAGGTGTAGGCGAGCATCGTTCCGGCATGGTTCCAGGCGATCTCGGCCATGTCGAAGTAGGGGGCCAGGGGCACGTCCCAGGCGGCATCCGCCCCGATGATGTCCACGCCCGGCTTCAACCCCTCGGGACCGAAGTCGCCGACGAACAGGTGCATGTGCTCACCCTCGTCCCAGTAGTCCCAGTGGCGGACCATCAGGTCATCGTAGATCCGCGCCTTCGACTTGTCCATATCCTTGTGGATCTCGGACGAGCGGCGGGCGGCGACCGGAATGCGCTGCACATACCACGCCTTGTCGCCGCGGGGGCTGATGCCGAAGCCCTCGACATCGCGGTCGAAGTCCGAGAGCCGGCGCACGTTGCCGCCCGAAGCATCCATCGCCCAGACCTGCATCGAACCGCTGCGGTCCGAGAGGAAGTAGATCGTCTTCCCGTCGGCGCTCCAGCGGGCCGCGAGGTTGTTCGACGAGCCGTCCGTGAGGTCTGCGACCTGTTTCGTGTCGAGCGCCTCGGTGTGGAGGGTCGTAACGCCGCGGTTCTCGGCCATCGAATAGTCGGTCTGCTGGTAGAGGAGCGTCCGTCCGTCGGGCGAGAGCGTGGCGCCGCCCGCGCGGCTCATCTTCCACATGACCTCGGGGGTCAGCACGCCGGCGGCGATCTCCGCGTCGGTCAGCGCATTGTCGATCATAAGGGGTTGGGGCCGCTTCTCGCAGGAGCCCAGACCCACAGCTGCAATAGCCATTATCAGGATGATTTTTTTCATTTGCGTACAGGTTTTCCCATTTATCCCTATTTTTGTGTCTCGTAAAAACCGTTCCGAAGATGACGAATCCTACCGTTTATTTCGCCGACCGCACGCTGCGGTTCCTTGCGGCGGCTCCCGCCGAAGCCGGCTGTGCGGTGGTGGATGCCCGCGAGGGCATTTCCCGCGACAAGATACTCAAAATTCTCGAATCGCACAACTCCGTAGCCGTTGTGGCGGCCGACCCCGGGGCGGCCTTCGCGGCCTTTGCCGCGGAGTTCACCCGTGTGGAGGCGGCCGGCGGGGTGGTCGTGGATGACCGGGGGGCATGGCTCATGATGCGCCGCAACGGCCGCTGGGACCTGCCCAAGGGGCATGTCGAGGCCGGGGAGGATTTCGAGAGTTGCGCCGCGCGCGAGATTGCCGAGGAGACGGGTATCCGGGCGCGCGTCGTGCGGCCGCTGTGCGAGACGCTGCACGCCTACTGGTTCCCGCCCACGTCGCGCTGGGAACTCAAGTGCACCCACTGGTTCGAACTGCGGAGCACGGGCGAAGGCACACCGACGCCCCAGTGCGAGGAGGGTATCGAACAGGTCGTGTGGTGCTCGCCCGACGAGGCTGCGGAGCATGTGCGCGAGGCCTTCCCGACGATCCGCCGCGTGGCCGAGGCGATGCTGCGGTAGGGAGCTCTCCTCCCGGGTGCAGGCGGAATCCGCGGCGCAAGTGTGCGATTATTCGCGGCCCAGCCTCCGCTGCACCTCTTCCTTGTATTTGCGGGAGATTTCGATCTCGATACTGCCGATCCGGACCCGGGTCGGACGATACTCTTCGATGCACTCCGTATTGACGATATAGGAGCGGTGGATGCGCAGGAACCGACGGTCGAGCAGCGCTTCCCACTGTGAAATGCGCGTCTTCGTGCGGTAGGCCTCGCCCGAGCGGGTGTGGAGCCACACCTCGCTGTCGTTCGACTCGACGTAGAGCACCTCCGCGGGGTCGAGTACCACGGGACGGCGGTCGGAGACGAAGCGGAGCGTGCGGTCGTAGGGCCGTCGGGCTTCGAGGCGGCGCTCGATCAGCATCTCCGGGAGGATGCAGGCCGAGAGTACGAGCAGGATGAAGAGCGGATTGAGCAGCAGCCCGGGAATGTTGATCTCGGGGAGCGAGGCGCGGTGCCCGAGGGCGATGGCGAGGTATTCGGTGCAGAGGATGGCCAGCGTGAGGTAGACGGCATTGAACACACCCCTCTCCCGATCTTCGAACGTAAGCTGCGGGTAGAAGTAGCGTGCGCAGAGCATTCCGGGCAGGAAGAGCACGGCGAGCAGCACCGCCTGCGAGACGGCATAGCCCATGCTTAGGAAAAGCAGGGCGATGATGGCGGCTGCGGCAAGCCACCAGAGGATCGGAAAGGCGTCTTTCATCACGGATTCGGTTTGTACAAATATAGGTAAAATTCCCGAATGGGACGCAATGAAATCCGCTCCGCAGGGCCCTGTGGGGCCGAACAGCGGGTTTTGACCGCGCAAGAGCGGGTTTCTGCAGGCGGAATTTTTGGCCGCCGGCCGCCGCCTGCACTATCTTTGCCGGTGGGAATGGTCCCGCAGAACCTTAAAAACTTTTTCGCGTATGTTTCAACTCTTTTATGAAGGCGGCTGGCCGGGCATGTCGATCCTGACCGTCGAACTGATCGGTCTGCTGTTTGCCGCCTGGAAGGCCCCGGCCTGGGTCAAGGAGATCGGGCTGCTGGCGCTGATTTCCGGATTCATCTATACCCTGTTCGGCTTCAGCCAGGCAATGCATGCCATACAGCTGGCCGGTGATATCTCTCCTTCGTTGTTTGCCGGAGGTGTTCGGGCCTCCAGCATCCCGATCCTCTATGGATTGTTGATCTATGCCGTCTCGCTGGTGATCCGCATGTTCCAGAAACCGCGGATCTGAATGCCGGCGGCCGTGCGGGCTTCTGCCGCGGCAGCCGAGTCTATCGGCGGTCGCGGCAGCCGTGTATCAGTACTGCGGTGCGCCGTTGAGGGCCCGGGCGATCCCTTCGGCAATCTGGTCCACAGCCGTCTGGAGCTTGCCGCCGATCATCATCTTCATCATCATGTTCAGATCGGTGTGGAGCACCAGGCGCAGGCGCGTGTCGTAGTCCGCGACCTTGTGGAGCTGGATCCAGAAGGCGAAGTCGATCGGCACGCCCCCCTCGTCGCCCACGATCTTCACATGCTTCGGGGCCACGCGCTCTTCCATGCGGAGCTTCACGGTGAATCCCTTGGCCTTGAACGAGCAGTGCTCCTCATCGGCCTGCCACTCCTCGACGCGGTCGGCCAGCGCGGGGGTGAGGTTGTCGAAGCGGCTGATGACCGCATAGATCTGCTCCGCGGGGCGGAGAATCTGATGTTGCTTGGAGATGTATTCCTGCATGTGTCGCGTTGTGTTTTGGTCCGCGCAAAGATACGCAAATTTCCCGGATGCGCAACCGGAGAGCCGCCGGGTGCTCCGGGAGGCAAAAACGGGAAGCCCCGCCGCCGGGCGGGGGCTTCCCGTCGTGTTTCGGGTGAGGCCGTCCATGAGTCCGCGCTGCGGAGAGGCTCTCCGCTCCGCGGAACCGGATCAGTCGATCTCGAAGGTGCGGGCCGTGTCGCTGTCGGCGGTGATGCGCACGGTCATGACCTGGTCGGGCAGCAGCTGCTCGATCTTCTCGGGCCACTCGACCAGGCAGAGGTCGCCCGAGTAGAAATACTCCTCGTACCCGAAGTCGTAGGCCTCGCGCACGTCGTCGATGCGGTAGAAGTCGAAGTGGTAGATGCGGCGGTTGCCGGGCGCCTTGTACTGGTTGACGATGGCGAACGTGGGGCTCGTTACGGTGTCCTCGGAGCCGAGCGCCGCGACGATCTCGCGGATGAGTGTCGTCTTGCCGGCGCCCATGCCGCCGCGGAAGGCGACGACCGTGCGGCGCCCGAGGGCGCGGATGACGGCTTCGGCCACCTCGGGCAGTTCGTCCTGCGATGTGATATGGATTGTTTTCATGCTATCTTTTGGGTTTCAATACGATGTAGGGCACGATCATCTCCTGCATGGAGATGCCGCCGTGCTGGAACGTGTTGCGGTAGTAGCGGATATGGCGGTTCGCGTCGTTGTTGTAGACCAGGAAGTCGCTGTTGTAGGCGAAGATGTAGCTTGAGGTGAGGTTGCTCGACGGCAGCTGGATGTCCTTCGGATTGAGCACCTCGTAGACCTCGCGGGAGTTGTAGGCCAGGTTGCGGCCCGTCTTGTAGCGCAGGTTCGACGAGGTCTCGCGGTCGCCGGTAACCTTCACGGGGTTGTCCACGCGGATCGTTCCGTGGTCGGAGGTGATGACGACAGTATGTCCCCGTTCCGACAAGAGCTTGAGGATCGTGTAGAGATCCGAGTGCTCGAACCACGAACGCGTCAGCGAACGGAATGCGGCGTCGTCCTCCGTCAGCTCGCGGATGATGTCCGTCTCGGTTCGGGCGTGCGAGAGGATGTCGAGGAAGTTGTAGATGATCACCGAGAAGTCGGCGTCGTAGACCTTCTGGATGTTGTCCACGAGCTTGCGGCCCTGCTCCGGGCGCACGAGCTTGTCGAACGAGAAGCGCCACTGCTTGCCGTTCTGCTGCATGAGCCGCCGCAGGAACTCCTCCTCATACTGGTTCTTGCCGCCCTCCTCGTTGTCGTTGAGCCACTTGTTGGGCATGAGCTTGTCGATGGCCAGGGGCATCAGCCCGGCAAAGATCGCGTTGCGGGCATACTGCGTGGCCGTGGGGAGGATGGCGCAGTAGAAGTCGTCCTGCGCCACGTCGTAGTAGCCGCGCAGCATCGACGAGATGGCGCGCCACTGGTCGTAGCGGAAGTTGTCGATCAGCAGCAGCGTCGTCTTGGGGTTCTCGTCCGCCACGGGGAAGATCCAGTTGCGCATGAGCGTATGCGACATGACGGGCGTCTCGTCCGAGCGGTTGTTGATCCAGTTGTAGTAGTTGCGGCGCACGAACTTGCAGAACTCCTGATTGGCTTCGGATTTCTGATAGGTGAGCACCTCCTTGATGCTTTCGTCGGTGGATTCGCCCAGTTCGATCTCCCAGGCGGTGAGCTTGCGGTAGAGCGAGCACCAGTCCGAGAAGTTCTCGGCCATCTGCAGCGAGGCCGAGATGCGTCCGAATTCGGAGCGGTAGTCGGCCGTGGTCTGTTCGGTGACGAGCTGCTGCTGGTGGACGTTCTTCTTGATCGACAGCAGCACCTGGTTCGGGTTGACGGGCTTGATCAGGTAGTCGGCGATTTTCGAACCGATGGCCTTGTCCATGATGTTCTCCTCCTCGCTCTTGGTGACCATGATGACGGGAGTTGTCGGGCGTACCTCCTTGATTTTTGGGAGGGTTTCGAGGCCCGTCATGCCGGGCATCATCTCGTCAAGGATGATCAGATCGTAGGCATTTTCGGTCGCCATGTCGATGGCGTCGTAGCCGTTGTTGCAGGTGTCGACCTCATAGCCCTTCTGCTTGAGGAAGAAGACATGCGGTTTGAGCAGTTCGATTTCGTCGTCGACCCAGAGTATTTTGACCATGCCAGTGTCGGTTTAGGGATTACAAAATTAGTGATTTTACCATCAAACGCAAAAATCCTGCGCTTTATTGTCGCGGCTGGGATTTCGGGGTGATGGCAGGCGTGTGGAAGTCCGGGCGGCCGACCGAACCCGGGCCGGCGGCGACGCCGCACGGCGTGGACGGGATTCCCGAAGGAGCTGTTCCGCGGAATGCGGGCGCGGTTTTTCAGCGTGCCGGCCGGATTATTGGTCATGTGGCTGCATGCCAGCGTCTTGCCGGGTGTGCTTCCGGTTTTTCGGCCGCCGTTTTCCCGAAGGGGCGGCGGCGTGTTCGGATTTTGGCCCGGGATTTGCTTTTGTCGGGTTATCGTGCTGGCTTCGTGAGCGCTACGGGGTCGAGAAAAAATTGAAAAAAAATGGCCGTTTGTTGGCGGAATTTCAAATAAAGCGTATATTTGCACTCCGAATCAATCGGATGAACTTAATATTTTAATTTATTAACAGATATGACAAAGGCTGATATCGTAAGCGAAATCGCTAAGAGCACCGGCGTGGAGAAAGTGCAGGTGCAGGCTATCGTCGAGGCTTTCATGGAGAGTATCAAGACGTCGCTCACCCAGAAGAATAATGTGTATCTTCGCGGCTTCGGAAGCTTCATCGTGAAGAAACGTGCCAAGAAAGTGGCCCGCAACATCTCGAAGAATACGACGATCACCATCCCCGAGCACAACATCCCCGCTTTCAAGCCCGCAAAGAGCTTTGCAGCGAAGGTAAAATAAACGATAAACAAAGAACCTCTTAAAATTTAACCACTATGCCAAACGGAAAGAAGCATAAGCGTCACAAGATGGCTACCCACAAGCGCAAAAAACGTCTGCGCAAGAACCGTCACAAGAAAAAGTAGGGTAGCACCTTCGTGCTAACGAATAGATAAAGCTAAAGGGGCCCCCGGGTTCCTTTAGCTTTACCTATTTTTCGGAAATCCATCTTTTCGGGGCTTTGGCCCCTCCGGTTTGCGGTCATCCGACGCTGCGGCGTCACCGCTCCGTCCCCCGGTTCCTGCGGGAAAAAGCGGACTTTTCCATTGGAGTTCGCCGCCACTTCATCCCAAAATGCGGCTCTTGTACTAATTTCAGCCCAAACCGCCCCGGACACCCGGACGCGGAATCAGATATAAATGAACAGAGAGTTAATCGTAAACGTCAACCCTACCGAGATCACCATCGCCCTGTGCGAGGACAAGGTGCTCGTCGAGCTCAACAAGGAGCAGTGTCAGACGGGCTTTGCCGTGGGAGACATTTACCTCGGGAAGGTGCGCAAGATCATGCCGGGTCTGAACGCGGCATTCGTCAACATAGGGCACGAAAAGGATGCTTTCATCCACTACCTTGATCTGGGAACGCAGTTCCCGTCGCTGCAGAAGCTGGTCAACTCGCAACAGCCCGGAAAGCGGGGCATGCGCGTCGAGACCATGAAGCTCGAACCGCCCATCGAGAAGACGGGCAAGATCGGCGACTACCTCCAGGTCGGACAGCAGATCATGGTCCAGGTGGCCAAGGAGGCCATTTCGACCAAGGGGCCGCGTCTGACGTCGGACATCTCGCTGGCGGGCCGCAACGTGGTGCTGGTCCCCTTCTCGTCGAAGGTCTACCTCTCGCAGAAGATCCGCTCGGCCGAGGAGAAACGCCGTCTGAAGCGCATCGCCACGGAGGTGCTGCCGAAAAACTTCGGCGTCATCATCCGCACGGCGGCCATGGAGGCCAAGGACGAGGATGTTGCCCACGACATCCAGACCCAGATCGATCGCTGGCGCAAGACCTGCGGGGCGATCAAGCGCTGCGCGGCACAGGCTCCGGCCCAGCTGATGAACGAGATGAACCGCGCCAACACGATCATCCGCGACTCGCTGAACGGCTCCTTTTCGCAGATCGCCGTCAACGACGAGGCGATGTACAAGGAGATCCGCAACTACATCCATGAGATTGATCCCGAGAAGGAGAAGATCGTCAAACTCTACAAGGGGACGGTTCCGATCTTCGACAACTTCGACATCTCGAAACAGATCAAGTCGCTGTTTGCCAAGTACGTGTCGCTGAAGCGCGGCGCCTACCTCATCATCGAGCACACGGAGGCGATGAACGTCATCGACGTCAACTCGGGCAACCGCACCAAGGCCGAGGACAACCAGGAACAGACGGCCATGGACGTGAACCTGGCCGCCGCCAAGGAGATTGCGCGCCAGCTGCGTCTGCGCGATCTGGGCGGTATCGTCATTATC
>DXDG01000012.1 GCA_019115605.1 Candidatus Alistipes faecigallinarum
GTGAAATTTTTGCTGAAACACGTCTGAAATCAACGCTATGGATACCTTCCAGACCTTTCTGAACGCCTGCCGCAACGGGCAGAAAAACATCGTAAAAATCCTCCTCGAACGGGGCGGCATCGACCTCAACCGGCGCGATGCCGAGGGCAATACGGCGCTCCATTACGTCTGCCGCGAAGGATACCGGGATTTGGCGGTGCTGCTGCTGGATAAGGGAGCCGATGCCTCGTTGGTAAACAACCGGGGCGAAACGCCGCTCCACGCCGCCGCCCGAAAGGGCAATCGCGAGATTCTGGCCCTTCTCCTCGATGCCGGGGCCGAACCGGATGCCGCCGACCGGGAGGGCTGCACGCCGCTGATGCGGCTCGTGGAGAACCGACGCACGGGTGCCGCGCTGTGGTTGATTGACCGCGGTGCCGATACCGAGGCTACGGACCAGACGGGACACCGCGCGCTGGACTACGCCACGGCACACGGTTTGACAGAAGTAGTTGCACGCCTCACACAAAACGATGCGGCGGACGGCATGGCGCGTGATACCGAAGGCAACACGCCGTTGCACCAGGCCGTCTACAACGATCAGGCCGAGGTCGTGCGTACGCTGCTCGCGGCCTCGAAAGCGCAGCTCGATGCGCCGAACGATGCGGGCGAAACGCCGCTGCTGGTGGCGTGCGGACGCGGGAATCTGCACATTGTCCGGATGCTCCTCGACGCCGGAGCCGACGCAAACCGGCCGTTAACCAACGGGACAACGCCGCTGCATTGGGCGGCACAGGCGGGCAACCGCTTCCTCGTGAAGAGACTGCTCGGGGCTGGAGCGTCGATCGATGCCCGCAACGGGGTGGGCGAGACGCCCCTGCTCATGGCAGCACGTGCCGGGAACAACGAGGTCGTGCGTCTGCTTGTGGAGCGTCATGCCGAAGTCAATGCGGCGGACAACCTCCAGCACACGGCGCTCTACTATGCCGGAGAACGCGGCTTCACGGAGATCGTCGAACTGCTGCTCTCGGCCGGCGCCGAAGGATAAAATGGATCGAAAATCTTAAAACATACCGAACATGGCAAACGAGAAGATGAAAAACCAAAGCCCGGAGGAGATTGCCCGGGCGGCACAGGAGGCAGCCCTGGAGCAGATGCGAGCGATGATGGGCTCGATTCCGGGGATGCCCGACATGGGCGACATGCAGGCACAGATCATGGCGCAGATGCAGGCTGCCGTACCCAATCTGGCGGAGATCCAGGCGCAGCAGGCAGCCATGGGCACGCTCGGCAGTGTGGATGCCGCGGCCGTGGCCGAAGCCGCACGGCTGAACATGGCGCAAGCAGCCGCAACCATGCAGGCGATGCAGGACGGGAGTCTCGAAAAGGAGTTGCGCGAGGCAAATGCCGCGGCGCTTGACTGGCTGGGCGAGGACGACGGCTGGAAGATCAAGCGCGCAGCGACGTGCCGACTGACTGCGGAGCAGCGCCGACTGATGGCTTTTGCCGCGCCGCTGCTGGTCTATAACGACGAGGCGGTGGATGCCGTCGAGAGCGAGGTCCTGCCCGAAACCTACCGCGCGCAACTTCAGAGCTGGTGGAACATTACGGACCGCGATTCGACGCTCGGGATCGTGCAGTGGCTGCTCCACGAAGGACACCATGCGGATGCCGACGCGGCGCTGGCGCTCATGCGCGGCGACCAACCCGAAGCGGGTGATCCCGAGGAGAAAGCCGAGGATGTGCAGTTGATTGCAGAGTTTATGATCAGAAACGGGTATTGTACGGCCGAAACGCTTCCGCAGACGGTCATCGCGTGGGATCTGGTGCGCATCGCCAATCTCGGGCGTTGGGCTCTTCACGCCGGTTATCTCTCCGAGGAGGAGATGTGGCAGGTGATGCAGGTGACCGCCGGTGCGGCCCGCGAATGCTTCTCGTCGTGGGAAGAGTACGGACGCAGCTTCGCCTTCGGACGCGGCGTCTGGCACGGCGACGAGGAGGATTGCCAAACAGCCTGGGAGATCGTCATCGCGCTGCTCGAAGAGGAGACCTCGCCCTGGAGGCAGATCCCGTGGAACGCATAGCAACCCGACAACGCCGAAACGATGGAACGAGGACTTGAATTCTATGTGATGCTGGCCGCCGTGGCGGTCGGTGCCCTGACGTGGCTCTACAAGAAAGGCAGCCAGCTCTGGACGACGGTACGCAAACTGCGCCGCTCCTTCCAGGAAATATGCCTCAATCCAAAATCGGCGCTCGATGACGAGCGGTGCCGCCAGCTGGCCATCGGGGCAATGTACGCTTCGCAGCAGGGGGCCTGGCAAAACTCGCTGGAAACGGGGATTTTCGACACGCTGCCCGAGATCGTGGGCGGCTGGTGGGGCATTGACTCCACCGCGGAGGCCCGCGCGCAACTGGACTACCTCTGCGAAAAGGGATTCCGCTACTACTGGCCCACAGTGCTCGAAGCCTTTCGGCTCGACGACCGTCTGCGGCAGGATGCGTTGTTCCAGCAGCGGATGACCTCGCAGGAGGATTACGACAAGGTCTCTTCGCAGCTCGAAAACCTGCGGGAGACCTTTGACGAACTCCTCTCGTGCGGCGTGGTCGCCTCGAAAGAAGAGCTCAGCGGCTGCAACGTGACGGGTTGGGATGCCGGGCGCATTGTCTTTCTGGCGCGGACCTGCTGCGAGATGGGCTACCTCACCGAAGAGGAGGCATGGGCGTACATCGGCCGGGCCGATGCGCTGGCGCACGGAGCGTGCGGGTCATGGCGCGAACTGGCGATGAGTTATATTCTCGGCCGTTCGCTGTGGGGTGGCAAACGGGCCTATAACTCGGTGATGAAGACGACGGCCGACGTGCTGCTGAGCAACCCCAAGAGCCCGTGGGTGCGCTACCCGTGGTAAGGGCCCGACGAAACAGCGATGAAAGCCGCGCTGAAATACCCGGTCTTTTACCTCGCCCCCGCGGAGCACATGGTCTATGTCTTCTGGCGGGAGGAGAACGTGACGACACGCCGGCTGCTCGCCGAGGCCGACGGCTGGGCGGGACAGGAGGTGGTCGACGCCTCCGGACGGCGCTACACGATCCGCCGCTGTCGGGAGACCGGCCCCGTCGGGCTCTATGGTCGCATCGGCCCGGCTGACCGGCGCACCGTCCGCTATGAAACCGACTTCGAAGAGGCGGTTCGCGATTATCCGCTCCCGGAACTGCAGGCGTGGATCGCCCGTGAATATCCCCGGTCGACGTGGTTCCGGGAGGCGTGCTGGCGCAATGCCGCCGACTTCCGGCAGGTAGTCTACGGTTGCCGGAGTTTCGAGGAACTGGCCCGGATGTTCCGCTGCCGCCCCGAAGAGGAGCCCTCTATCCGACGCGACCTCGTGCGTTTTCTCATCGTGGCCCTCGTTGTCGGAGTTGTGATTTGGCTGCTGGCCCGCTGCACATAACGGAAATTGTAAAAACCATGAAAATCAATCATCTCATCGTGTTTCTCCTTCTGCTCGCGGCCACAAGCTGCGCAAGCACCCGTAAATCCACGGAAATCAACCCGCCTTTCGTGGCATCCGAATCGACCTGGTTGTATCGGGATGCCGAGGTGGTAAACCGCCGGCTGAAACCCCTCGAACGTCCGCAGGTGCGCTTTGAGGTCGAGCACGCCATCCTGCACGGAGATTCGGTCTGGGTAGTGGTTCGCGCGACGGTTCCCCACCGCTCGATCCGCCGCGGGGAGTGTTTCAAGGCTATAAGTGTTCTTCAAGCCTCCGAGGGCATCATGGAGCTGGGTGAGCTGTCGCTCGACTCGGGCCATTTCATGCCCGATGAAGAGGGAGACGTGGATGTGACAACCCGTCCCGGACGGATGCAGAATCTCTATCTCTCGTGGCGCTTTGCCTGGAACGAACGCATGCGGATGAATACCTTCATCGTGGTCTTTGCAAGCCTGACCGACGGTCGCCACCTGTTCCAGTATCTGCCCCTGATGCTGCCGCTCTTCTGGATTGATGATACGAAGGATGAGTTTTACTGGCCCCGGTCGGCCGGGATTCCCGAGGAGGCTCTGCTCGACCGTTCACCCTTCGAAACTGCCGTCGAGTGATATGGAAAAAGTTATTCGGCGCAGATTCGGACTGCTGCTTGCTCTGACACTTGCGATCCGAAGTGCACAGGGCGAACAAGCCCCGACGGACAACCGTCCCGACTTCGACGTTGTACCGGACAACGCCGCCCGGACGGTCCTGCTCCACGCCGCCACCCCGGAATGCGACACTGTGCGCTGCTCTCTCTCGATCGAAGCCGGACAGCCGCGGGCACGGGGCGACTACGAGATTCTGCTCTCCAGCAACCAATACACCGACCGAACCCCGACCATCGTCACGGAGGAGGGATCACCGTTGACATGGCTTCGCAGTTCCTCTTCCGCATCCTGGAGCAACGGCACCATGACACGTATCTGCCGGCACTTCTATCGCTTCTCTCCCGCCAAAAAGGGTGAGTACCGGCTTCGTTGCCGGGACCTCTCGTTCGATGGGGTGGCCTACGACGGCGTGCTGACGATCCAGGTCGGAGCACCGGAGCTAAATGCCGTTCCCACCTTTCTTTTATGGGTGGCGGGAATCGGTTGTCTGCTCCTCGCTGAAATTCTCATCCGGATTGGATGCCACAACGAAGCCCGGGTCGATACGGCCGACTTCATACGGCGACACCGCAGGCTGCCGCTCAACGCCGAAGGAATCTGGACCCATTACCTGCTTCCGATCATGCTTCTCTATCTTCCGCTCTTCCTGGCTCTCATCACACTCACCGGGATGGCGTCCATTTCGACAAATGTGCTTCTCTGGATCGCGGCCGTCTGCGTCCCGGTAGCTTTCATCCTCTTCCGCCTCCAATACCGCAGGCTTTTCTTCCATTGGTGGAAGACTGGGCTTCCGCCGGAGCAGATTGACAGACTACTCCGGGAGCTGGCCGAACAGCACGAGTGGACAATTGACCACATGGACCGGGATTTTTTTGTCGCACACACCCATCCCGCCTGGTGGAGCGCCACGTGGGGTGAACAGATCTTCGTCGCGCACGACCGCGGCGGCATCTGGATCAACAGCATCAATGACCTCGGCAAGCGCAGTTCGATCGTCTCGTTCGGATATACCCGTCGGAATATCCGCCGGGTGACGGAGGCAATCGCAGCACAGGAAAAAGATACCCATTCACCAATGTAAGCCCGATACCATGATACCGCTGAAAATCACCCCGCTGCCCGGATGCACTCCCGGGACGGTCGAAAAAATCGACGCACTCAACCGCAAACTCGGATCGTTCATCCACGCTCCTCTCAATCTCAAGGAGGTGCTGCGCATGGAGCCGTTCGCCGCCGACGCGGAGGTGGTGCGGGCCGTTGCGGCGACGCTCGACAACTACGCCATCATCCCGACCTCGCCCACGGAGCGCGAACGCCAACGCACGACGGGCCTTCCGAAGGATTACGACATCGTGGGGTTCTGGTACTGTGTGGCGCTTCTCACCCTTTCGGCAGAGCCGGAGGCCGTGCGTTATCTGCTCGTGCTGGCGCGCATACTGATGGTCGAGGATCCCGCGGAGCTGTTCCTGCTGCGGCGCATCGTCCGTCTGCTGGAGGGATTTCCATTTCCCCACCTGCAGGAACTCAGAAGCCGGATTGAAGGCTTCTACGACACCGTTACGCACCAATTGGAGGCCTTCCGATGGCTGGAGGCCGCCGGGATTCCGTGGCCCGAGTCATACGAATGGGAGGTCATCGCGCAGTTCTCCTCCGACGGCGAGCCCTATGCCGACCCGGCGGCTCCGAAGGAGGAGCGGCGCAGGCGCGTGGTGCTGACACTCCGGCTGAACAGTCCCCGCAGCCTCTACGGCAGTTGCCGCCAGCACAACAGCTACGAGATCTCGCTCCGCAACGACGACAACACGACACGCGGCATGTGGAACGAAGGCCACGGCGATCTCTTCATCGAAGACCGCCCCGTGATGCAGCACCGGATGTTCACGCCGCTGCAGCTTCCAGGACTGTTCGACGCACTGGAAGGGTTCGACATCCGGCTGGTGCGCAAACCCGTGATGGTCTACACGAGTCAGGGAATCCGAAAGGCCCACGTGAAGGTGTTTCAGATGCTCGAGAATCAGCTCGGGCACAAGCCTTCGGAGATCGGACAGGCCGAAGAAGAGGCCCAGACGAAAGCAGAGGACGATGCGGGCGGCATGTCGGCAGGAAAAGCAGGGAAAGGCCAATTCCCGGAGGTCGAGCGGGCCGTAGAGGAGGCGCTGGACCTGCTCAAATACGACGGGGATGTGAACGACTCGCTGGCTGAGATGCGGAAAAAGTGGGACGAAGAGATTTCAGTGCTGAACGACGCCCGATTCGACGAGATCGGGGTGCAATATGCCTGCCGCTCGCACGAAGAGGGACTTGCGGCTGTCGGGCAGGAGTTGACCTGCCACGGATACCGGCTCTACGACCTCGACGGCGACGATATCTACCTCCTCACGTTGCAACCGGAGGCTCACGCTGCGGATTTCGAAAAGGCTTGCGGAAAGGCGGGTCAATATTGTCGGCAGGTGAAGCAGCCGGGGCGCGCACCTGGCACTCCGGCCCGCGAAATCGACCCCGGGCGCACAATGCCCTGCGAAGAGGTGCCATGGCCCGATGATGCCGACTACATGCTCGACTCGCTGGCCGGCGACTTTTGCAGCGGGCGGTGGAAAAGCCGCGATGCGGAGGAGTGGCAGGGAAATTTTGTCGCCGATCTCCGCCAGCGTCCGCTGCAACCGGTCAAGGTGCGCTGGAACCAGTTTTGCTGCCTGACCTACTCCCCGGAGATGGATTTCTATGCGGCGTTCTACTACATTCCGCCCATGCAGTGCTGGATGCTTCTCGGGGGCAAGAATCCCCTGGAAGCGAACAGTTGGAAGCGGCTGTGCGACCTGCCGAAACAGGAATCGCCCTATCTTTTCTTCGACCAGCGTCCCCGATGGTTCGGCCGTTATCTCTGCTTCGGCGACCGGCAGAGCGCCACGATCCTCACGATGAATCCGCAGGGAGTGGAGCGCGTCCAGCGTTTTCCCCTGCCCAAGGCGCAGCACCCTTGCAGGTTCGCCTGCGACGGACTCGGACGCATCCTCCTTGCACACGACGAAGAGACCTATTGTTTCGAAAACGGCTCGCTCTCACCGCTGGGCTTCCACATATTGAGCGGCGACGGGTTCAACGGCTCCATCCCTGTCCCCGGAACCGGCCGACTGGTAATGTGCGGCTTCTCGGACCGGGAGGTGGTTGCCCGGCTGCTGGAACTCGACATCGACACGCGCCGCTGCCGGGCCACCCGTATGCAGAATGTGGATCCCTGGTCGAACCTCCTCCCGTTTGGAGACGACTGGGTGCTGATCAAAGGAACTTGCGATTCGATGCGACTGGATTTCGCCCGGCTCTGGAATCGTACGACGGGCGAAGTGCTACGCATCCGTCCCGGGATGTTCGGCAGCGAAAAACTCGAACATATCGGACGGCTGAGCGATGGCCGTGTGGTGTTGACCACACTTCGCTCCCATGTGGGACAAGTCGTGCACTTTCCCGCGGATTTCTGGAATTTTCTCCGCTCGGCCAGTCGTCCGCAAACTCTGGAGCCGATGCAACCCTACGAAACACTCTATCCAGATATTCCGCTGACACTACCCGAAAGATCATAACAAAACATGCGCATGATTGGGTAAAAGAGGTGGATTAAAACATCCTTCACAGCACGTGTGGGGAAAATGTGGGGAAAATCCAAAAAATAAAAATCGCTTAATCCGTATGTATCAGCAGATTAAGCGATTTTCCTGGTACCCGGAGCCGGGGTCGAACCGGCACGACATTGCTGTCATTGGTGTTTGAGACCAACGCGTCTACCGATTCCGCCATCCGGGCTAGTACTGCACTGCAGCGAATCGGGATGGCAAAGATAGGGCAAATTCGTTATTTTTCAAAAAATTCGGTTACTTTTCGAAATAGGCCCGGATTTTTTTCGCCCGCGCCGGGCCGACAAGCGCCGTCAGCTCCTCGATATTCGCAGCACGGACCTTCTCGACCGACCGGAAATGGCGCAGCAGCGTCTCAACGGTTTTCGCCCCGATCCCGTCGATGCGCTCCAGCTCGCTGTGAATGAAGTCCTTGCTCCGCTTCTGCCGGTGGAACGAAATGGCAAAGCGGTGCACCTCGTCCTGGATGCTTGTCAGGAAATGAAACAGCGGCGAGGTGGGTTTCAGACCAACCAGCAGCGGCGGATAGCCGCAATAGAGTTCCGCCGTGCGATGGCGGTCATCCTTGGCCAGTCCGGCAATCGGTATGTCAAGACCCAGGGCCTCCAGCACCTCATGGATCACGCCCATCTGTCCCTTGCCGCCGTCGGCGATCACCAGATCGGGCATCTCGGCACCTTCGGCCTGCAGACGGCTGTAACGGCGGTAGACCACCTCGCGCATCGAGGCGTAGTCGTCCGGCCCTTCGACCGTCTTGATATTGAAGTGGCGATACTCCTTGCGCGAAGGCTTGCCGTCGCGGAACACGACGCACGAGGCCACGGGATGGCTTCCCTGAAGGTTCGAGTTGTCGAAGCACTCGATATGGCGCGGCGGCCGGTCGAGGCGCAGCTCCCGCTGCAGGGCATTCATCAGCCGCTCGGTATGCCGTTCGGGATTGCGGATTTCGAGGTTCTTGAGCTGCTCGGCGCGGTAGATCCGGGCGCTCTTGCGCGAAAACTCCAGCAGATCGAGCTTCTCACCCCGCTTGGGGACCGTGAAGGTTACGCCGTCAAAGAGCAGCGTTGTCGAAGGCAGCACCGGAACAATCACCTCCCGGGCCAGTTCACCGCCGGCAACCTGCTCGACGATATGCTGGATGGCCAGCGTGAGCATGTCGCGCTCGTCGGCATCGACGCCCGTCGAGATCTTCACCGTCGAGACACCCACGATCGATCCGTGGCGGATGCGCACGAAGTTGCACCAGGCCACATCGTCGTCCGGAAGCAGCGAGAAGACATCGACATCGGTAATTTTCGCACTGACGATCACCGACTTGCCGGCATAATGATCCAAAGCGTCGAGCCGCTGCTTGTAACGCTGCGCCGCTTCGAAACGCAGTTCCGAGGCCGCGTGCTCCATCTCCCCTTCGAGGTAGCGGCGCACGGGGCGCAGGTCGCCGCGCAGCACGGAGACGACCATGCCGACCTGTTTGGCATACTCCTCTTCGCTCTGCGCCCCGATGCAGGGCCCCTTGCAGTTGCCCAGGTGGTACTGCAGGCAGACCGTGTAGCGGCCGCGGGCGATCTGCTCGGGCGAAAGATTCAGCTTGCAGGTTCGCAGCGGCACCACCTCGCGAATGAAATCCAGCACGCTGTGCTGCATCATCACCGATCCGTAGGGCCCAAAATACTGCGATCCGTCGCGCACGACCTGGCGCGTGGACTGCACGCGCGGGAAGGGTTCCCGGCGCACGACGATCCACGGATAGGTCTTGTCGTCCTTGAGCAGGATGTTGTAGCGCGGCTGCAGGCTCTTGATGAGCGAATTTTCCAGCAGCAGGGCGTCCGTCTCGCTGCCGACGACGATGTGGCGGATCTCGACGATCTGCCGCACCATGACCCGCACCTTGGCGCTGTGCTCCTTCGACTGCACGAAATAGGAGGAGACCCGCTTGCGCAGGCTCTTCGCCTTGCCCACGTAGATGATCGTCCCGTTGCGGTCCACGAACTGGTAGACGCCGGGAGACAAGGGCAGCAGGGCTACCTGCGCCTTCAGATCGGATTTTTCGGATGCGGCCATAGGTGCTGCAAAAGTACGAATATTTCTTATATGCCGTATCGGGCCGGGGAATCATCGCGGCACCGCGATCCGCGACGGTCCGGCTTCCCCGCACTCCGTAACGACGCAATCCATCGCCACGTCGTGCGGTTCGACGGGAAGCTCTCCGACCAGCTGGTGGGCATAGCACACCCCCACCTTCACACCCCGGAACTCCCGTTGCGACAGATAGCGGTCGTAATATCCGCGGCCGCGGCCCATACGCGCCCCCTGCGGGGAAAAGGCCGTGCCGGGAACCACGACCAGATCGATCTCCGCCGGTGGGCAGAGCGCGGCCCCGGCCCCCGGTTCGCTGATTCCGAAAGCTCCGTCGCACAGCGTTTCGGGCACATATTCGAAGAACTCCATCCGCTCGCCTTCGACGCGCGGCACGACAAGCCGCCTGCCCTGCGCCAGCCACCTTGCGATCGCCGGCTGCGTCGCGGGTTCATCGGCCAGAGCGCAGAAAAGGGCCACCGTACGGGCGGCCGCAAATGCGGGCAGCTGCTCCACCCGGGAAAAGATCTGCCGCGACCGCTCCGCACGTGCTTCGGCCGTCAGTGAAAGATTGCGCCGTTTCATCTCCCGGCGCAGTTCGTTTTTCGTCATAAAACTCTCCTTTCGAACGCAAAATTCCCGTTCGTTTCTATTGTTATTACGCAAACAATGGCTATCTTTGCGCTACGGAAACACAAATCATTAACAAAAATAACTAATTTAAACCATTATGAGCTGTTTTCTATCTAATTCCTCGCTTGGCAAGAAGTTAGTAATGAGCGTAACGGGTTGTTTCCTCGTGCTCTTCATCCTCTTCCACATGTCGATGAACGTAACGGCGATCATCTCCCCCGAGGGGTACAACATGATCTGCGAATTCCTGGGTGCCAACTGGTACGCTCTGGCCGGTACGGTCGTCCTGGCGCTGGGCGTCGTGGTGCACTTCATCTACGCCATCGTCCTCACGCTGAACAACTACCGCGCCCGCGGCTCGCAGCGCTACGCCGTAACCGTACAGGAGCCCGGTGTGGCCTGGGCCTCGAAAAACATGCTCGTACTGGGTGTGATCGTGCTGCTGGGCATGGCGCTCCATCTCTACAACTTCTGGGCGAAGATGCAGCTCGTGGAGATCATGGGCGGACACACCAACTCGCTGGGTCTGGCCGTAACCGACGGCGCCGCACTGATCGCCTACACCTTCTCGCAGTGGTACTACGTCGTGCTCTACCTTATCTGGTTCGCCGCCCTGTGGTTCCACCTCACGCACGGCGTGTGGTCGATGTTCCAGACCGTGGGCTGGGCCAACGACACGTGGTATCCCCGCCTGAAGTGCATCGCCAACGTCGTGGCGTCGATCGTCTTCCTCGGATTTGCCGCCGTGGTCCTCGTCTACTTCTTCTGCCCCTGCATCGCAGGCGCCTGCTAATCTATTCGTAGAACAATAAACACACAAACGATATGGCTTTAAAATTAGATGCTAAAATTCCTGCCGGGCCGCTCGCCGAGAAGTGGAGCAAGCACAAGGCAGCTATCAAGGTCGTAAGCCCCGCAAACAAGCGCAAGCTCGACATCATCATCGTCGGAACCGGTCTGGGAGGCGCCTCCGCAGCCGCTTCGCTCGGTGAACTGGGTTACAACGTCAAGGTCTTCTGCATCCAGGATTCGCCCCGCCGCGCCCACTCGATCGCAGCACAGGGCGGTATCAACGCAGCGAAGAACTACCAGAACGACAACGACTCGGTATATCGTCTGTTCTACGACACGATCAAGGGCGGCGACTACCGCGCCCGCGAAGCCAACGTATACCGTCTGGCCGAGGTTTCGAACCTGATCATCGACCAGTGCGTCGCACAGGGCGTCCCCTTTGCCCGCGAGTACGGCGGTCTGCTGGCCAACCGTTCGTTCGGCGGTGCGCAGGTTTCGCGTACCTTCTACGCCCGCGGCCAGACCGGACAGCAGCTGCTGCTCGGCGCCTACGCCGCCCTCAACAAGGAGATTGCAGCAGGTTCGGTAAAGAGCTACCCGCGTCATGAGATGCTCGACATCGTCATCGAGGACGGCGAGGCCCGCGGTATCATCGCCCGCAACCTCGTAACGGGTGAGATCGAGCGCCACGGCGCACACGCCGTCGTCATCGCCACCGGCGGTTACGGCAACGTCTTCTTCCTCTCGACGAACGCCATGGCATCGAACGGTTCGGCCGCCTTCCAGTGCTACCGCAAGGGCGCCGGATTCGCCAACCCCTGCTTCACGCAGATCCACCCGACCTGTATCCCCGTACACGGCGACCAGCAGTCGAAGCTTACCCTCATGTCGGAGTCGCTGCGCAACGACGGCCGCATCTGGGTTCCCAAGAAGCTCGAGGACGTGAAGGCGATCCGCTCGGGCGCCAAGAAGCCGTCGGACATCGCCGAGGAGGACCGCGACTACTACCTGGAGCGCCGCTACCCGGCCTTCGGTAATCTCGTGCCGCGCGACGTGGCTTCGCGTGCCGCCAAGGAGCGTTGCGACGCCGGCTACGGCGTGAACGAGACGGGTCTGGCCGTATTCCTCGACTTCAAGACCGCCATCGAGCGCCTCGGAAAGGATATCATCAAGCAGCGTTACGGCAACCTCTTCGACATGTACGAGGAGATCACCGACGTCAGCCCCTACGAGCAGCCGATGCAGATCTTCCCCGCCGTGCACTACACGATGGGCGGTATCTGGGTGGACTACAACCTGATGACCACGATCCCGGGCCTGTACGCCATCGGCGAGGCCAACTTCTCGGATCACGGCGCCAACCGTCTGGGTGCTTCGGCCCTGATGCAGGGTCTGGCCGACGGTTACTTCGTACTGCCCTACACGATCGGCGACTACCTCTCACACAAGATCCAGGCTCCGAAGGTGAAGACCGACACGAAGGCCTTCGACGAGGCCGAGAAGGGCGTGCGCGCCAAGATCGCCAAGCTCCTGTCGATTCAGGGCAAGCAGTCCGTGGACGACATCCACAAGAAACTCGGACACATCATGTGGGAGAACGTCGGCATGGCTCGTACGAAGGAGTCGCTGCAGAAGGCCATCACCGAGATCCAGGCCCTGCGCAAGGAGTTCTGGAAGGATGTGAAGGTCGTAGGCAAGGAGAATGACTTCAACGTCGAGCTGGAGAAGGCGATCCGCCTGGCGGATTTCCTCGAACTGGGTGAGCTGATGGCCCGCGACGCCCTCCACCGTGAGGAGTCGTGCGGCGGACACTTCCGCTCGGAGCACCAGACCGAGGAGGGCGAGGCAAAGCGCGACGACGAGAACTTCGCGTATGCCGCCGTCTGGGAGTACAAGGGCGAGGATCAGGTTCCCGAGATGACCAAGGAGCCGCTGAACTTCGAGTTCGTACACCCCGCACAGCGCAACTACAAGGACTAAACCCTATTGACGTTCAACTTTAATATCGAATCAAACCATGAATTTTACATTAAAGATATGGCGTCAAAAGGACGCTAAATCGAAGGGCGCATTCGAAACGTACAAGGTCGAGAACATTTCGGCCGACACGTCGTTCCTCGAAATGCTCGACATCCTGAACAACAACCTTATCCACGAGGGCAAGGAGCCCGTGGCCTTCGACCACGACTGCCGCGAGGGTATCTGCGGCATGTGCTCGCTGCACATCGACGGCCACGCACACGGCCCGAGCCAGGGTGCCACGACCTGCCAGATCTACATGCGCAAGTTCAAGGACGGCGCCACGATCACCATCGAGCCGTGGCGTTCGGCAGCCTTCCCCGTGATCAAGGACCTCGTGGTGAACCGCTCGGCCTACGACCAGATTCTGCAGGCCGGAGGTTTCATCTCCGTACGCACGAACTCCGTGCCCGACGCAAACGCCATCCTCATCCCGAAGGCCGACGCCGACGAGGCGATGGATGCTGCCGCCTGCATCGGTTGCGGTGCCTGCGCCGCCACCTGCAAGAACGGCTCCGCAATGCTCTTCGTCGCAGCCCGCGTGTCGTCGCTCGCCAAGCTGCCCCAGGGCCGCGTGGAGGGTGCACGCCGCGCCAAGGCGATGGTCGCCAAGATGGACGAGCTGGGATTCGGCAACTGCACCAACACAGGTGCCTGCCAGGCCGAGTGCCCCAAGCAGATCTCCATCGCGCATATCGCCCGTCTGAACCGCGAGTTCCTCTCGGCGAAGTTCGAGGACTAAACGTCCGCCCGATACTCCATGAAAACGGTCCCGGCCCCAATGGTCGGGACCGTTTCTTTTGAGCGGGCGACATGCGCGAAGCGCCTGATATTGACAATCCCCCGACCCCTTTGATAAGGGGCGTCGCCCGTCTGAACCGTGAGTTCCTCTCGGCAAAGTTCGAGGACTAAACGTCCGTCCGATATGCCACGAAAACGGTCCCGGCCCAAAAGGTCGGGACCGTTTCTTTGAGCGGGCGACATGCGCGAAGCGCCTGATATTGACAATCCCCCGACCCCTTTGATAAGGGGCGTCGCCCGTCTGAACCGTGAGTTCCTCTCGGCGAAGTTCGAGGACTAAACGTCCGCCCGATACGCTACGAAAACGGTCCCGGCCCCAAAGGTCGGGACCGTTTCTTTGAGCGGGCGACATGCGCGAAGCGGACACATGGACCCAAAGGCGGCCGGTCAGGCGTGCATAAAAAATTCCGCAGGCAAGAAAGCCTGCGGAATCTGCTCCGGATCCGAAACCCTTACGGTTGGGGGCGGATGGTCGAAAGACGTGCGACCTGCTGCAGGTCAAACTCCCCGTAGATATTCACCACCACGGTCTCCTTCTCCCCGTAGGTCAGCATCAACAACTCCGAATTGAAGGAATGGGGAGATTCACGAAGGTAAAACCGTGTGGTCTGTCCCGAATCGGATTCCGACATGACCAGTTGGAACTCGTAAAGCGGATTCGTCGTGAGCACCTCGACATCCTTCAGCAGCTTGGCCCTGTCGCCCTCCTTCAGGGCCACGATCCGGATATACTGGATGCCGTTCAACAGCTTGGCCAGCTGTTCATCGCCCTTCTCGGCAGCCTGGCGGCTCATCATCCGCATCATCTTGCGTTCGAGCTGCACGCTGGCATAGCCCTCGGTTTTCGAATAACGGTCGAAAAACATCCACGCCACGCTTTGGCCGCGGACCTGACACGGGATCATTGCGATCACCGCCAACAGAAGTATGAGAATACGTTTCATGGCAGGCCTTCCTTAAAAACTGAAATAGATGCCGACCGACAGCGGACGCACCTTCGGGCCCGCATCGCTCGCGAACAGCGGCGTTACACTGTAACGGGCATAGAGTCCTATGGTATGATAGGTAACGGCCCCTCCCACGCTGAACCGGAAGGTATTGACGCCGGAGAGCGAACTCTTCACCTTGGGTTTCTTGTAGATGGAGTTGGCTCCCATCGTGAAGTCGAAATAGCCGGACAGCGAGATCTCCAGATGGCGGGCGGCCTTACAGGTGAAGTTCAGCGGAATACCCAGCGACGTGATACGGAGTTTCGACTTGTCGGCCTTCTCGTCGAGCGTAACGGGCATTATCAGCCCCTGCTCACGACGCAACGTGATCGAATTGTCCGTAAGCCGGTAATTGTCGACCGTATATTGCAGACCGGTCGAAAAGCCGAAGCGGCGCCGCTTCCCCAGCTCACAGTCAAGACCGGCCAAAAGCGTGGAATAGTGGAACGACTTGCCGGCGCGGATATCGAAAAATTTCTCCGTCCCGGCAGGATAGGCCCCGTAATCGAGCCCTGTCAGGATATTGAAACCCGTCTCCCGGTTGCCGAGGAGAATCAGATTGACCCGGGAGCGGCGGATCAGCGAGTCGCGCTGTTTGAGCCTCTCGTCCGTAAGGCCGGAGAGGGTGATGCCGAAGCCCGCCACTTCGAGAACCACGCTGTTGTTGTCGCTGCCGCGACGCATAGTTACCAGGCTGCTCTCCACCTCGCCGATCGGCTCGCCGGCTTCGGCGGATGGCGACGGCGAGAGATGACGCAGGGAATCACACGGCTGCGCCGTGGCGGAGAGCAGGGAAAAGAGCAGGAAAAAACCGGTTACGGCAAGTCCTTTATACATATACTTTAATTTTAGAGATTTTCGATCAGATCGTCCACCATCCGTTCGGAGGCTCCGAGCGTTGAAAAGGCATCGAAATAGGCCGTCGTCTGTATGGCGACCTCCCGGTCGTAGACGGGGCGGCCGTCGATATAGCAATAGGGTTCGCGAAGCCATTCCACGCACAGGAACACGCCGACAACGACCAGTGCAGCGGCCGCAGCACCCCACCACGGGCTGATGCGCCGCATCAGGGTCCGCACGGGCGCAGGGCGCGGGGTCAGCCGTCCGGCATCGGGCATCCGCTCCTCGGAGAGCGCCTCCAGCCCGCCGAGCATCAGCCGTACCTCCGCCGGGAGCGCGTCCGCAGACTCCGCATCGCGAAGCAATCCGCGCAGCTCCGACTCTTCGGCCTCCGTGGCCCGCGCCTCGAAATAGCGCGCCAGCAGCTCATCAATCCGCTCTTTTCGTTCCTTTTTCATCGTTGATCATCTTTTTCAATATCTCCCGCAATCCGCAGCGGGCCCGCGAAAGGAGAACACGCACCTGGGCCTCGTCGCAACCGAGGATTCCGGCGACCTCCCGGGTCGGAAAACCCTCGATATCCTTCAGGTGGAGCGCCTCGCGCTGTCGCTCGGGAAGCAGGGCCATCGCCCGGCGCACCAGCTCGCGGGCTTCCCACGCTTCGGCATCGTGTGTCGTCACGCGCTCCGAGGTGTGAAGGATCGTCTCGCTGCGCTGCCGCACCGCCTCGCGCTGCCGCAGGCGGTCGATGCAACGGTTGCGCACGGAGGTCATCACGAACGATACCGCATCGCGCCGTACCGTCAGCCGGTCACGGTCGCGCCAGAAATGCTCCAGCAGATCGTGAACGACATCCTCCGCCTCCTCTGCACGGAGCAGCAGGCTCTGTGCATAGCGGAACATCCGATCACGAAGCGGTACGATATCCCGGTCGAACTCCAATTTCTCCATTTACCCGTAAGACGAAACAAAACTCCGGAACGCAACACCAGCCCCGATTTTTTCCACAAAAAGCGGGCGGAACCCCTTTAGATCGGTTCCGCCCGCACACCCGGCTCCGGTCAGCCGTTCACCCGCGCATGGTCGGCCAGGAACTGCGCCAGGCCGCTCTCCGTCAGCGGATGTTTGAGCAGACCCTTGATCGCGGCCAGCGGGCAGGTCGCCACGTCGGCCCCGGCATCGAGGCACTGGATGATGTGGCGCGTGTGGCGGATCGAAGCGGCCAGCACCTGCGTCTTGAAACCGTAGGCCCGATAGACGCGCACGATATGGGCCACGAGCTCCACGCCATCCTCCGAGATATCGTCCAGACGCCCGACGAACGGCGATACGTAGGTAGCCCCCGCCTTGGCGGCCAGCAGGGCCTGCCCCACGGAGAAGACCAGCGTGCAGTTCGTACGGATCCCCCGGTCGGCAAAATAGCGCACGGCGCGGATTCCCTCGGCCGTGCACGGGAGCTTCACGACGATGTGCGGATCGAGCGCCGCCAGCGACTCCCCTTCGCGCACCATACCCTCGAAGTCCGTGGCGATGACCTCGGCGCTCACGTCGCCCTGCACGATCCGGCAGATCTCCACATAGTGGCGCCGGCAAGCCTCCTCGCCCCGGATATTCTCCCGGGCCATCAACGACGGATTGGTCGTAACACCATCGAGCACGCCCATCGCATGGGCCTCGCGAATCTGGTCGAGATTCGCCGTATCGACAAAGAATTTCATGATAGCAGGTAAGTTTTAAGGTTTGGTATCTGAAAGGTACGAAAAATTCCATTCCCCTGCACCAGAAACCGGCCGAAATCCCGAAATTCACCCTGCGGAGCAAAAAAAAGCAAAATATTTTTCGAAAAATTAGTACTTTGTATTGCATAATACTGAAATTAGTTTTATATTTGCATTGTAAAAATAGCCAAACACGCAAGGTTCCAACCGGCGACAATACATTTATTGCTATGAAAGAGACTGTTACACTGAACATCGGCTCCGAGGCCTTCACACTCGACAAGGATGCCAGCCGGCTTCTTCGCAGCTATCTGAACGACATTCGGAGCCGGCTCCCGGAAGACGAGGCCGAAACGATCGACGACATCGAGACCCGCATTGCCGAAATTTTCCGCGAGCGCATCACCTCCCCCATGCGGGTCATCACGATCGAGACCGTACGCGCGACGATGAAGCAGCTGGGAGCTCCGTCGGATTTCGGAGAGCGGCGCGACAACGCCGCGGACGAATCGACGACGATCGATCCGGAAGCCGCCGCACCGCAACCCGCACCGCGGAAGCTCTACCGCTCGCGCAGCGAACGCTCGATAGCCGGCGTCTGCGGAGGTCTGGCAGCCTACTTCGACGCCGACCCGACGATGATCCGCCTGCTCATGCTGCTGATGATCCTCTTCGGAGGTCTCTCGATCTGGGCCTACTTCATCCTCTGGATCGTCATTCCCGAGGAGCCCCAACGCAAATTCTCATTCAACGACAAAAAACGATAGACTATGGCAACGAACGACAACAGACGGTTATACCGCTCGCAGGACCGCATCATCGCCGGCGTATGCGCCGGACTGGCCGAATTCTTCGGGCTCGACGTGTCGCTGGTCCGCATCGCCACCCTCGTACTGATTCTCTTCGGAGGCCTCTCGCTCTGGGCCTACATCATCCTCTGGCTGATCGTGCCCAAGGCCCCGAAACAGCTTAAATCCGAATGACATGGCCGAAGACAACGTAAAGGCGCAGATGCGCAAGGGAATTCTGGAGTACTGCATCCTCGCCATCCTTTCACGCGGGGATTCCTATGCTCCGAAGATCATCGCCGAGCTCAAGGCGGCCGAGATGATCGTAGTCGAGGGTACGCTCTACCCGATCCTCACCCGGCAGAAGAACGCCGGACTGCTCACCTACCGCTGGGAGGAGTCTCCGCAGGGGCCGCCCCGCAAATACTACTCGCTCACGGAGAAGGGACATGAGTACCTCCGCACGTTCGACGAAGCGTGGGACGAACTCGTCGGACAGATCCGCGTCATCCGCTACGGACGGGAGGAGTCCGAAAAAAACGAATAGCAAATCCATCAAAACACCTGTAAAAACATGAAAAAGATCATTTTGATAGCGGTTATCCTGGGCGTTACGGTCGCAACGGCGGCCATGGCCGGATGTATCCGAAACCTGAAATGCGGCGCCGGGAAAGATGTTGCCGGCGGCAAGCGGACCGAACGCTCCGTCACGGCTCCGGACTGCCACTCCATCCACGCCGCACGCGCCGTGGAGGTCTTCATCACCGACGCCTCCACGCAGACCATCCGGATCGAGGCCTCCGAGAAACTGATGCCCTACGTCATCGTGGAGGAACAAAACGGCACCCTGCAGATCACGATCGATAAAAGGATAAAGCGGATCCCGGATGCGGAAGTCCGGGTATATGTCCCCGCCAACGGCAAACTCGACGAACTGCGGGCCTCGAGTGCCGCCAAGATCATCTGCCGGACGGCGCTCGGAGCCGAGCGCTTCGTCCTCGACGCGTCGAGTGCCGCACAGATCGAGGCCGCCGTCAATACGGGTGCCTGTGTGATCGACGCCTCGAGTGCCGCATACGTCAAGGCGGCACTTCGCACCGGCACCTGCACGGTCGATGCCTCGAGCGCCGCAAAGGTCGTACTCTCGGGGGCGGCCGACCGGTGCTCGACCGACATCAGCTCCGCCGCGAAATTCAACGCCCCGGAGCTCCAGGTCGCCCGGTATGAAATCGATGCGTCGAGCGGCTCCAGCGCTTCGATCCAATGCACGGAGACACTCCGCGCCGAGGCTTCGAGCGGTGCGTCGATCGAATACACGGGCGACTGCGCCACCGACCTGAGCCGTTCGAGCGGCGGCAGTATCCGTCAAACCCGCTAAACCGAAAGACAAGTCATGAAAGAGGTTAAGAAATGCAGCATCTCGGGTGTAGCCTTCACGCTGGATGCCGACGCCTATGAGGCTTTGGAAGCCTATCTCGAAAGCCTGAAACGCACCTACGGCGAATCGAACGACGGGGCGGAGATCGTTGCCGACATCGAGGCCCGCATCGCCGAACTGATCCTCTCGACGCAGGACAACACGCGCATCGTCGAAAAGCCGCTCATTCTGAACATCATCCAGCAGATGGGATCCGCCGAGGACATCTCCGATGCAACGGACACCGACCTGCACAACGACACGCCGCGCATCCCGCGCCGCCTCTATCGCGATACGGAAAACGCCAAACTCGGCGGTGTCTGCGCCGGCATCGGCAAATACTTCGACATCGACCCCGTATGGGTGCGCATGGCACTCTTCCTGCCCCTGCTCTTCTCCTGCTTCGGATGGATTCCCTTCCTGCACTGGGCCAGTCCGATGTTCGGCAACCTGTTCGGCGTCTTCCTGATCTGCTACTTCATCATGTGGTTCGCCGTGCCGGCCGCACGCACAGCCCGGCAGAAACTCGAGATGAACGGCGAGCGGATCACCGCCCAGTCCATCGGCGAGACTACGGCGGCAGCCGCGAACAACGACCCCGACGCCAAGGCCAGGCCGATCGTGGCCGAAGCCGTCTCGATCTTCGGAAAGGTCGTGCTCATCCTGCTCAAGCTCTTTGCCGGACTGATCGTCTTCGGTCTGATCATGCTCGCCTGTGCGCTGATCATCGGTCTGATCGCCATCCTGATCGGTGGCCCCGAAACGCTCAATCTGGACTGGAATCTCTCGCTCTGGGTACCCATACTGGGCATCGTCATCGCCCTCATACCGACCATCCTGCTGATCTACGTGCTGATGTGCATGATCGCCTCGCGCAAACCCGGAGGCAAGGTCGTGCTGGTCATCTTCATCCTCTGGATCCTGACGATCATCGCCTGCGCGACGATCGCCATCAAGGAGAATGTCGGAGAGCGGCTGCGTGAGCGGAACAACGTCCTCAAGGAGGTGCTGCACCGTCAGATCACCATCGACGACAATACGACCACGCTCGAAAAGCTGCTCGAGGAGTACGACGACGAGAGCATCATTCGCGAAGGGCGCAACTCGGTGCATATCGAGGTTCCTTCGCAGGCGCTCGACATCACCGTCGACAAGAATGAGGGGGCCATGCAGATCACATCCGACGGCAGGAAGATCTTCTCGCTCCGGGCCAAGACCGGCGAACAGGGCGATTCGGACAGCCTCACGCTCAAAGCTACGGCTCCAGCAACGGACAACGACGCGGAATAACACGCGCAGATGGATCTGCGACGTTTGCGGGCGGCAATCGGATGCCGCCCGCATTTTTTTGAGAAAGCCGAAAAAAATTTCTATCTTTGGGCGGTTTTGTTTTAACGAAATGAGAGTATGGCCGGAATCAAATGCATAGGCATCCTGACTTCGGGCGGCGATGCCCCCGGAATGAATGCGGCAATTCGTGCGGTAACGCGCAGCGCAATCTACAACGGATTCTCCGTAAAGGGAATCATGAGAGGATACAAGGGTTTGGTATTCAACGAAATCGTTGAGTTCAAGTCCCAAAGCGTCAGCAACATCATCCAGCTGGGAGGAACAATCCTCAAAACGGCCCGCTGCAAGGAGTTCATGACTGCCGAAGGGCGCAAGGCCGCATACGACAACATGACGGCGGCTGGCATCGACGCGCTGGTGGTCATCGGCGGAGACGGTTCGCTGACCGGGGCCGAGATCTTCGCCCAGGAGTACAACGTCCCGATCGTCGGACTGCCCGGAACGATCGACAACGATCTGGGCGGCACCGATTCGACGATCGGATACGACACGGCCCTCAACACGATCGTGCAGGCCGTCGACAAACTCCGCGACACGGCATCGAGCCACGAGCGGCTCTTCTTCGTCGAGGTGATGGGACATACGGCCGGCTACCTGGCGCTCAACAGCGCCATCGCCACGGGTTCCGAGGCGGCCATCATCCCGGAGATGGAGACCGAAGTGGACCAGCTGGCCGAACTCATCAACCACGGCTTCCGCAAGAGCAAGAACTCGGCCATCGTCATCGTTGCCGAAAACCCCAAGACGGGAGGCGCCACGGCGCTGGCCGAGCGTGTTAAGAAGGAGTTCCCGCAGTATGACGCCCGCGTAACGATTCTGGGCCACATCCAGCGCGGAGGATCCCCGACGGCCGTCGACCGCATCCTGGCCTCGCGCATGGGCGAGGCTTCGATCGAGGCCCTGCTCGACGGGCAGCGCAACGTGATGATCGGCATGCACAACGGGCAGATCGTCTACGTCCCCTTCGCCAAGGCCATCAAGCACAACAAGGGCATTGACCGCAGCGCGCTCGATCTGGTCAAGATCCTGTCGATATGATTTCCGCCGGCGGGGAGCGCTTCGAAATCCCGCTCCCGACGCGCGGCACTAACCCTTAAAACCACGAACTCAAGCGAATGAAACGCGTAATCGGCATCGGCAATGCCCTGACGGACATGCTGGTCAATCTGAAGAACGACGCCGTACTCGGCCGGTTCAATCTGGCCAAGGGCTCCATGAGTCTGGTCGACTCGCTGCTGCAGACCGAGATCTCGAAATCGGTGGCTGGACTGCCCTACTCGCTCTCCCTGGGCGGCTCCGCGGGAAACACGATCCGCGCCATGGCCAAACTGGGCTGCGAGGTCGGATTCATCGGAAAGGTGGGGCCCGACACGACGGGCGACTTCTTCATCCAGGCCCTCGAAAACCTCCATATCGAGCCGATGATCTTCCGGGGCACGGAGCGTTCGGGAAAGTGCGTTTCGCTCATCTCGCCCGACGGCGAGCGGACGATGATCACCCACCTCGGAGCCGCTCTCGAGCTCTCGGCCGAGGAGATCAAGCCCGATATTTTCGACGGCTACGACTGCCTCTACGTCGAGGGCTACCTGGTGCAGAGCCACGAGCTGATCCTCGAAGCCGTACGTCGGGCCAAGGAGTGCGGCCTGGAGGTCGCCATCGACCTGGCCAGCTTCAACATCGTGGCCGAGAACCTCACGTTCCTGCGCGATCTGGTCCGTGAATACGTCGATATCGTCTTCGCCAACGAGGACGAGGCCAAGACCTTCACCTGCGAGGCCGAGCCGCTGAACGCCCTGCAGGCGATCTCCGAAATGGCGGGTCTCGCCGTCGTGAAGATCGGCACGAAGGGAGCGCTCATCAAGCGCGGCGACGAAGTGGTGCACGTCGGCATCATGGCCGCCGCCAGACGGGTCGACACCACCGGTGCCGGCGACTTCTACGCCGCGGGATTCCTCGCCGGACTGTGCGACGACCTGACGCTGCGCCAGTGCGGCACGATCGGCGCCATCACGGCCGGCAAGGTGATCGAAGTCGTGGGAACCACCTTCGGCGAGGATGCCTGGAAGGACATCTACCGGCTGGTCAGCAAGGTCAAGCACGAAAAATACCTCTTCTGACATCGGCCTCCGCCGCTCCGCGAAACCGGAGTTGCGGAGGCTTGATTTTCGCCAAATATTTTCCAGTGAAAAATATAAATACCGAAAATTATTCGTATCTTTGACGCGTAAACCCCAAACCCGCTCCGGATGGAACCGATCTGCATCATCAAGGATATCTACAAGACACTCTACCTCTTCGAAAAGGAGTTTGCCGAGGCGCACGCCGTAACCATCAACGAAGCCATGCTGCTCTGCTGCCTGAAAAGCGGCGAGGCGAAGTCGGCCGGCACGATCAGCGAATACATCGGTCTGTCGAACTCCCGCGTCTCGAAGGTTATCACGGCCGTGGAGGAGAAGGGGTACATCCGCCGCGAGATCAACCGCAATGACAAGCGCCAGATGTTCTTCAGCCTCACGCCGGCGGGCGAAGCGAAGACCCGGCGGATGATGCACGAAGGCGTGCCCGTGGAGGAGCTCTTCGAACGTCTGAAGCGCTGCATGCCGGATTGACGCGCGGCGCATGCGCCACCCGCACGGATCGGCGGAAAATCGAGGCCCGAGAATTTGCAGAAACGGAGGATCTTCAATACCTTTGTAGAAAGAACCAGCAAGAGGGTAGCGGAGGATCCGGCCGGGGCCGGTACTCCGTTGCGGGAAGGGACGACGTGAAATGCTCCGGCCGGCCCGGAGAGGAGCGCACAACGATCCCCCATTCACCGGAACACCCTGCCCGCGACCTCTCCGAACAAACCTGAAACACCATGTACAGTTACGACAACCGGGTGGTCATCACCCTCGACGCCGGCGGCACGAATCTGGTATTCGGAGCCATGCAGGCCAACAAATTCATCGTCGATCCGATCACCCTGCCCTCCCATGCCGAAGATCTGGACAAATGCCTCGCCACGATGGTCGAAGGTTTCCAGCGGGTCATCGACAAACTCGACGAGAAGCCCGTGGCGATCAGTTTCGCCTTCCCCGGGCCGGCCGACTATCCGAACGGAATCATCGGCGGCTACCTGCCCAACTTCCCCTCGTTCCGCGAGGGCGTGGCACTCGGTCCCTTCCTCGAGGCAAAATTCGGCATCCCGGTATTCATCAACAACGACGGCGACCTGTTCGCCTACGGCGAGGCCCTCGGAGGGGCGCTTCCCGAAGTTAACGCCCGGCTTGAGGAGCTGGGCAGCTCGAAGAAGTACGGCAACCTGATCGGCTATACCTTCGGCACGGGATTCGGCGTGGGAATCGTCGTCGACAACCGCCTCAACCGCGGAGACAACTCCTGCGTGGAGACCTTCTGCCTGCGCCACAAGAAGATGCCCGACATCATCGTCGAGGAGGGCGTTGCCGTACGGGCCGTCAAGCGCGTCTACGGCGAAGCATCGGGCGACGTGAACCACACCTTCGAGCCGAAGGATATCTGCGAAATCGCCGACGGCACGCGTCCCGGAGACCGGGAGGCCGCCAAAAAGGCCTTTGCCGAGCTGGGCGAGATCGCCGGCGACGCCATGGCCACGGCCGTAACGCTCATCGACGGTCTGATCGTCATCGGCGGCGGCATCACGGCAGCCCGCAAGTACATCATGCCCAGCCTGCTGCGCGAACTTCGCTCGAAGATGCACACCCTCAAGGGCGAGGAGCTCAACCGCGTGCAGATGCAGGTGTACGACCTGGACAACGAGGAGGAGTTCCGCCAGTTCGCCAAGGGTTCGCAGCGGCCGCTGAAGGTGTACGGCACGGACCGCTACGTGGCCTACGATCCGCAGAAGCGCATCGGCGTGATGATCTCCAAGCTGGGTGCCAGCCGCGCCATCTCGGTCGGAGCCTACGCCTTCGCACTGAGCCAGCTCGACGCCCGCAAGTAAATCCGCCGGCAGAGGGCGGACTCTCCGTCCCTCCCCGACGGCAAGAATCCGCAAAATCCAAAAAAACGATAAAATGTACAAGTTCAAACCCATTTTGAAATCGATGCTCTGGGGCGGTGAGAAGATCATCCCCTACAAACGGATCGTTTCCGACCAGAAACAGGTCGGCGAGAGCTGGGAGCTCTCGGGCGTCAAGGGCAACGAATCGGTCGTTGCCGAGGGTCCCGAGGCCGGCACGACGCTGCCCGAGCTGATCGCACGCCACGGCGCCGCCCTGCTGGGCAAGGCCAACTTCGAACGCTTCGGCGAGGAGTTCCCGCTGCTCATCAAGTTCATCGACGCCCGGCAGGACCTCTCGATCCAGGTGCACCCGAACGACGAACTGGCCTGGAAACGCCACCAGTCGAAGGGCAAGACCGAAATGTGGTACGTCGTGGCGACGGACGAAGGCGCCCACCTGCGTTCGGGATTCGCCAAGCAGGTAACGCCGGCCGAATACGCCGCCAGCGTCGAGAACAACACGATCACCGACCTGCTGACCGACTACGCGATCCATCCGGGCGACGTCTTCTTCCTTCCGGCAGGCCGCGTGCACTCGATCGGCGCCGGAGCCTTCATCGCCGAGATCCAGCAGACCTCAAACATCACCTACCGCATCTACGACTTCAACCGGCGCGACGCCAACGGCAACACCCGGGAGCTGCATACCGAACTGGCCAAGGAGGCCATCGACTACACCGTGCTGCCCGACTACCGCACGCACTACACCCCGGCACGGGACAGCGAGGTGGAGCTCGTATCGTGCCCCTACTTCACCACCTCGCTGCTCGATCTGGACGAAGAGCGCACGATCGACCTCACGACGCTGGATTCGTTCCTCGTGGTGATCTGCATCGAGGGCGCCGGCACGCTCCGCGAAGACAACGGCACGCCGGTTGCGGTGCATCAGGGAGAAACGGTTCTGATTCCCGCCTCGACGAAAAGCCTGCACATCGCCCCCGACGGCGCGATGAAGATCCTGACCAGCTGCATCCGCTGACCCCGCACGCCCGGAGATCCCGACTGTTCGAAGCCCGCCTTTTTTCCGGAAAAGGCGGGCTTTTTTCACCCTCCGCGGTTGCATTTGTGCGTTTTTTCCCGTAACTTTGGGATTCCGAACTTGAGATTCAAGCAAGCCAAACGAGCCAAAACCATGAAGACCGATTTACAGGCCATTGCCTCATGCTTCGCCCTGGAAGGCGCAATCGAATCGATCGATTCGCTGGGTGAAGGCTTCATCAACGACACCTTCCTCATCCGAACCGGAGCCGGAACTCCCGACTACATTCTCCAGCGCAAGAACAAGGAGGTCTTCCCCGATGTTCCGGCCATGATGGAGAACATCCGCAAGGTTACCGAACACATCCGGCGCCGTGTAATGGAAGAGGGGGGCGATCCGCAGCGGGAGGCGATGACCGTCATCCCGACCCGCGACGGAGCACTCTGCCACCGTGACCCGCAGGGCGAATACTGGGCCGTCTCGATCTTCATCGACGACACGATCTCTTACAACAAGGCCGACTCACCGGAACTGGCCCGCAAGGGCGGCGAGGGGATCGGCCGTTTTCAATCCCAGCTGGCCGATTTCGACGAGCCGCTGGCCGAGACGATCAAGGGATTCCACGACATCCGCCACCGCTTCGTGCAGTGGGACGAGGCGCTCGCACGCGATGCCGCGCACCGCAAGGCCGCCCTCGCGGAGGAGATCGGCTGGATCGAGGAGCGCCGCACGGAGATGCTCGACTTCTGGCATCTGGTGGAGGAGGGCGTGATTCCCGCCCGCGTTACGCACAACGACACGAAGATCAACAACATCCTCTTCGACCGTGAGGGCAGGGTCCTCTGCGTCATCGACCTCGACACGGTGATGCGCTCCACCTCGCTCAACGACTTCGGGGATGCCATCCGCTCCTACTGCAACACGGGCGACGAGGACGACCGCGACCTTGCGCGCGTCGGCATGTCGATCGAAATGTTCCGCGCCTACACCGAAGGATATCTCTCGCAGCGCGCCGCGCAGCTGCTGCCCGTCGAAATGGACCACCTGGCCTTCGCGGCCCGCTACATCACTTACGAACAGGTGCTGCGCTTCCTGATGGACTACATCGACGGCGACAAATACTACAAGACCAAATATGCGGAGCACAACCTCGTGCGCACGCACGCCCAGTACCGGCTGCTGCAGAGCATCGAGGAGCAGTACCCCGAGATGTGCCGCATCGTCGCGGAGACGGCGGCCAAATACCGACACTGACATGCTGGAAGTACGCAAGATCACGGGCATACGCCCCAACGACTGGGAGGTCGTGGACCGGGCCTTCGACTCGGTCGAACCCCAGAAAATCGCCTGCTGCAACTGGGCGGACGAATACCCCTACACACCCGACGTGCGCTTCCGCATGTTCCACACGGGCGACTACCTGATGGTGCGTTTCGACGTTGCGGAGCGCTACACCGCAGCCCTTGTTGACGAGGACAACGGACGCGTATGGACCGACTCCTGCGTGGAGATCTTCATCGCGCCCGACGAAGAGACCTACTACAATTTCGAGACCTCGTGCATCGGGCACATGCTCCTCGGCGCACACCGCCGGGGCGAGAAGACCGTGCCGGCGCCGCCCGAGGTGCTGGCGAGCGTCAAGCGCCACACGTCGCTTCCGAGCACCCCGTTCGAGGAGCGCGTGGGAGACAACCGCTGGCATGTCGTGCTGGCCATTCCGCCGCAGGCGCTCTTCCAGCACGGGCTGGAGGACTGGAGCGGCCTGGAGCTCCGCGCCAACCTCTACAAGTGCGGCGACAACCTCTCGCACCCCCATTTCCTGTCGTGGCGCCCCATACGGACGGAGAAGCCCAACTTCCACCGCCCGGAATTTTTCGATCATGTCAAGTTAGCCAAATAACACTATGAACAACAAGTATTCACTTCCGAAGGACGGCGGTCTGATCGAGGATCTGACCCCGCGCGACATTCTCCATCGCTACGAGAAAATCAGTACGAGCATATACGAGAGCGAGTACACGGCCGTGCAGCATGTCGCCAATACGATCGTCAGCGCGATCGCCGCACACACCGGCCCGGAGCCGTTCGTGCTGGGCATCACCACCGGACGTACGCCCCTGGGCCTCTACAACGAGCTGGTAAGACGCCACAAGGCCGGGCAGGTCAGCTTCGGCAACGTGGCCGTATTCAGTCTCGACGAGTTCTACCCGATCCGCTCGAACGAGCAGCAGAGCCGCAACTACCGCATCCACGAGGAGTTCCTCAACCACATCGACATCAAGCCCGAGAACATCCACATTCCCGACGGAACGATCGCCGAGAACAAGGTTTCGGAGTATTGCGATGCCTACGACCGTGCCGCCGGCAAGATCGATCTGATGATTATCGGCGTCGGCGAGAACGGACAGATCGGCTTCAACGAGCCGGGTTCGTACGCCCGTTCGCGCACGCGTCTCGTGAAGCTTTCGTACAACACCCTCAAGGTGCAGTCGGGAGCCTTCTACGGCGTGGAGAACACCCCGAAGATGGCTATTACGATGGGCATCGGAACGATCATGCGGGCCAAGCGCATCATCCTGATGGCCTGGGGCGAGGACAAGTCGCACATCGTGCAGAAGGTCGTCGAGGGCGAGGTTACGAGCCAGGTTCCGGCATCCTACCTGCAGGCGCACACCGACATCGAGGTGGTCGTGGACAAGAATGCCGCACAGGAGCTCACCCGCGAGCAGACACCGTGGCTCGTAGGCCCCTGCGAGTGGACCCCGAAGTTCGTCCGCAAGGCCGTCGTATGGCTCTGCGGAGTGGTGAAGAAGCCGATTCTGAAGCTCACCTACAACGACTATATCGAGAACTCGCTCGGCGAGCTGCTCGAACAGGGCCGCACCTACGACCGAATCAACATCGACGTTTTCAACGACCTGCAGCACACCATCACGGGCTGGCCGGGCGGCAAACCCAATGCCGACGACTCGACGCGTCCGGTCGCCTCGACGCCGTTCCCCAAGCGTGTGGTGATCTTCTCGCCCCACCCCGACGACGACGTCATCTCGATGGGCGGCACCTTCATCCGGCTCGTACAGCAGGGCCACGACGTGCATGTGGCCTACGAGACGTCGGGCAACGTCGCCGTGCATGACGACGTCGTGCTGCAGAATATCGACACCTCGCGCGAACTGGGCTACGGAGACCACTACGCCGAGGTCGAGAAGATCATCGCCGGCAAGAAGAAGGGACAGCCCGAGCCGCGCGCCCTGCTCGATATCAAGGGTTCGATCCGCCGCGCCGAGGCCCGCGCCGCCGTACGTTCGTTCGGCCTGAATCCCGACACGAACGCCCACTTCCTGAACCTGCCCTTCTACGAGACGGGCGGCATCAAGAAGGGTCAGCTCACCGAGAAGGATATCAACATCATCGTTGAGCTGCTCCGCAAGGTGCAGCCGCACCAGATCTATGCCGCCGGCGACCTGGCAGACCCCCACGGAACGCACCGCACCTGCATGGAGGCCGTACTGGCCGCTCTGGAGGTGGTCAAGGACGACGCCTGGATGAAGGAGTGCCACCTGTGGCTCTACCGCGGCGCCTGGATGGAGTGGGATCTCGGCATGGTCGACATGGCCGTGCCCCTGTCGCCCGACGAGCTGATCATGAAGCGCCACGCCATCTACCGCCACCTCTCGCAGAAGGATATCATGCCCTTCCCGGGCGACGACCCCCGCGAGTTCTGGCAGCGCGCCGAAGAGCGTACGCAGAATACGGCCAAGCTCTACGACCAGCTCGGCATGGCCGAATACCAGGCCATCGAGGTCTTCGTGAAAATGTTCTAAACCGACAAACCTGCCCGGAGCCGGTTCTCCGAACGGAGGAGCGGCTCCCGGGTTCAAAAAACAAACGACATGCGTCTTATTATCGAAAATACCCCGCAGCAGGTAGCCCAGTGGGCCGCCAACTACATCATTGAGCAGATCCGCAACAAGGCACAGCACACCTCATCGCCCTTCGTGCTGGGTCTGCCCACGGGCTCGACCCCGCTGGAGACCTACAAGGAGCTCATCCGCCGCCACAAGGCCGGCGACGTATCGTTCAAGAACGTCATCACGTTCAACATGGACGAGTATGTGGGACTTCCCGAGGAGCACCCCGAGAGCTACCACTCGTTCATGTGGAACAACTTCTTCAAGCACATCGACATCAACCCCGACAACGTCAACATCCTCAACGGCAACGCCGAGGATCTGGTCAAGGAGTGCGCCGACTATGAGGCCCGCATCGTCGAGGCCGGCGGCATCGACCTCTTCATGGGCGGCGTCGGCGAGGACGGGCATATCGCCTTCAACGAGCCTTTCTCGTCGCTCACCTCGCGTACGCGCATCAAGACCCTGACGCAGGATACGATCCAGGTCAATTCGCGCTTCTTCGGCGGCGACGTGACGCTCGTGCCGAAGACCGCCCTGACGGTGGGTGTCGGCACGGTGCTCTCGGCCAAGAAGGTGCTCATCCTCGCGACGGGACCCAAGAAGGCCCGCGCCGTGCGCCACGGCGTCGAGGGTTCGTACAACCACCAGTGGACCATCTCCGCACTTCAGGTACATCCGAACGGAATCCTGATCTGCGACGAGCCGGCCGCCGGCGAGCTGCGCGTAGCCACCTACCGCTACTTCAAGGATATCGAGCGCGACAATCTGATCTCGAAATAGGCCGCCGAAACGGTCTTCGAACGAAAAGCCCCGCAGGATCCATGGATCCTGCGGGGCTTTCTTCTTACAAAGGAAGGTTACCCCCGTGCGGGTACCCGGCCGGAAGCTACTCCAGATAGAGGTCGTCCAGGCAGAAGTAGCACGGCGTATAGGAGCCGGCTGCGATCACGGCCTTGAAGGTCAGCTTGTCCACCTCACCCAGCGAGGTGAGATCAACCGGCGTCCAGTCGCTCACGCGCGTGGCGCCGTTGACGAGCTGGCACGTTACGGTCTTGCCCTCGGTGCCGTTCAGCCAACCGGTGATCTCCACGGCAAAGCTGTCGGTTGCCTCTCCCTTGAAATAGGCATAGGTGTAGGTCGAGTTGGCCAGGTAGACCCGCACGGGCTTTACGGCCGTCGTAAACTCGATCTGCGGCGCATTGTAATCCTGGGGCTCGGACCACCCCGCACCGGCCGTGTTGCCGTCGTAGCCTACGGCAAAGGTTGCCGAGCCGTTGGCGCCGCCCGAAGCCCATACATCGAACTGATTCGTCCAGTCGGCGGTTTCGGCCGTGGTATTGGCGTGCTGCGAGAGCGCAAAACCGCCCCACGTGTCGGAAACCTTGCCGCTCATGGACATGTCGTAGACCGTACCGTCGTTGTAGTAGGCTCCGAACATCGCTTCACCGCCGAGTGCCTGGAAATAGAGGCCCTGCCAGTACTTCTGCTCGTAATCGTCCTCCTCGTTGGCATAGGGTTTTGCCCAGAAGACCTTGTCGCGCGAATAGGCGACCGCACCCGAGGAGTAGACATCGATGTGTCCGAGCGTTACGGGAGCACCGAGGTAGTCCGTCAGGTTCTCGTCCGACTCGAACGAAATGACACGATAGGCGGGAGCTGCGGGCCCCTCGTCCTTCTCGTCCGAGCAGCCGACCAGAGCCAGCGTTGCGCACATGGCAGCGGAAATCAAGATACGTTTCATAAATTCAACAAATTAAGGGTATGTAACATAAAAAAACGGTCCCGAAACCTTCCGAGATCGAATCCTTTTTACCCGACACACCCGATAACCAACGTTCTTCGTGAAACGCCTCAAGATGCTACGATGCTCCGTTCTCCGCAGATGCGCTCGAAAAAAAGATTCTTCCCCCGGGGAAGCTGCAAGGCAGGTCTTCTGGCTCATCCCCGTCGCAACGCCTTCCCAGTCGAAAACCAGTGGCTCCAGCGTGTTGCGACCATCAATCGGGATTTACAGCAGCGGGAACTGCTGCCGATTTTCACGGCATTCCCTTTTCATCACAGAGGACGAAACGACCGTCGCCGGACGACCGCCGGTCCTTTGTGAACCATTGCGGCGCAAAGTTAGAAAATAAATTCGTATCTTTGCCCCTGCAAACAAAAAAATTGCTGTAACCATGAAGCATGCATACGTTTTCCCCGGACAGGGGGCCCAGGCTGTCGGCATGGGTAAAGACCTCTACGACAACGTTCCCGTTGCCAAGGAGCTTTTCGAGAAGGCCAACGAAATCCTCGGATTCCGCATTACGGACATCATGTTCGCCGGTACGCCCGATGAGCTCAAGCAGACCAAAGTCACGCAGCCCGCGGTATTCCTCCACTCGGTTATCATGGCCAAGGCCCTCGACGTGAAGCCCGACGCCGTCGCCGGACACTCGCTCGGAGAGTTCTCGGCCCTGGTCGTTGCGGGAGCCCTGTCCTTCGAGGACGGTCTGAAGCTCGTCTCGAAACGTGCCATGGCCATGCAGGCCGCCTGCGAAGCCCGGCCCGGCACGATGGCCGCCATCCTCGGCCTTGAGGACAAGACCGTCGAGGAGATCTGCGCCTCGATCGACGGCGTGGTGGTAGCCGCCAACTACAACTGCCCGGGACAGCTCGTCATCTCGGGTGCCGTGGAGGCCGTGGAGGCCGCCTGCGAGAAGGCAAAGGCTGCGGGTGCCCGCCGTGCGCTGCGCCTGCCCGTCGGCGGAGCATTCCACTCGCCGCTCATGGAGCCCGCCAAGCAGGAGCTCGAGAAGGCCATCAACGAGGCGCCGTTCCAGACTCCGGCCTGCCCGATCTACCAGAACGTGGATGCAAAACCCTATACCGATCCCGCCGCCATCAAGGCCAACCTGATCGCGCAGCTGACCGCTCCGGTACGCTGGACCTACATCGTCAAGAACATGCTGGCCGACGGCGTTACGGAGTTCACCGAACTCGGCCCCGGCACGGTGCTCCAGGGCCTGATCCACAAGGTCGATCCCGAAGCTGCCGTTACGTCGAAATCAACGCTCTGATCGAGTCCAAACAGCGCAAAAATGGAACAATCTGGAAATCAGATTGTTCCATTTTTTATTATTTAAAACTCAAAATAACTTATTAAATTTATTAATAATTTTTGGGAGATATAAATATATATATTATATTTGCAACAAAGGAAAACGAATAAAACTAATAATAATGACATCTCTCACGGAATTCTTCAACAAGCAGGAGGACGAGACGCTGAAAGGCATTTCGCACAAGAACAGCATCATCAAGCGCAACATCATCGCGCACATGGCGGTAAACGGCGAATGCACCCTCTCGGAGTTGACCAAAGAGCTGCATATCAGCGTTCCTACGATCACCAAGCTCGTTCAGGAACTCGTCGATGAGAACATTGTCACGGATCTGGGAAAGGTGGAGACTCCCGGAGGCCGCCGTCCCAATATCTTCGGACTGGCCAATTCGGCCATCTACTTTGCAGGCGTGAATGTCGGACGCGACAACATGCGTTTCATGATCACCGACCTGCAGAACAACATCATCAAGGAGGAGAACGACTTCACGTTCGAGCTGCAGGACCGCCCGCAGTGTCTCGAACGCATCTGCACCAACATCGAAAACTTCATCGCCTCGTGCGGCGTGGACAGAAACAAGATGCTCGGGCTGGGTGTCTGCATGACCGGTCGCGTGAATCCCGAAACGGGCCGCAGCTACAAGTACTTCACCTCCAGCGAGAAGTCCCTGCGCGACATTCTCGAGGAGCGTATAGGCCTGCGCGTACTGATCGAAAACGACACCCGCGCCCGCTGCTATGCGGAATACACCTGCGGAAAGTCCAAGGACGAGAGCAACGTCCTCTACCTGCACATGGGTCGCGGCGTGGCCATCGGCATCGTCGTGGACGGGAAACTCTACTACGGCAAGAGCGGCTTCGCCGGCGAATTCGGCCACATCCCCTTCTTTGACAACGAGATCATCTGCTCGTGCGGCAAGAAGGGCTGTCTCGAAACCGAGGTGTCGGGTATCGCCATCGAGGAGAAGATGCGCCACATGATCGAGAAGGGGGTAAATACCATCCTCAAGAAGCAGTACGACGAGCAGAAGGCAATCCATATCGACGACATCATCCAGGCGGCGATGAACGACGACAACCTCTCGATCGAATTGATCGAGGAGGCCGGAGAGAAGGTCGGCAAGGCCATCGCCTTCCTGATCAACACCTTCAACCCCGAGACGGTCATCGTCGGCGGCAACCTCGCGGCTGCGGGCGACTATCTGATGCTGCCGCTCAAGTCGGCGACGAACAAATACTCGCTCAACCTGGTCTACAAGGACACCAAGTTCCGCATCTCGAAGATGACCGAGAGCGCCAACGCCTGGGGCGTGGCGATGCTCATCCGCAACAAGGTGATCGGCATCTGATGAATCTCGAGGGACGGATCGTACGGCTTCGGGCCGTGGAGCCGGCAGATGCCGAGATGCTCTACGACTGGGAGAACGACACCTCGGTGTGGAGTGTCAGCGGCACGACCGAACCCTTCTCCCGCGCCCAGATGGAGGCTTTCGTTGTCGCACAGCAGCAGGGAGATATCTTCCGCACGGGACAGCTGCGGCTGATCGCCGAGACGCAAAGCGATGCCCGGGCCGTCGGTGTCGTCGATCTCTTCGAATTCGACCCGCTCAACCGCCGTGCCGGCATCGGCATTCTGATCTACCGGGCTGACGACCGGGGACGGGGTTATGCGGCCGATGCACTCGACATCCTCTGCCGCTACGCTCGCGAAAGGCTCCATCTGCACCAGCTCTGGTGTGATGTCGGGGCGGACAACGAGGCGAGCCTCCGGCTCTTTCGCCGTGCCGGATTCCAGAAGATCGGCATCAAACGGCAGTGGCAGCTCACACCGGAAGGATACCGCGACGAGATTCTGATGCAGCGGCTGCTGGAGGAGGGAAAGGAAGAGACCGCCTAAAGGCGCAAGAGAAACACAAGCAACAAAAATCCCCGGGCGATGAAACGCCCGGGGATTTTTCGTGTCGTTACAGTCCACCGGTTACTCCAGACGGCGCGATCCGTCGGAGATCACCACGTCGTAGATCTTCGGCTCATGGCCGTAGCGGGCGTTGAAGCGCTCCTTGGCCGTTGCAATGAAGCTGTCGTAGAGTTCGTCCTTGACCAGGTTGATCGTGCAGCCGCCGAAACCGCCGCCCATGATGCGCGATCCCGTAACACCGCACTCCTCGGCGACCGTAGCCAGGAAGTCGAGCTCCTCGCACGACACCTCGTAATCCTTCGACATGCCCCAGTGCGTCTCGTACATCCGCTTGCCGACCGTCTCGTAGTCGCCCTTTTCGAGCGCATCGCAGACATCGAGCACGCGGCGCTCCTCACCGATCACATAGCGGGCGCGCTTGTAATCTTCCTCGGAGATCTGCCCCTTGACGGCATCGAGCTGCTCCATTGTCGCACCGCGCAGGAACTCCTGACCGAGCACCTTGGCGACGCGCTCACACGAAGCACGGCGGTCGTTGTAGGGCGAGCCCACCAGTTCATGCTTCACGCGCGAATCGACGAGCACCAGCCGGTAGCCCTTCGGGTCAAACGGGAAGTAGGCATACTCCATCGAGCGGCAGTCGAGGCGCATCAAACACCCCTTTTTGCCGAATACCGAGGCGAACTGGTCCATGATACCGCAGTTCACGCCGCAGTAGTTATGCTCGGTAGCCTGGCCGATCCGGGCCAGCTCGAACTTGTCGATCCCGCAGTTGTACAGGTCGTTCAGCGCAAAGGCATAGGTCGATTCGAGCGCCGCCGACGAGGACATGCCCGCACCCAGGGGTACGTCGCCCGCAAAGGCCGTATCGAAACCGCCGATCACACCGCCCCGCTTCTGAATCTCGCGGCAGACGCCGAAGATGTAACGGGCCCACGCTTCGGCCGGCTTGTCCTCCTCGTTGAGACCGAACTCCGACGACTCGCCCAGATCGCAGGCATAGGCCCGCACGCGGTCCGTACCGTTGAGACGGATCGCCGCCACGATTCCCTTGTCCACCGCGCCGGGGAAGACGAACCCGCCGTTGTAGTCGGTATGCTCGCCGATCAGATTGATTCGCCCGGGCGAAGTGTAAAGCAGAGCGCCGGTGCCGAACAGCTCCTCGAATTTCTTGATGACTTTCTCTTTCATGTTATCGTTGGTTGGTAAGTTTGCTGCATTCGCATTATACGAAGATACAAAAAAATCCCGAACTTCCCGGCATCCCGGGCCTGAATCGCTCAAAAATCCCCCGGTTTGTCCGCAAAAAGAGGCTTCCCGGGGAGGGTTCTCCCGACTTTTTCGTATTTTTACACGTCCAAACACCACACACATGATCCGACATACGCTGCTTCTCGCCCTTCTGCTCGCGGCGGGCCTCCAGGCCGCCGCCCAACCCCGCGTCATCGCCCATCGCGGATACTGGACCGCCCCCGGATCGGCCCAGAACTCGATCGCCTCGTTCACCAAGGCCGATTCGATCGGCGTGTACGGTTCGGAGATGGACGTGTGGCTGACCGGCGACAACCGTCTGGTAGTCAATCACGACCAGACGATCCGCGGTGTCGGCATCGACATGGCCCGCGACAAGGCGCGCCTCATCACGCAGGTCGTCCTGCCGAACGGCGAACGGATTCCGACACTCGACGCCTACCTGAAATGCGCCGCCGCACATCCGGCAACCCGCCTGATTCTCGAGCTGAAGACACTGGCCTATCCCCGCGAGGATATAGCCGTACGCAAGGTCGTACGGCGACTGAAACGATACGGCCTGCTCGAACGCACGGATTTCATCTCCTTCTCGCTCAACGCCTGCATCGAGTTCCGCAAGCGGCTGCCCGAAGCGCGCGTCTACTACCTGGCCGGGGATCTCTCGCCGCAGAGCATCCGGCGCATCGGCCTTACGGGAATCGACTACGCCGCGGAGGTTCTCCACCAACATCCCGAATGGGTTGCCCAGGCCCATGAACTGGGACTCAAAGTCAATGTCTGGACGGTAGATTCGGAGGAGGAGATGCGCCGCTTCATCGATCTGGGCGTGGATTACATCACCACCGACTATCCCGAACGGCTGCAGGCCCTGCTGAAGAAGTAGGCAAAAAGATGCGGCACGGAGTAAATCCGCGCCGCATCGTACTTTTTCGCCAACGGGCTGCGACGGCTACAGATCGACAACCGTAACCTCGATACCCCGTTCGCGCAGCCGCTCCAGATAGAGCGGCTGAATGTTGCTGTCGGTAATGATCCGGTCCACGGACTCCAGATCACAGATCTTGCTGAAGCCCCGGCGGCCGAACTTCGAGCTGTCGGCCAGCACAACGACCTTCTGCGCCGCCTCGATCATCGCCCGGTTGAGCGAAGCCTCAAGCATGTTGGTCGTCGTCATACCGAATTCGGGATCGATGCCGTCCACACCGAAGAAAAGCTTGCTGCAGTTGAAATTGCGCAGCATCTGCTCGGCAAAGGGCCCCACGACCGATACCGAGCTGGTACGCGTAATGCCGCCCAGCTGGATCACGTCGATATCGGGATTCTGCGAAAGGATCTGCGTTACGGGGACGGCGGCCGTGATGACCGTCAAGCGTCCGTCGGGCTTGATCTCCCGGGCCAGAAAGGCCATCGTCGTTCCCGAAGCGATGATGATCGAATCGTTGCGCTCGATAAGCGCTGCCGCCGCTACACCGATTGCCTGTTTCTCGACGACATTCTTCTTCTCCTTCTCGTTTACATGCCGGTCGCTGATGTAGGGGCTGATCAGGATGGCACTGCCGTGTGTACGATAGAGTTTCTTCTGCTGCTCAAGGTATGAAAGATCCTTGCGGATGGTTACCTCCGAAACCCGAAACCGTTCGGCAAGCTGAGTCACGGAGATCGACCCGCTCTGCTGCAAAAGGCTGAGGATCCGACTGTGCCGTTCGGGAAGGCTCAGACTGATCTCTTCGTCCGATTTGTTCATATCCGTTTTTTCTGTTTTTCTGACAGCAATATACGAAAAATTCTCCGGAACGGAAAAGTTCTGCGGCACAAAATCGCCCGACAGGCCCAACGAACTCAACGGATCGCGTAACCGCGCAATTCGCGGTTGAGCGCCTTCTCGCGTCCACCGGTCAGACGGTCCACCAATGCATGGAAACGCGGCGAGTGGTTGTGGTGCACCGTATGGCAGAGTTCGTGGAGAATCACATAGTCGCGCAGGTGCTCGGGGAGGGTCATCAGAAACAGGCTCAACGAGATATGGTTCCGGCCCGAGCAACTCCCCCACTTCGTGCGCGAGGCGCGGATCGAGAGTTTCGCATAGCGGAGGCCCGTCGCCGCCGAGAGGCGGGCAATCCGTTCCGGAAGGTCGGCCTTCGCGGCCCGGCGCAACGCCTCGATGCGCTCACGCTGCTCCCCGGACGGCAGCTGCGGCGGCAGGGCCGCCCGCTTGCGGGCCATGCGCTCGCGCGAGGTCAGGATCCAGTTGCACTTCTCCTCCAGAAAGGCCAAAGCCCGTCGCGGCGGCACGCCGACGGGGAAGGTCAGCCGCACCTCGCCCGACACCCGCACCGAGATCGACACGCGCCGCGCCCGCTGGCTTTGCACAAGAAGCACCTCGCCCAAAACGGGATGCTGCAGAAGGTTCCGTTCGTTCATCGCAACCATACCGAATGATTCTGCTCCGCAGCGGGCCATACGCCCGGCACCGGATCGCAACCGCTCCGTGCACACTGCGGTTCCAACAACTCCGCACCCGTCAGCTCCAGGGAGTGCATCTCCCTGGGCCCGACCGGCAACACCCTACTCGCCGATACGCTGGCGCACGACCTCGAACAACATGACGGCTGCGGCGGCCGAGACGTTGAGCGACTCGATATGGCCGATCATCGGGATGGCCAGCTGCTCGTCGCAGAGCTTGAGCACCTCGCGCGAGATGCCCGTATCCTCGGCCCCCATGACAAGGACCGTCGGGCGACGGAAGTCGGCATCGTAGAGCAACTTGCGGCTCTTCTCCGTGGCGGCGACCACCTGAAAGCCTTCGGTCTGCAGCTGCTTGAGCGTATTGCGGACCGAGCCCACGCGGCAGACGGGGATCGTCGTCAGCGCGCCGGCCGACGAGCGGATCGCCTCGGCATTGACCGGTGCCGAGTTCTTGAGCGGCGTGATCAGCCCGTGTGCCCCGGCACACTCGGCCGAGCGGGCTATGGCGCCGAAGTTGCGCACGTCGGTAACACCGTCGAAGAGGACAATGAGCGGCGTCTCATCCTCGGGAACCCGCTCCAGAATATCCGACAGCTCGACATAGGCAATGGCCGCCATCTGCGCCACGACCCCCTGATGGTTGCCACGCACAAGGCGGTTGAGCTTCTCGACGGGCACCTCCTGCCAGCGCAGCCGGTGCCGCACGCAGAGGTCCTTCAACTCCTGCATCAACGTACCCTCGGCTCCCTTGCGGATGTAGAGCCGCTCGATCTGCCGGCCGGCCTCGATGGCCTCGGCGACGGGACGAATCCCGAAAACAAGGTTATTTTCCATGGTTCTGCTGTTTGGTCGTATCGATTCGGCAGATCCGCCGTTCGGATCCGGATCAGGCGTTTTCGGTGATCTCCAGTTCGTAGGAGGCCTTCTCCCACTCGTGCATCTGGTGGTCGTAGCGCGCCTTCAGGTCGTTGTAGGCCTTGAAGTCGGCCTCGTTGTACGCGCCGCCGGCTGCAAAGCGGGCGTCGTATTCGGCAATCTGCCGCTCGATGTCGGCCAACTCCGCCTCGATGCCCTCCACCTGCTTGCGCAGCTTGCGCAGCAGCTTCTCCTGCTCCTTGCGCTGCTCGTAGGAGGCCTTGCCCGAGAGCGGCGCCGCGGCAGGCTCCGTTCCTCCCTTCGCGGTTTTGGGTGCTGCCACCGTCTTCGCCACCGGCGCGTCGCGCCGCTCAATCTCCTGCAGCGACTCGAGCTTGCGCTTCTCGAGGAAGTAGTAGATGCCGCCCAGATACTCCTTCACGCCGCCGTCGCGGAACTCGTAGACC
>DXDG01000003.1 GCA_019115605.1 Candidatus Alistipes faecigallinarum
GAACAGCATCATCCGCTCCGCCTATGCGGGTGAAACCGCCGGGACGGTCTTTGAAAACGAACGCCGCTTCGATCTGGTCGTGCGCCTCGACCAGCGGAAGGTCGCCGACCTGAATCTCGACCGGCTCTTCATCCGCACGGCCGAAGGCATCCAGATTCCCGTGAGCGAAGTGGCCACGATCGACCTGGTGAACGGCCCGCTGCAGATCAACCGCGACGCCACGAAGCGCCGCGTGGTGATCGGCGTGAACGTCCGCGACGCCGACATTCAGCAGGTCGTGGCCGCCATCCGCCGCACGCTCGAGGAGAACGTACAGCTCAAGCCGGGCTACTACTTCGAGTACGGCGGTCAGTTCGAGAACCTCCAGAACGCCATCCGCACGCTGCTCGTCGTCATTCCCGTCGCGCTGATGCTGATCCTGCTGCTGCTCTTCTTCGCCTTCAAGAGCGTGACCTACACGCTGGTGGTCTTCTCCACCGTGCCGCTCTCGATCATCGGAGGCATCCTGGCGCTGTGGCTGCGCGGGCTTCCGTTCAGCATCTCCGCCGGCGTGGGATTCATTGCGCTCTTCGGCGTGGCCGTTCTCAACGGCATTCTGATGATTAACCACTTCAACGATCTGCGGGACATGACACCCTATCCACTCTCGACGCGCCGCATCATCGCACGCGGCACGCAACACCTGCTGCGGCCCGTATTCCTCACCGGACTGGTCGCCTCGCTCGGATTCGTACCGATGGCCATCGCCACCTCGGCCGGAGCCGAGGTACAGCGCCCGCTGGCGACCGTCGTGATCGGCGGACTCTTCGTTTCGACGCTGCTCACGCTCTTCGTCGTGCCGGTATTCTACAAGCTCGTGGGAGCCGCCTCGCTGCTCCGGCGCCATCCGCTTGTACGGCGCCTCTTCCCCTTCCTGCTGCTGCCCGCCCTGTTGCTGCTGCCGCTCGACGGCCACAGCCAGCAGCGCGTGACGCTCGACGAGGCGGTGGCAATGGCCCTGGACAACCACCCCCGTCTCCAGTCGGCCGAGGCGGCCGTCGAGCGCACGAAGGCCCGGCGCGGCGAGTCGTGGGAGCTGGCTCCGACGACGGTCGACTACTCCTTCGGGCAGCTCAACGGCACCGAGCGCAACGACCGCGAGATCAGCATTACGCAGTCGGTCGGCTCGCTGCTGACCCCCTTCTACAAGAATGCGCTCGTCCGGCGCGAGGCCGAGACCGGGACCCTCTACACGGAGCTCGTCCGGCGCGAGATCGTCGCCGAGGTCAAACGCGCCTGGTCCTACTACCTCTACACGCAGGAGTTATGCCGGCTCTACGCCGACCAGAACGCCCTGGCCGCAGAGCTCTCGCGCACGAGCGAGCTGCGCTTCGAGCAGGGAGACATCACCCGTCTCGAACGGAGCATGACGGTCACGATGGCCGCCGAGATGCGCAACCGGCTCTTCCAGGCACAGGAGGAGCACAAGGTGGCGGCCGCACGCCTGCAATGGGCCTGCTATGCCGATGCGCCGCTCGCCCCCGCAGACAGTCTGCTGACCCGCTTCATCCCCGTCGGGCAGACCTCGGCCGAGGTGCAGCGCAACTACTTTGAATCGCAGGTGCGGGAGGCCGAAGCGCGCACGCGCGTGGAGAAGAGCCGCTTCTTTCCCGAACTCTCGTTGGGCTACCAGCGGCAGAACATCCTGCCCGACAAGGGGCTGAATGCCTATGTCGTCGGGGCGTCGTTCCCGATCTTCTTCAACACGCAGCGCAGCCGCATCCGCCAGGCCCGGGCCGACGCCTTCATCGCCCGCAACGACGCGGAGCTCAACCTGCGGGCGGTCAACAACCGGATCACCGAACTGCAGGCCTCCCTGCGCCGCTACGACGAAAGCCTGCGCTACTACACGGAGTCGGCGCTTCCGGAGGCCGACGCGCTCATCCGGGCCGCCGGCATCCAGCTCGCCAACAGCGAAACGAGCATCGCCGAGTACATCATGAGCCTGAACACGGCGCTCGAAATACGCCGCGGATACATCGAAACGCTCAACCTCTACAACATCGCCGCACTCGAATACGAACTCTACCGATAAACAACATCCGACATGAAAAAGATACTCATACCCCTTGCCGCGCTTCTCTGCGCCTGCTCGCAGCAGGGCGCCGCACCCGTGGCAGCTTCCGCGGCTGCCGACACGACCCTCGACGTAACGGCCGACACGATGGCAGCCGAGGCCGTAACCCCGGCCCCGCAGACCGGAATGGAGACCGACGCCACGTCGGGCGCCACCGCCGTGCCGAACGAAACGCTGTTCAACGGACTGCTCGTCATCCCGCCGCAGGACCGCGCCACGGTGACGCTGACGATGGGCGGCTCGATCCGCAGCACCTCGCTGCTGCCCGGAGCCTACGTCGAGAAGGGCTCCGTGCTGGCGACGCTCGAGAATCCCGACTTCATCGCCCTGCAGCAGGCCTATCTCGACAGCCACGCGCAGAACGAATACCTGCGCACGGAGTACCTGCGGCAACAGACCCTCTCCCGCGAAGAGGTCGCCTCGCAGAAACGCTTCCAGCAGAGCAGGGCCGACTACCTCTCGATGCGCAGCCGCATGGACGCCGCCGCCGCACAACTGGCCCTGCTGGGCATCGACACGACGCGGCTGCTGACCTCCGGCATCGTTCCCTGCCTGGAGATCAAGGCCCCGATCAGCGGATACGCCACCGACGTGAAGATGAACGTCGGACGGCACTTCGACGTCGGAGAGCCGCTCTGCGAGATCGTCGACAAGAGCAACATGATGCTCCGCCTGACCGCCTACGAAAAGGACCTTGCACACCTGAAGAGCGGCGAGCAGGTCGCCTTCCGCGTCAACGGCATGGGACAGGAGACTTTCCACGGCACGGTCGCCATGATCGGGCAGCAGGTCAACAACGAGAACCGCTCGATCGACGTCTATGTCCGCATTTCGGGGCAGCATCCGCAATTCCTGCCCGGAATGTACGCAACGGCCCGCATTCTGCGGAAATAATACTATTTTTGCACCGTGAAAGCACCCCTGCTGTTCAAGGACCGGTATCTGCTCTCCACGCTGATCGTCTCGGCCGTGGTTGCCGTGCTCATCCACTTTCCGGAGGTGCTCTCGCTCTCGGACCGTTTTGAACGCGAGGAGCTCTTCGCGGGGATGGAGCCCCGGGACGTCTTCAACGAGATCTTTTTCACCTTCATCTCGCTGCTGCTGCTCTTCTGGATCAACATGCGCATCTTCCGCTTCAACACCCCGATGATCCGCATGACCCGGGGCAAGATGGCGCTGTCGTTCTTCCTGACATGGGGCGCAAGCAGCCTCTTCGGGCAGCTCTTCGTCTGGCTCCACCACCAGTTCGACATCCCGGCCATCGACGCCATGGTGCACCACTACCTGCATCCGCTGCGCGACCTGATCATCGCCTGCATCGTGACCGGAAGCAACTACATCTTCCACCTGATCGTCAAGCAGCAGCGCATCGTCATCGAAAACGAGGCACTGCGCACCGAGAGCCTGCGCCACCAGTACGAGTCGCTCAAGAGCCAGCTCAATCCCCACATGCTCTTCAACTCGCTCAACACGCTCCAGTCGCTGATCCGCGAGTCGCCGCCCAAGGCGCTCGACTACACGCAGGAGCTGTCGCAGGTGCTGCGCTACACGCTGCGCGACAACGACCGGCAGAGCGTGACCCTTGCCGAAGAGATGCAGTTCGCCCAGGCCTACATCTACCTGATGAAGATGCGCTACGAGGAGAACCTCGTTTTCCGCATCGCCATCGACGAGCGGATGAACGGGCTGCTCCTGCCGCCGATGTCGGTGCAGCTGCTCATCGAGAACGCCATCAAGCACAACGAAATCAGCAACCGCAACCCGCTGACGATCACCATCCGCACGGAGCAGGAGGCGCTGCTCGTCTGCAACCCCATCCAGCCCAAGAGGGTGGCCCCGGCCGGTCCGGGCATCGGCCTGGACAACCTGGCCAAGCGCTACCGGCTGCTGTGGCAGGACGAAATCGGCATCACGGCCGGGAAGGGCATGTTCTGCGTCCGTCTACCGCTGCATCAACCCGAATCCGAAAAAGCGTCATGAAAGCACTGATTATTGAGGACGAAAAGGCCGCTGTCCGCAACCTGGAGGCCCTGCTCGCGGAGGTGGCACCCGACACGAAGATCATCTGCACGCTGGACAGCATCACCGACAGCGTCTCCTGGTTCGAGGCCAATCCGGCGCCCGATGTCGTATTCATGGACATCCATCTGGCCGACGGCTCCGCATTCGAGATCTTTGAACATGTACGGGTCGGGTGCCCCGTCATCTTCACCACCGCCTACGACGAATATGCGCTCAAGGCCTTCAAGGTCAACAGCATCGACTACCTGCTCAAACCGATCGGCGCAGCCGACCTGCGCCGGGCGCTCGACAAGCTGGAGGGGCTGCGGCACACGGCCCCGACGCAGGAGTCGCTGTCCGCGCTGATCGGCCAGCTGCAGCGGCGCGAACACTACAAGACCCATTTTCTGGTCCCCTTCAAGGGGGACAAACTGCTGCCGCTGGCCGTCGAGCAGGTGCAGTACTTCTGCATCGCGGACGGGGTCACCAAGGCCGTGGTCAGCGATCGGGAACGGTACACCATACCCTGCACGCTCGACGAACTCGCCGACAGCCTCGATCCCGAATGCTTCTTCCGCGTCAACCGGCAGTATCTCATTTCGCGCGGCGCCGTGCAGGACATCGACCTGTGGTTCAACAACCGGCTGGCCATCAACCTCAAGGTTCCGACCGACGGGAAGGTGCTGGTCAGCAAGCTCCGCGTCAACGAATTCAAGAGCTGGTTCGCGGGCAGGTAATCCTGCGGCCACCGCGCGGTGAGCAGATCCGCCCGACGGCCTGGATGCAGCCCGGAACGTCAAAGGTATACTTCGCAGGATTTTCGCTCCGAGCAGGCCTTTTTGAGCAGACGGCCGACCAGCGCGAGCAGCAGTCCGTTGACTCGCCGGGCCTTGTGGGGACAAACCGCCACACACCGCATGCAGGAGATGCAAACCTTTTTGTCCACACGGGTCGGGTCCGCGGGATCAATCGCTCCGACGGGACATTTCGCTGCACACACGCCACACTGCACGCAGGATCGCGTGGCTTTGGGTATCAGACCGGTCCCCGCAGCCTTGCGATAAGGTCGGTGGCCCGGGATTTTCGGCTCGCTGTCGTCCGCGTCGTCGATCTTTCGGCGAATACGCACGGCAAAGTTCCGCAAAACCGCTTCGTCCGCCGCATCGGGACGCCCCGCGCCGTACTGACGGACGATCGAATGTTCGGCCACGGCAGCCACGGCAGCCACGACCCTGAATCCGGCCCGGGTGGCCGTATCCCGCAACTCCGCCAGCGTGTCCTCATAGGCCCGGTTTCCGTAGACACAGACCAGAATGGCACGGACTCCGTTACCGCACAGCATCTCCAGACGTGTTGCGGCGACGGCAGGGACCCGTCCGCTGTAGGAGGGTACGGCAATCAGCGCCACATCCCCGTCAGCCAGCTTCACGCTGCGGAAATCGACATCGCGCGCCGTCAAATCGGCCGGAACAATCTCATTTGCCAATGCCTGGCTCAAGATCTCAGCCACACGCCTTGTCCCGCCCGTCGGGCTGCCTGGTCGTATTTCATCCCGGCCAGCGAGAAGAGCACCCGCTTGTACCACGGAAAACCGCTTCGCCGGGCAAACTCCCCGTTGGGAGCGGTCCGCAGGCTCAACAGACGTCCTCCCGGTTTCAGCACCGAGAGTTCGTGCTCGAACTCTCCGGCGCCCAGCGTGTCGATGACCAGATCGATCCCCGAGAGCTTCTCCCAATAGTTCTCCCGGCGATAGTCCATGTAACGCTCGACGCCCATGGCGAGAAACCGTTCGCGGGCCCGGTCGTTACCCGTCACCAGCACGCGAAGTCCCAGAGCCCGGGCAATCGGCACGTCCATCTGTCCGAAACTGCCCGATCCGCCGGGGATGAGCAGCGTCTGCCCCGGATGCGCCTCCAGCACCTCGACCAACCCCTGCCAGGCTGTCAGGCCCGTCAGCGGAACAGCGGCCGCCACATCGAACGCATACCCGGCAGGCATCTTCGCCAAAGCGGCCTCCTCCACGGCGACGTACTCGGCAAAGGCACCGATCCGCTCCAGCGGCAACCGTGTATAGACGGCGTCTCCCGGCCGGAACTTTCCGACCTTGCTCCCGACCCGCTCGACGACGCCCGAGCACTCGTTGCCCAGCGTCTGCGGCAGCCGGTAATCCTGAATCAGCCGGACGCTTCCCGCGACGAGGAGCAACTCCAGCGGATTGACGGCCGCCGCGCGCACCTTCACCAGAACCTCGTTCGCAGCCGGTTCCGGAACGGGAATCTCCCGGACAACGAGCCGGCCGGCTTTCGCATATCGATCCAATTGTGCAGCTTTCATGCTTTCAACCGTTTGTTTTCGTTTTTCGACGCATGGGCCCGCCGGCGATCCCGCATGACGGCATCCCGATTCTCCATGGCCCAGGCGAGCAGCTCTTCGAGAATCGGACGCAGCGTCTCGCCCCGCGCGGTAAGCGCATACTCCACCCGGGGCGGAACCTCGGCATAGAGCGTGCGCGAGACATAACCATCCTCTTCGAGCGTGCGCAGGGTCATGGCCAGCATCTTCTGCGAGATGTCGGGCATGGCCTGCTTCAACTCCGAGAAGCGCAGCTTCCCCTGCTCCGAGCGCTCCAGCAGGCAGAGAACCAGCAGGGCCCACTTGTCACAGATTCTCGCCAGGATGTTTCTCACGGGGCAGCCGGGAAACATGGCATCTTCGACAATCGTTCTTTTCATCGGTACATTCCCCTTTCTTTTCGGACGGATCGGCGCATCTCCCCCTCACCGTCACCATGCCGGCACAAAAACACATAAATCTCTTTTTTATACCAAATATATTTTATAAACAAATACACGGAGACAAAAACCGGACCTTTTGAAAAGGTCCGGTTCCGGGAAACGGCCATCACGGCAGGTGCCGCCGCGACGGGCAGCTATTCGAGACGTCCGGTGGCGCGTAGATACTCTGTCCTGTAGATCTGATACTGCGTCGCGGCCTCGATCCGGTTGCTGGCGGCCTGCTGCCACTGCGACTGGGCATCCAGCAGGTCGGTCAGCGGAGCCATCTGCGCCGCATGGCGGTTGCGCATCACGCGCAGGTTCTCCTCGGCCTGCCGCAGCGCCAGCTCGGCGGTCTGAATCATCCGGTAGCCGTCCTCAACGTTGCGGATCGCCTGCTCGACCTCGAGCGACATCAGGCGCGTGTTTTTCTGCAGATCGAGCTGTGCGTTACGCAGTTCGTAACGCGCCTTGCGCACCTTCTTGCGCCCCTCGCCCCAGTGGAATATCGGAATCTTCACGGCCAGCATCGCCAGTCCCAGTCCGTCGCGGAACTCCTGCGTATAGGGGACGTAGTTGCCGCCGCCGGCATCGACCATACTGTTGAGTTTGATGTTTCCGTAATAGGTGTACCCCAGCGAGAGCCCCGCCGCGGGGAGCATCGCCGAACGGGCATCGCGAATCTGCTGCTCGCCGACGGCCACCTGCAGCTCGAGCATCCGCAGCTCGGGCCGCGCCTCCAGATCGGCGGTCAGCTCACCCGGAGCCGCCGCCCGCAAGAGCGTGTCGGTCGGCACGGGCCGCACGTCGCTCTCCACGCCGATCACGCGGCACAGCGACATGCGGCACAGGTCGGCGCCGTTGCGGGCCTTCTGAAGCTGGTAGCGGATTTCGCTGCGCTTGGCCTGGACGCGCAGCCGGTCGTTCTCGATGGCCATGCCCGCCCCGACGGCCGCGGAGGTCTGGTCGTAGAGCGTATCCATCTGCGCGGCGTAGCTCTCGAGCATGCGCACCTTGCCGTCGACGGCCACCAGCGACCAATAGGCGTTGTCGGCCTCGACCAGGGCATCCATGCGCGTCATGCGCCGCTGCTCCTCGGCCGCCTCCTCGCCGATGCGGGCCATGCGGCGCGCCGCCGCGATCTTGCCGCCGGCGTAGATCGGCTGCGTGAGGGTGAGCCCCGCCATGTAGGTGCCGCGCATGCGCAGCTCCATGCCCATCATGTCGATGTCGGGCAGGACATAGGCCCCCGTCGCCGAGCCTTCGATCTTCGGAAGGGCCGCCACCGAGGCGATCTGACGGTCGAGACGCGCCTGCTCGAGGCGATTGTCGGCCTGACGGAGCTCCTCGCTGTGGGCCAGGGCTCGCTCGCGGCACTCGGCGAGCGACAGCGGCAGCAGCTGCTGGGCCCGGACAGCAGCGCCCGACAGCAGCACGGCCGCCAGCACCGCACATTTATTTCTGATATTCATGACTTATGCGTTTTGAGGTTTGCGAATCCGGAACATCGCCGCGTAGAAGAGCGGCAGCAGAATGAGCGTGATGATCGTGCCGACGGTAAGACCGCCCATGATCGTCAGGGCCATCGACCCGTACATCGGGTCGCCGACCAGGGGGATCATGCCGACGATGGTCGTCAGCGAGGCCATCAGCTCGGGCCGCACGCGCGAGACGGTCGCCTCGACGACGGCCGTATAGGGAGGCCGGTGCTCCTCGGTCTGCAGGCGGTTGATCTCGTCGACGAGCACGATGGCGTTCTTGACCATCATGCCGATCAGGCCCATCATGCCGATGATGGCCATGAAGGTCATGGGCTGCCCCGTCAGCAGCAGCGACGGGGTGATGCCGCAGAAGACGAAGGGGAAGCACAGCAGAATGAGCAGCACCTTGCGCCAGCTGTTGAACAGCGCCAGCAGGATGGCCAGAATCAGGAAGATCGTCAGCGGCAGGTACTTCATCAGGTTGCCGATCGCCTCACCCTGCAGCTCGCCCTCGCCGACCCAGCGCATCGTATAGCCGTCGGGCAGCGCGATGGCCTCGATTTCGGGACGGATCTCGGCCACGACCCGGGCCGGCGTCGCCGCGTCGCAGTCGGGATTCGGGTCGCATTCGGCCTCGATCACCCGCCGGCCGTTCATCCGCCGCACGACATCCTCGTCCCAGTCGAGGCGGATGTCGCGCACGGCATTGCCCAGCGGCATGGCGCGGAACATGCGGTCCTGCAGCTCGCTCATCGCCCGGCCGCCCGTCAGCACGCCCCGCAGCTCCTCGTCGGTCAGCCGCAGGTTCATCATGCTCCAGACGGGAATCTCGTCGAGGTTGCGGATGCGGCTGCCGTCGTCGTTGCGCACCTGAAGGTTCAGCGTCACCATGCGCTCCTGGTCGTTCAGCACGCCGACCGGCATGCCGTCCGTGGCCGCCAGCAGGGCGTTGGCCACATCCCCGCGGCCGATTCCCGCACGCAGGGCATCCCGCTGGTTGAATTCCGCCACGAGCGCCTTGCCCTTCGGCTTCCAGTTGTTCTGCACCGAATAGGGGTCGACGTAGGGACAGCGGCGCATGACGGCCTCGGCCTGAGCGCTCAATGCGCGCAGCACGGCCGGATCGGGCCCCGCGAACTCCACCTCGACGGTATGCGACGTCGAGATCGAGAAGTTGTACTTGCGGATGCGGACGTAGGCCTCGGGAAACTCCTCGCGCAGCTGCCGGCGGACCGAGGGGATCACCTCCAGCACGGTCCGGTAGTCGGGGCAGTCGACGATCAGCTCGCCGTAGCAGTCGCCGCCCGAGGTCATCGGACGCACCAGGCAGTAGTGGGCCGGGGCGCTGCCCTGGCTGACGGCCACGCGCTCGACACCCGGATGGAGCTGCACGCTGTCGCTCATGGCGAGCAGGCGGTCACGCACCCGGTCGGCATCCGTAGCCGAGGGGAAGAAGCACTCGACGACGAACTGCTTGTAGTCGAAATCGGGGAAGAAGAGGTTCTTCACGCGCGTCATGCCGAAGATCGAAAACCCCAGCACGGCGAAGGCCACGACGATCGTCGCCCGCTTATAGCCGATCAGGAAGGAGATCGCCCGACGCACGAAGCGGTGGACCGGCGAGTTCATCACGACCGGTTCCTGCGCTCCGGCCTGCCGCTTTTCGCGCGCCGGGAGCCACGACTTGGCGCAGACGGGCACCTGGACGAGCGCCAGCACCCAGCTGGCCAGCAGGCTCACGCACAGCACCAGAAAGAGGTCGCCGGCGTATTCGCCCGCCGAGTCGGGCGAGAGGTAGATGCCCAGGAAGGTCGAGGCGGCGATGACGGTCGCCCCGAGCAGCGGCAGGGCCGTATTGCGGCCGATGCGGTAGAGGTATGTTTTCGGCATGAAGCCCCGCTTCCTGTCGATCAGGATGCCGTCCATGATGACCACGGCGTTGTCGACCAGCATGCCCATCGCCACGATGAAGGCGCCGAGCGAGATGCGTTGCAGCGTCGTGCCGCATACGAGCAGGATCGGGAACGAGACGGCCACCGTCAGCACCAGTCCGAAGCCGATGATCAGACCGCTGCGGAAGCCCATCGTGAAGACCAGCACGAGGATGACGATCACGACCGATTCAAGCAGGTTCCACATGAACGACGAGATGGCCTCCGAGACCTTGTCGGGCTGGAAGAAGATCTTCTCGGTGTGGAAGCCGGCCGGGAGCTGCCGCATGGCCTCCGCGAGCCGCGCGTCGACCGCCTTGCCCACATCCGGCACGATGGCCGAGGATTCCATGGCAATGCAGAGAGCCAGCGCCGGGCGGCCGTCGACGAAGAAGCCGTTGCGCTGCGGCGTGGCATAGTCCCGTTCGACGCGGGCCACATCGCCGAGGCGCAGCTGGCGGCCGTCCATCGTGCGGATCTCCAGGTCGCGGATCTCCTCCACGTCGTCGACCGCCGAATCGACATAGAGGGCGATGCGCTCGCCGTCGTTCGGATACATCCCCGCATTGACCGTCTTGCCCGCCTGTTGCAGTGCCGAGATGATCTGCGTCGGGATCACGCCGTTGCGGGCGATCTGCTCCTTCGAGAGGATGATGTTGATCACCTCGTCGCGGTTGCCGGCGATGTTGATCCGCTTGACGCCCTTCACGTCCAGGAGCTCGCGCCGCAGGTATTTGGCGTAGCGGTACATCTCCGGGTAGTCGTAGCCGTCGGCCGTCAGGGCGTAGAAGATGCCGTAGACATCCATCATGTCGTCGATGACCACCGGATCGTAACACCCCTCGGGCAGGCGCGCCGCAGCATCGCTCACCTTGCGGCGCAGCAGGTCGAAGTGCTGCTCCAGATCGCGGTTCAGCACCGTCATCTGGAACTCGACGGTCACGATCGCCGAGCCGTTGCGGCACTCGCTCTTCACCTTCTTGACGTTGGGCAGCGCGCGCAGCTCGTCCTCCATCAGTTGTGCCGCCTTCAGCTCCACTTCGTGGGCGCTCGCGCCGGGATACGGGATCACGACCATCGCCTGCTTGACCGCCACGGCCGGATCCTCGAGCTTGGGCATGTAGAGGAACGAGAGCACGCCCGCCACGAGGATCGCCCCCATGAGCGACCAGAACAGCACCGGCCGCCGCATGAAAAATTCGGTCATTCGCATCTTCATCACAGCAGCCCTCCTACATTCGTTTGACTCGGTGCGGCCACCACGCGGACCTTCTCACCTTGCTCGAGTGCCGAGACGCCGGCCCGCACGATCCGCTCGCTGCCGTCGAGCCCTTCGACAACGACGGCGCGTCCTTCGGCATCGGTGTTGTCGAGCACGACGCTCCGGCGATGCACCGTGGAATCGGCTCCGAGGACCCACACGGAGGGAGTATTCCCTTCCAGGAAGAGGGCCCCGAGCGGCAGGCCGAAGCCCCGACGGCCCGCCGTATCGGCCAGCGTGATCCGCACCTCGACGTTCATGCCGGCCGTCAGCTGCCGGTCGGGCCGGGAGGCGAAGGCCAGCGTCAGGTGGTAGAGCTGGTTGCCGTCGGCCTTGGGCGGCAGCCCCGCAAGCCGCAGCGGCATTTCATCCCCGAGGTCCGCCGCCCGGCAGGCAAAACGGATGAAACGGTCGCGCCGGAGGTATTCGACGGCCGGGATGTCGACCTCGACCTCCATGCGCGAGACGTCCAGCAGCGTCACGAGCGCCGTTCCGGCATCGACCATCTCCGCCGGCGAGAAGTTCACCGCCTCAACATAGCCGTCGGTCGGGGCATAGAGCTTCGTGTAGTCGAGTTTGTTGCGGTTGGCCTGCAACTGGACGCCCAGCTGCCGCAGTCCGGCACTCGCCTTCTCGTAATCGTTGGCCGAGACGCTCTGCCGCTCGAAGAGCTGCTTCGTGCGCGCCACCTCGTCCTTGAGCTGGTCGTACTGGATCTGCAGCGCCTCGACCGCCAGCCGGTAGTCGGCATCGTCCAGTTCGGCCAGCAGCTGCCCCTTGCGCACGTAGTCGCCCTCGGCGACATGGATGCGGGCGATCTGCCCGGCGGTCTTGAATCCCAGGCTCACCTCGTTGGCCGCCTTCACAACGCCCGAAAAGGTGCGCGTCGTTTCTCCGCCCAGCGCCACGGGCTGCGTCACAGAGACGCTCCGCACGAAGGGCGCCTCCGCCCGTCCGCCCGAACAGGCGCTCAACACGATCGCCCCCAGAGCGATCCACCATCGGTTTGTTTTCATCATCGCTATCATCGTTTTTTTGAGTTGTCACGCCGGCAAAGTTCCCGTTTTTTCCGTAAAGCCTTTTGTTGCATGTTGTGGATCTATTGTCCTAAAAGATGGTAAAACACGCTTTTTGAAGATAAAACGCCCCAATTTATTGTTTGAATAAGTATATTTGCCAACAAAAAACGACATACCGATGTCCGACTCAAAGATCTTCAATGCCCTCAACATAGCAGCCATTCAATTCAATGAGCGGGCCTGCGTCTTTGACAACAAAATCATCCTCGCCGACAATTCCGACGACGGGGACCGGCCACATGATCTGACGACCGACCCGACGATGCTGCCCTTTCTCTCGGCTCCGTATCCATTCAAGATTCAATTTTCGATCATCGAACTGTGTCTGGCAGGCTCGATGCGCGTCCGCATGAATCTGAACGAATACGAACTGCACCGCAATACCTTGATGATTGTAACTCCGGGAGCAATCGGTCAATGTCTGGAGGTGTCGCCCGACTGCCGGATCGCCATCATCGCCGTATCCAACGACTACGTCATTGCGGAAGAGAACTCCGAAGGGGCGCTTATCATCCGCAAGTTTCTCGCACGGCAATCGCTGCTCGAACTCTCCGATGCGCAAACGGCGGAGATTTTAGCCATCTACCGGGCGTTGCGCGACAAACTCCGGCAGCCAGACTTCCGTTTCAAGCACCATATTTTGAAGGGCTATCTGCAGGTGCTCTACGGCGAAGTCTGCCAGTTGATGACACCCCGGGTCGAGGAGCTGGACACCCGGCAAGGCTCGCGCAAAAAGCAGATTTTCGACCGCTTTCTCGAAGAGCTGCGGCAGCACTACGCCACCGAGCGCAGCGTCGGGTTCTACGCCGACCGGCTCTGCCTGACACCGAAATACCTCTCGCAGGTGATCCATGCCGTCAGCGGGCGCCACGCCGGGGAGTGGATCCGCGACTACGTGATTCTCGAGGCCAAGGCCCTGCTCAAAAGCGGGCAATATACGGTACAGCAGGTCTCCGACATGCTGAATTTCGCCAACCAGTCCTTCTTCGGCGTCTACTTCAAGAAGGCGGTCGGCTGCTCGCCGACCGCCTACAGGGAGTCGTAGGAAGCCCCGCCCTGCCAGGCCGTGCAGAGCGTTCGGGCAGATGCACTCCATCCGAAGAAAATGCGTATCTTTGCCCGGGAAGGAGTGAAAGAAATTGAAGCAGATACCCGTTTATAAGTTCTACCGACACAAGTACGGCTCGGAACTGCTCATCGACGTACTCGATCTGGATGCCCTCAAGGAGGGTATCCGTCGTGCTCCGGTGCATTGCGAGACCTTCTACCAGATCGTGCTCTTCACTGCGGAGGAGGACGAGATGGGCATCAACGGGCACCGCCGCCGGGCAACCCCGGGCCTGGTGGCCTGCGGACGCCCCGGCGAGGTGTGGGAGTGGCGGGCGGAGACCCCTCTGAAGGGTGACGTGCTGATCTTCGAGGAGCCTTTCCTGCTGTCGTTCTTCAACGATGCCCATTTTCTTGACCGCTTATCCTATCTGCAGGCAGACCGGCCCTCGCCGTTTCTTCTCCCCGATGCACCTCTGCAGAAACGGCTGCGGCAGCTGTTCCTGCAGATGAAGGAAGAGATGGCTGCCCCGCAGCACAAGGATCAGCACATCCTGCGGGCCATGCTCTACGAGTTTCTGATGCTGCTGGACCGCGCGAAAAATGCCGCACCCCGGACACTTCCTCCGACGGGGATGACTCCGGACCGCTATCGGGAACGTTTCGTCCGACTGGCCGACCGCGAATTCCGCGAACACCACGACGTGGAATATTACGCCGGACAGCCCTGCATCACGGCCAACTACCTCAACCGACTCGTTTCCGGACATCTGGGTGTAACGACCAAGCAGTATCTGAACCGGCGCCTGGTCGACGAGGCCAAGCGGCTGTTGGCCTACACGACCCTGTCGGTCAACGAAATTACCGATCTGCTGCACTTCGAGTCGTCCGCCTACTTCGTCCGCTTCTTTCACAAGGCCGTCGGTCTCTCTCCCGCCCAATACCGCAAAGACGCGACGGCGAGCCGATGACGCCGCAGGGAGACTACGACATGTCCCTGAAAGTGCAATTTCCCGCATCTTTTGTGTATTGCACCTTCAGGCATTCATCCGTACCTTTGTGAACGACAAAAAAATCGGCATGAATATCGAGGATTTCAGAGCGTACTGCCTTTCATTCAAGGGCGTACACGAAAAACTGCCGTTCGGCAAAGCTACGTCGGAATATGACCGCAACCTGCTGGTCTTCTATGTACTCGACAAGTGGTTCTGCTTCGTGAACATCGACGTGTTCGACTTCTGCGACCTGAAATGCCCGCAGGAGCAGATCACCGAACTTCAGGAGCGCTACGAGGGCGTCCGGCCGGCCTATCACATGAACAAGCAGCACTGGATCAGCGTCTGCTTCGACAGCGACGTTCCCGACGACAAAATCCGGGAGCTGGTCCGCCAGGCCTATGACACGGTAGTCGCCTCCCTGCCCGGGAAGCAGCGGGAGGAGTTGAAAAATCTGTAACCGCACATACAAAACCATGGAAACAAACGAAATTCCCTTCTACGAACAGCAGTACACGCCCGAAGAGCGCGAACTGGCCCGACACCTGATCGGTTTGGAGCGGGCCGCTCTCGACAAATGGTTCAAGGGCGACACATCGGGCTACGAAAAATTGTGGTCGCAACGCAGTTTCACCTATTTCGACGGTGTGGCGACCCGACGGGTGGAGGACCACGCCACGATCACCGCCTCACTCAGGGAGATCGACGGCAAGCTCTTCGCCGACAGCTACGATTTTCGTGCCCCGCGCCTCCAGTTCGGCAACGACATGACGGTGCTGACCTACCAGCTTTTTGCCCGCACCTCGCTCATCGACATGCGCTACAACTGCATCGAGGTCTTCCAGCTCGAATCCGACGGGCAGTGGCGGGTCATCCACTCCACGTGGTCGTTTCTCCGCCCGATGGAGATGGATTTCGGCCAAGCCAAAAAGATCGTCTGAACCGCTCCGAGCGATGGGGATGATGTGGAATCTGTGGCACGGATGCCACAAGGTGAGCGAAGGGTGCCGGAACTGCTATGTCTACCGGCGGGACAGCCGCTACGGAATCGACTCGTCGCAGGTGCGCAGGACGCGAAGTTTCCGGCTTCCGGTCGAACGACACCGCGACGGAAGCTGGAAGGTGCCCCCGGGAATGGTGGTATGGACCTGCTTCACCTCCGATTTCTTCATTGACGAGGCCGACGAATGGCGCATCGAAGCGTGGCGGATGATCCGATCTCGACCCGACGTGCATTTCGTAATCGTCACCAAACGGGTGGAGCGAATCCGGCAGTCGCTGCCCGACGACTGGGGCTGCGGCTACGACAACGTCACGCTCTACTGCACGGTCGAGGACCAGCGGCAGGCCGAAAAGCGTCTGCCGCCGTTCGTCGATCTGCCGCTGCGCCACCGGGGAATCATCTGCGAACCGCTGCTGGGCCCGGTCGACCTGACCGTCTGGCTGGACGAGCGAATCGAACAGGTCACCGTCGGGGGCGAATCGGGTCCCGAGGCCCGGGCGTGCGACTTTGCGTGGGTCATGCAGCTTCACGATGCCTGTGCCGCAGCCCACGTACCCTTTTTCTTCAAGCAGACGGGTGCCCTGTTCATCAAGGAGGGACGACACTACCGGATCGCACGCAAGAATCAGATGACACAGGCCCGCAAGGCAGGAATCAATCTGCCGTAGGCCGTGGGCACGCCCCCGCTCCCGACATTACTCCCGGGCGGTGACCCTTGCTTTCCGTGCGGCTTCCGGATCGTATGGATTCCCGGGTAGCAGGCACAATCCGCACGGCAAAATGTCCTTATTTTACGGTTCCTGCCGCACTGGCAAAAACAACACGCCATCGGGAAGCCGCGACCGGTCTCCGACTCCGGCGGTCAAGGGCTTCGTCGGGAGAGACACAACAAGACGTGCGGCAACCCACAGGTTCCTCCCCGCCCGCTATGAAGGTCTACTCCCCTCTTTTTTCGCTTGGCCGCATAATTCTGCATAATTTTATGTAACTTTGTTAAATACGGAGGTCCGGCACGAAGCGTCTCCAATCCAAAGACAAATTGCATGAGTACCCTGGAACGAGCCATCGAGATTGCCACCGAGGCGCACCGCGGCCAGCGCGACAAGGCCGGGAACGACTATATCGGCCACCCGTTGCGGGTCATGGCCGCCGGTAAAACCCCCGAAGAGAAGATCGTCGGGGTGCTGCACGATGTGGTCGAGGACAGCGACTGGACGCTGGAGGAGCTGGCGGCCGAGGGGTTTGCGCCCGAAATCATCGAGGCGCTGCGCTGTTTGACCCACGCCGAAGAGGAGCCCTACGACCGTTATATTGCTCGCGTAAAGGGCAATCCGCTGGCGGTAGCGGTCAAACTGAATGATTTGACGGACAACATGGATATTCGCCGCCTGCCGTACCTCTCGGACAAGGATGTCAAGCGGCTGAAGCGTTATTTGCGGGCCTACAAGCAGCTGACCGGCGAGCCGACCTACTCGGTCTACGCCTGTCGTCAGGAGTATCCGAACGCCTATCTGCCCTGGACCGAGGCGGAGGATCTGGAGTTGACGCGCCGGTGGTGTGAGGGGGCGACGGAGGAGGAGCTGTCCGCCCATTTCCAGCGCAAGCCCGGTGCCATCCGTTCGCGCATCGAAAAGCTCGATTTGGAGCGGCTCTACGGAAAACGAGCCAAGCAATCCTGATCGCACGCCGCAGCCTCGGGTGCCGTCGGCGAAGTGCGGCGGAACGATAAACTGATTCGCAATGATACTGAGCGTCAGCCGAAGAACCGATATTCCCGCCTTCTATTCGGACTGGTTTTACAACCGGATCCGGGAGGGGCAGGTGTGCGTCCGGAATCCGATGAACCGGCATCAGGTCAGCAAAATCCGGCTATCCCCCGATGTGATTGATTGCATCGTCTTTTGGAGCAAGAATCCGGCGCCGATGCTGCCGCGTCTGGGCGAACTTGCGGACTACATGTACTATTTCCAGTTTACGGTCACTCCATACGACAGGGAGCTGGAGATGGGGCTTCCGCAGAAGGAGTCCGTGATCGAGACGTTCAGACGGCTGTCCGACCGGATTGGCCCCAAGCGGGTCATTTGGAGATATGACCCGATTCTGTTCTCGCAAGGCCTGGATGTCCGCTATCATCTGCACGGTTTTGAGGCAATCGCCAAACGGCTGGCATCCTGTACCCAAACCTGCGTGATCAGTTTTGTGGATCTGTATCAGAAGACGCGGCGCAATTTAAGGGAGACGACAGCCCGGGAACCGAGTGCGGATGAAATCACCCGATTGGCTGCGGGGATGGCGGCCATCGCATCAAGCTATGGTATCCGGATTCAGACCTGTGCAGAACGGATAGATCTGGAGCCGATGGGCATCCGGCATGGCCGATGCGTCGACCGTGTGTTGATTGAGGAGTTGCTGGGGTGCAGGTTGAATGTTGCCAAGGACAGGAACCAACGGCCGGAGTGTGGATGTGTGCAGAGTGTGGATATCGGGGCTTATGATACATGCAACCACGGCTGTCTGTATTGCTATGCCAACACCGATACGAAGACGGCGTGTCGGAACCGGGTGTTGCATGACCCGTCGTCGCCGTTGTTGATCGGTCGTGTGGAGGAGGGTGATGTCGTAAAGGAGCGGGCGATCCGCTCGTTTAAGGTGAGCGATGCGCTTTTTTAGGGGTAGATAATCCGGCCGCCCCGATGGGCTTGGGACCGGTCGGATCGATGCGTGCCGTTATCTCGGACGCCGGTTGCGAAGGACAAACTCGGTCGCCTCGCGATCCTTCTGTTCGGCGGTCCGCACGGGATTCTGCAGCAGCCACTGTTCCAACTCCTCGCGCAGGAAGTAGACATTCTTGCCGTGGGGCTTGTAGTGGGGGATGCGGGCGCTGTGGGTGAGTTTGTACATGTAGCTCGGTGAGATGCCTGTGAAGTCGCAGGCTTCGGAAAAGTTCAGGACATTCTTCTGTCCGCGCAGTAGTTGTTCGATGCGGTCGAGACGCTCCTCGACGGTTAGACTCATTTGCATAAAAACACAATTTAAAAGGTTTGACAAAGGCGTTGCGCAACGCACGGGCTTGTAATTACAGAGACAAAGAAACGAAGAAAAAAAGCTGACGACATTGTCTGCCAACGTTTCCGCTTGTTTGGACAATCTTTCCCATCTTTTTCCCGCGTACTGGCACCCTGCAAACACTACGGCGGAACCCCGCAAAGGGGGACTTCGTCCGTGCTTGTTGGCGGGCGTCTACGGACGGACTATGACTGCGCAGCCTCCAGGGCCCGGATGCAGTCGAGAATCTGTTGCTCGCGTTTTGCGTCGATGATGTCGGCCATCTGCTTGGCCGCCGAGAGGTCCTTGGCCGTAAGCGGCTTGCCCAGCTTCGAGAGGAAGCACCCCTTGGCTCCCGCCACGCGCTGCCACTTCGGGGTGATGAAGCGCGCGGCGCTCAGCGATTCGAGCAGCAGTGCCAGCAGCTTGTTGTGGGTTGTCTGCAACGGTTCCGGGTGTTGGCAGGCGAGCAGCAGTTCAACCTCCGGGCGGGTGACGTCGCGCCGGAAGAGACCGATGCGGTTGATGTGTTCGGTCAGCAGGTCGAGCTGTCGGTCGGTAAGGCGCGGTGAGAAGTCCTCCGGCGTGGGGTCGAACCCCGTGCGGCTGCGATTGATGGCGCGGCGCTTCTCGGCCTGTGCCTGCAGGGCGGTTTCACGCTCCCGGGCCTGCTCCAGCTCCTCCTGCCGCTGCCGCGTGAAGCCGGCAATCTCCGCAACGGCGCTCTGCACCTCGTCGAGCCGGGTGTTGAGGTCGTCCCGTACGGAGGCAGGGTAGCGGTTATAGAGGTACGCGAAGGTCTGGTCGATGCGCCGCTGTTCGTCGCGCGTGAAATTGCCGTAGGCCAGCCGACGTTCGTAGTCGCGGTGCTGCTCGTCGAGGTAGCGGCGGGCCTCCGCACCGGAGAGTCCGCGGCACTCGATCTCACTCTCCAGGTAGTGGAGCGTGAAGCGGGGATCCCGGAAGAGGACGACACAGAAGGTGAGCCAGCTGAAGAGGACGACCAGCGCATAGAAGATCGACGCCGGCACCATCCATAACCAGCCCAGCAACCGGCTCCGACGCGCAAGCCGCATACGCACGCTTCCGATCCATGCACGGACCCGGCTGTTGGCACGACGGTGCGAGTAGCGGATGTATTCGATGCGGTTCATGGGCGGTCGGTTGCGGTGCGGGGGTGAAGGCTGATGCCCCGCCTTCCAAAGATAATCATAATTCCGGAATCCGGTTCACCGCTTCGCGTTTCTTCTCATCCATAATCTGCGCATAGACCTGCGTGGTCTTCAGCTCGCGGTGGCCGAGGAGCTTCGAGAGTGTGTAGATCTCGGTGCCGAGCGAGAGCTGGAGCACGGCAAAGGTGTGGCGCCCGCAGTGGAAGGTGATGTGCTTCGTGATGCCCGCCTTCATGCACCATTCGCGCAGCGCGAGGTTGTGCCAGGCGGAGTATTTCAGCCCCGAGAAGACCCGCTCGTCGGCCTTGCCGCGCGGCCCCATGTAGCGCACGGCCTGCTCGGCGATGTCGAGGTACTCCAGACCGCGGGTCTTCTTCTGGCGGAAGACCACACGCGTGCCGCCGTCGAACTCCTGTACCTCGCCCCACGTCAGCTTGTTGATGTCGCTCCAGCGCATGCCCGTCAGACACGAGAAGATGAAGGCGTCCTTCAGTACCGGGTACGAGCAGTCGGTCTTGACCAGCCGCTGCAGCTCCTCGACCGTGAGGTATTCGCGGTGGACGTCCTCGGTTCGTGTGGCCTTGACCCCCATGGCGGGCGATTGGGGAACAATCCCCTCCTCGACGGCCCGGTTCAGCGCCGCCTTGAACTTCAGGAAGTAGCTGTTCTGGCTGTTGGCCGAGAGGGCTGTGCCGCTCTTCGTGCGGGCCCGCTTGGCGAGGTAGTTGCGGAACCCCTCGACGAACCTCCGGTCGACCCGCTCGAAGGTGGTCTGCGTGCCCGCGTAGGCAATCAGGTGTTTCAGCATGCTGTCCCAGTTGCCCCAGTTGCCGGGCGAATCCTTGCGCTGCTCAATCATCCCGCGGATAAACTCGACCAGGTTGGTGCGGATCTTGAACTGTCCGGCGAACCCGTACTGTTCGTTCTGCTCGTCGAGCAGCCGTTTGGCCTTGACCTTCTCGGCCATCTCCAGGTTGATCTTGTTGTGGTCGCGCTCGGCCTTGTTGCGGGGCGTGGTGTAGAGGAAGTATTCGAGGGTCTCGAATCTGCGGCGGTGTTTGATCCGCCCCTCCTCATCGCGCGTGTAGCCATAGTAGTACTCCAGCACCAGTGAGGTGCGTCCCGTCGAGCGCTGCGGTTTTTGATGAAGTTTGATTTCCATGGTGTCGAGGTTTTGGTTCAAGGCAAAGATAGGAAAATATTTTTACACTTTTTTACACCTCGGCGTTTTCAAGGTGTAAATGAAGTGTAAAATTTACACCTCGTCGGCAAAAACGAACTCTAGAAAATCACTCGATTTTCTGTTGTAATTTGTTGATTTATTGGTGATTATTCTGCGTTTTGCTCGATTTTTCTTCGGTCGAGTTACTTTCCGATGCAGAAATTCGAAAAGATGTTTTTCAGAATATCGTCCGGCGTGATGACTCCGCGGCCCGTAATCTCGCCCAGGTGCCGGATCACCTCGCGAATCTCCTCACTCAGAAGGTCTGTGGGAAGGGCTGCATCCAGCCCCTCCAGGGCGTGTGCCAATGATTTCCGGGCCGCCGTCAGGGCCTCATGGTGGCGGCTGTTTGAGACAACAGGATCTCCGTGGTAGACTCCTTCGGTGTCTACCGCATTCCGCAACGCTTTGCATAGTGCGTCGATTCCTTCACCCTGTCTGGCCGATATCCCGAGCGCTCCCTTCGGCAGGCGGAATCCTTCCGGTGCCGCATCCATCTTGTTATATACGGTCAGCATCCGTTGGTCGGGGCGTGTCTCGATCTGCGGTGCGGACTGATCCTGATCGCTGCCGTGCCGTGCATCGACAAGGCGGATCACCACCTGCGCCCGGCGGATGCTCTCCATTGTGCGCTCGATGCCCATCCGTTCCAGCCGGTCGTCGGTGGCGCGGACGCCGGCCGTATCGAGAAACCGAAACAGAACGCCGGCGATATTGGCACGCTCCTCGATTACGTCGCGTGTCGTGCCGGCGATCTCCGAGACCATGGCGCGTTCTTCGTGCAGCAGCCGGTTCAGCAGGGTTGATTTTCCGACATTGGGCGCACCGACAATCGCAACGGCAATGCCCTCCTTGATGGCATTGCCCCATGCGAAGGAGCTGCACAGACGGCCGATTTCGCGGTCGATCTGCTCCATCGTGTCGCGAAGCGCCTGCCGATCGGCAAATTCGACATCCTCCTCCGAAAAGTCGAGTTCCAGTTCGAGCAGGGTGGTCAGATGCAGCAGCCGGTCGCGGAGTGCTTCGAGGGCCGAGGAGTAGCCGCCGCGCATCTGGTTCGTGGCCAGGGCATGTGCGGCCCGCGACGAGGCGGCGATCAGATCGCCGACGGCCTCGGCCTGCGAGAGGTCCAGTTTCCCGGCCAGATAGGCCCTCATGGTGAACTCGCCCGGTGTGGCCATGCGTCCGCCGGCGTCCGTGAGCAGCCGCAGGATCTCCGCGACGATGTAGGAGGAGCCGTGGCAGGAGATCTCGACCGAATCTTCGCCCGTATAGGAGTGCGGAGCCCGGAATACGGCGGCCAGCACGTCGTCCACGATGCGTGGCGATTCGGCCTCGGCGGCCGGCGCATCCACGATTGTTCCGTAATGAACCGTGTAGGGGGCGGCCTCGGCGAGCGGCGTACGGCCGCGGAAGATGCGGTCGCAGAGCGACAGCGCCTCCGCACCGCTCACGCGAATGACGGCGATGGCGCCTCCCGGAGCCGTAGCCGGGGCAACGATGGTATCGTGATCGGAGAGCATGGCCGTCGATAACGCTTATCGGCCTTCGATGCGGAGCCGCTGTCCGATGCGGAGCTTGTGGGCGCTCTTGAGCTTGTTCCAGCGCATGAGCTGCGAGACGGTAACGTGGTAGCGGCGGGCGATGGCGCCGAGCGTGTCGCCGCGCTTGACGACATAGACTGTGCCGCTCTGCTGCTGGCGTTTCTTCTCGATGTTGGCCGGATTGATATACTCCTTGAGGTAGAGCGAGTCCTTTCCGCGGATCTCCGCCTCGTGGGCGATGTATTGCGAGACGTTGCGCTGCGGGAGGACCAGCGTGTAGGTCTTGGTTGTGGCCGGGACGATGTCGAGCTTGTACTGCGGGTTGAGCAGCCGCAGCGTCTCCACCGGCAGGTCGATCGTCGAGGCGATCTGCTGGAAGTGCAGCAGGTGGTCGATGCGCACCGTATCGACCGACAGGGGCACGGGCGCCGGCTCGGGGTCGATGCCGTGCTGGCGGTGGTAGGCATAGGCGTACGAGGCGCCGATGAAGGCCGGGACATAGCCGCGGGTCTCGCGCGGCAGGTAGTCGTAGATCTCCCAGAAGGTCTTGCCGCCCGAGCGGGCGATGGCCTTGTTGACGTTGCCCGGACCGCAGTTGTAGGCCGCGATGGCCAGCGTCCAGTCGTTGTAGATGGCGTAGAGATCCTTCAGATAGCGGCAGGCAGCCTCCGTGGCGCGCACCGGGTCGCGGCGCTCGTCCACGAGCGAGTTGATCTCCAGGCCGTAGCTTTTGCCCGTCGAAGGCATGAACTGCCACAGACCGACGGCCCCGACCGGCGATACGGCCGTCGGCTGGAGGGCCGACTCGATGATCGGAAGGGCCCGCAGCTCGATCGGAAGCTCCTCGCGGAGCAGGGCGTTCTCGATGATCGGGAAGTAGTATTGCGAGAGCCCCAGGATACGGCTGATCGTGCCGTAGCGGGGATTGATGTAGCGGTTGATATAGCCCTTGACGATGTAGTTGTAGGGGAGCGGGATGGGGGAGACGAGGGCCCGCAGCCGCTCGGCATAGAGCGTGTCAAGCACGGGGTCCGGGATCTCGGCCGTGGCCGTCGAGTCCTCGAGAACGAAACGGTCGAAGAACTCCGTGAAGGCCTCCGCCTGCTGCCGCTCGTGCCATACGGCTACCAGTGAGTCGGCCTGTGCTGCCGTAAGTCCCAGCGTGAGGTCATTGACGGGCTCCGGTTCGGGTTCCGGTTCGGGTTCCGGCGCTGCGGGAGTCTCGGCGACCGGTGCCGGGGCGGGTGCGGCGACCTGCTCGGTCTGCTCTTTTCGGCGGTCGCGTCTCTTTTTGCGCGGTCTGCGGTCGAGGGCCGAGGCCGAAGCGGCGACCGAGAGCAGCAGCACGAGGGTGAGGAGTTTCTTCATCGTTTAAAATTTGAGGCTCATGTTGAATCCGAAAACCGGACGGTTGCCCCCTGCGGAGGGAACATACGTGGCATCCACCAGCGGTTCGAGGTTCATCGACAGGTCGTCCGAGATGTCGTAGTCCTTCAGGTGGGCGTCGACGTGCGCGTCGATGATCTGGAGCACGTAGAGGGCTCCAGTGATGATGATGCAGAGGTCGCGGTTGCGTCGGAAGTTGTTGCGCAGGTTGAGGATGTAGGAGGCCGAATAGCGCCCGCCGAACTCATCGACGGGGCCGTCGGGGTATTTCTCCGGGTGCTGCTCGTAGTCGCTGATCTGGTTGTAGGCCTTCTTGAAGCGCTGGTAACCGCGGTTGTTCCAGTCGATACAGTAGATCATCGAGGCGAATCCGCCCACGACGAACGGCACCTTCCAGTAGCTCTTGTTGTAGATCTGGCCCGCGCCGGGGAAGATGCAGGCCAGCGTGGTGGCCTTCTTGACCTGCGACACCTCGTTGGTCGAGTAGTTCACGGCGGCGTCGCCGATGAAGTAGATGTACGAGGCGATCGTCAGTCCCAGGTAGAGCTGCCGGCGCGTGTTGCTGCGGATCATCTTCGTCTGCAGGGCGTCAAGCTCGGGCGAACGCTCGAGACTGACGTTCGTATAGTCGTTGTAGGCGCGGCGGAGGGGGCGGTAGGTCCTGTTCTCGTTCAGATAGAGGGCCAGTCCGGCGCCGACCGTACCGTAGAGGATCGGGAGCTTCCAGTACTGCTTGTTGTATATCTGGCCGTAGCCGGGAATCACGGTCGAGAGCCAGCAGACCTTCGAGATGGCCATCGAGTCGCTCATGAACCACCCCTTTTTGAGCAGCGGGCGTTTGGCCGTCGTGTCGCGGCCTGCCAGAACGGCGGCGTAGCGCGCCGCGGCGATCGAGTCGAGTGTCCGCCGGTCGTCGGTGCGCAGCCGGGCCACGGCCGCCGAGTCGGCCGCATAGTCGATGGCCCCCAGCGAATCGACCTGCCAGGAGAGGGCGGCGAAGCGCAGCGAGTCGTAGCGCGCCCGCAGGGAGTCCGGCTTTTCGAATTTTCCGCCCCGGATGATGGTGCGGGTACCGCGGTGCAGCTGTGCCGAGGCGGGCAGCCCCAGCGCAAGGGCGGCAAACAGCAGAAGCAGTCGGAGCCGGATCGTGGTTGTCATGCCGGGTTCAGGAGCGTTTCGTGAAGTGTTCGATGAAGCGTTCGATATCCTTGTCGTCGTTGAAGCCGATGACGATGCGTCCGCCGCCGTTGCGGGTCCGCTTGATGGAGATGTCCTGCGAGAAGCAGGGTTCGAGCAGCTCGACCAGCCGCGAGTAGCTTTCGGGATACTCCTCGTCGTCCGCCGCCGGACGGGCCGCGGCGGCTTCGGTGAGCGAGCGGACCAGCTCCTCGGCCTGACGCACCGATAGACCCTTCTTCACGCAGCGCTTGAGCACGCGCAACTGCTCCTTCTCGGGGACTCCGGCAATGGCCTTGGCGTGTCCCATCGAGATGAGCCCCTCCTTGAGGGCGAGCTGAACCTCGTCCGGGAGTTTCAGCAGCCGCAGGTAGTTCGCCACCGACGAACGTTTCTTGCCGACCCGCTCCGAGAGGGCATCCTGCGTGAGGTGGCACTCGTCGATCAGACGCTGCATGCCCAGGGCGATTTCGATGGCGTTGAGGTCCTGCCGCTGGATGTTCTCCACGAGGGCCATGGCGTGCAGGTTCTCGTCATCCACCTCGCGGATGTAGGCCGGGAGAGTCTTCAGGTCGGCGCGCTGCGCGGCCCGCCAGCGGCGCTCGCCGCTGATGAGGACGTATTTGCCGTCGGCGCCCTTGCGGACCGTTACGGGCTGGATGACCCCCAGCTGGCGGATCGAGTCGGCCAGTTCGTCGAGGGCCTCCTCGTCGAACTGCGTACGCGGCTGCGTGGGGTTGGGTATGATCTCGTCGATGGCGATCTCGGCCATCCGGCTCATCGGCTTGAGGCGGGCATCGATCGGCTCGCTGCCGAAGATGGCGTCCAGTCCGCGTCCTAATCCCTTCTGTTTCATATGCGTATGTCTTTTATCTGCTGCGTTTGCGGTTCCGCTTGAGGAACTCCCGCGCCAGGTTCAGGTAGTTGGCCGAACCGACGGCGCTCGCGTCGTACAGCATGACGGGCTTTCCGTGCGAGGGCGCTTCACCCAAACGGATATTGCGTTGGATTATTGTGTCGTAGGCCAGCTCCCCGAAGTGCTCGCGGACCTCGTTGACCACCTGGTTGTTGAGGCGGTTGCGCATGTACATCGTCAGCAGGAATCCCTCGATCTCCAGGTCGGGGTTCAGACCGCTCTGGACCTTGCGGATCGTGTTGAGAAGCTTCGAAAGTCCTTCGAGGGCAAGGTATTCGCACTGCACGGGGATGAGCACCGAGTCGGCGGCCGTGAGGATGTTGACCGTCGTGTAGCCCAGCGAGGGCGAGCAGTCGATAAAGATGTTGTCGAAGCGCTCGCGGACCGAATCGACGATGCGTTTCATGACGTGGTGGGCGTGCTCCATCTTGGGCAGTTCGGTATCGGCGGCCACCAGGTCGATCGACGAGGGGAGCAGCCAGAGGTTCTTGACGTCGGCACTCGGGAGGATCACCTCCTCGGCGCTTTTCTGTCCGGTGATGCACTCGTAGATCCCTTCGAGGTTGATGTCGAAGCCCAGACCCGAGGTGGCGTTGGCCTGCGGATCGGCGTCGAGCAGCAGCACCTTCTTGCCCAGCAGGGCCAGCGATGCCGCCAGATTGATGGCTGTCGTGGTTTTGCCCACGCCGCCCTTTTGATTGGCTAATGCGATAACCTTTGCCATAATGATTCGATACCGTGTAATAAGCAGGCAAATTTAATGAATTTCTGCGTAAATACGCAATCGCCGTGCAAAATTAGCCGTCCCGTCCCGTCCGGCGGCGCTTCGCCCCGATGCGATATTCCCGAAGCCGAGGCGCTTGACCCTCCGGAAGAAAAATAAAATTTGGCGTTGCACGCGCCTTGCATTATCTTTGAGACGGAAATCTCCGTTAAGGAGCCTATTTATCAGACAAGAGATATGGAAGACAAACGATTGGAAGAGCGGGGCGCAACGCCCGCGGCCCCGCACACCGAAGCACAGCCGCACGCCGAAGCACGGCCGCACGCCGCGGCCCCTGCCGCGGAGACACGGCCCGATTCCCGCCGCCGCTTCCCCACGGCGGGCGATCTGTTCGCCATGCTGGGCATCGCCCTCGGCGCCCAGGTGGTTGTCGGCCTGCTGGGCATGCTTTTCGCGCTCTTTGCCGGCTACGACTGGAATTTCAATACGATGGATCCCCGGCAGCTCGGCAAGCTGGTCGCCGCGCTCTACTTCGTCTCGATGTCCGTGGCGCTGGGCGGACTGCTCTGGTATCGGCGTGCGCGCGGGGGGCGCGGCCGCTGGGCCCGCTTCTCCCTGCGGGGATTCGATCCGGCGATGCTGCTCTGGGCCTTCGTGATGATGTGTGCCGTCGGCGTGCTGCTCGAACCGCTCTTCATGCTCCTGCCCGAGTTGCATGTCCAGGTCGGGCGCGGTCTCTGGACGATCCTCTCGCTGGTGCTCTTCGCCCCGGTCTTCGAGGAGCTCATCTGCCGCGGTCTGGTGCTCGGCTCGCTGCGGGCGCGCTACGGCGTAACGGTCGCCTGGCTGGTCTCGTCGCTCTTCTTCGGCGTGCTCCACGGACAGCCCGTGCAGGTTATCAACGGATTTGTCGTGGGCTTGGTGCTCGGATACGTCTATATTGCCACCGACTCGCTGTGGGCCACGATGATCCTCCATGCGCTGAACAACGCGGTGGCCTATCTGATGCTCGCCACCGGCCACGAAAATACGCTGCTCATCCGGTCGATCTCCCCGACGTGGCTCTATGTCGCGGTCTATCTGGCGGCTCTGGCCGTTTTTGCCGTTTCGGGCTACATGATGTGGCGTACGCTGCGGCGCATGAAGGAGGAGGAGAAAAATCGCGCTGCGGCGTAATAATCTCCCGTGCATTGCGTTAAATTACGAGTAAAAGCCCTATCTTTGCCTTTTGGAAATGAAGCGAAGCGCGAAAATAGCCGTCCTGGCGGGCGTGCTGCTGCTGGCGGGTTGCCGGGAGTTGCCCCGCTATTTTGCCAGTGAGGAGACCCTCGCGCGGGCCGGAGGGCGCGAACTGCGCCTGCGTGACGTGCGCGATGCGATTCCGCAGGGGCTCGACTCCGAGGATAGTACGGCCTACATGAAGATGTACGTCGACCGCTGGATCCGCAAGCAGCTCAAGCTCGAGGAGGCGGAGGTGCTCTTCTCCACCTCGGCGGACGACATCGACCGCATGGTCGAGGAGTACCGCCAGGCGCTGCTGATCCGCAAGCTGGAGCAGTATTATGTGGACCGCTCGATCGACACGGTCTTCACCGACGAGGAGATCACGGCCTACTACAATGCGCACAAGGGGGATTTCCGGCTCGACCGCCCGATTGTCAGGGGGCGTATCGTGCGGCTGGGCCTTCACTACCGTCAGGCATCGAAGCTCAAGGCGCTGATGGGCTCGAAAACAGCGGCCCAGCAGCAGGATTTCCGCGATCTGTGCGCCAAGAATGACTTTACGGTCAATGATTTCAGCGAGCAGTGGGTCGATTTCCCCGAGTTTCTGAGCTATCTGCCCACGCTTCGCAACCAGAACTACGATGCCCTGCTGGCGACGACCTCCGTACAGGAGATGCGCGACAGCCATGCACAATACTATTTCCAGATCGACGCCGTGCGGCGCGAGGGGGAGCCCATCCCGCTCGAACGGCTGCGGCCGAACATCCGCCGCATTCTCTTCAACCAACGGCAGGGCGAGGTGATCCGCCGCCATGAGGAGGAGCTCTACGAGCAGGCCGTCGAAAAGGGAGACGTGCGTCTCTACGACCGGGAGGAGCCCTCCGGCCGGGATCCGCGAAACGAACAGAGCGAAAAATAATGAATAAACCGAAAACAGGCATGTTGAAGAAAGGCATATTGGCCGTATCGATCCTTCTGGCCGTGGGGGCAATCGCCCAGAAACGGCAGGTGATGCTCGATCGTGTGGTCGCCGTTGTGGGAGGATCGTCGATCCTCTATTCCGAGGTGGACGAGTATGCGCGCCAGCTCGTCGAGCAGCGCCGGCAGGAGGGCTATACCTCCGACCGAGACCCGATGAACGAGGCGCTCGAAGCGCTCATGACGCAGAAACTGCTCTACAACCAGGCGCAGATCGACTCCGTGGAGATCGACAACGTCAGCATCCTCTCGAGTGTCGAGGAGCAGGTGCAGCAGATGGTCGACCAGGAGGGTTCGATCTCGAAACTCGAGGCCAAGCACCACATGCCGATCTTCACGCTGCGCGAGATTCTCCGCCAGCGCTACGAGGAGCAGGCCTACGCCAGCTCCATGCGGAGCACCGTCGTGGACAAGGTTACGGTGATTCCCGGCGAGGTGGAGCGCTTCTACAAGTCGATCCCGAAGGACAGCCTGCCGTTGATTGCCGACCAGTACGTCTATGCGCAGATCACCAAGTTCCCCAAGTCGATGAAAGAGGCCAAGCAGCGTACGCGCGAGCGGCTGCTGGACATGCGCGAGCGGGTCATCACGGGCAAGGCCCGCTTCGAGAACCTCGCCCGCATGTATTCGCAGGATGATGCGGCCATGCGCGGCGGCGAGATGGATCCCACGCCGCTCTCGGCACTCGACGCCTCCTTTGCCAAGGCCCTCGAGGGGATGAAGCCCGGGCAGATCTCCGAGGTGGTGGAGTCGCAGTTCGGATTCCACCTGATCCAGTTCCTCGACAAGCGCGGGCAGCTCTACCACTTCCGCCACATCATTCTCCACCCCGTCTTCACGAGCGCCGAGCTTACGGAGACCCTGCAGCAGCTCGACAGCATCGCCGACCTGATCCACAAGGATTCGATCACCTTCGAGAAGGCCGCCCTGCTCTACTCGGACGACGAGGCCTCGAAGATGAACGGCGGTCTGGTTTCGAACCACGAGATTCTGGAGCGTTACATGCCCAATGCGAAGATGACCGTCACAAAGTTCCTCAAGGAGGATTTCGGATACTTCAAGAGCCTGGCGGACTACAACGCCCTGATCCAGCTCAAGCCGGGCGAGGTGTCGGACGCCTTCCTGACCGAGGACATGCTGCACAACCAGATGGCCAAGATCGTCAAGCTCGTCGAGGTGATTCCCACGCATGCCGCGTCGCTCAACGAGGACTACCTGCGGCTGGAGGAGATGGCCCTTGCCGACAAGCAGGAGCGGGTCTTCCGGGAGTGGCTCACGAAGAAGATCGACGGCATGTACGTCTACATCGACCCGGAGTTCCGCAACGGCGAGTTCGAAAACAAACACTGGGTCAAGTAACGCGTGCGCCGGTTCGGAACCATAGTCGTCCTTGCCCTGTTCGCTGCCGGGATTCTCGGGGCGCGCAGCGCCATGCAGCCGGCCGATCCGCCGCAGGGCGAGAAGAAGCTCATCGACCTCAAGTCGGATCTCATGGGCCCGGTGGCTCCGGGCGATTCGGTGATCTTTCTGGTGGGCAACTTCGCCGCGCAGCACAACGGCGCGGTCATCACCTGCGACTCGGCGGTCCGCTATTCGGACATGCGCATCGAGTTCTTCGGCAACGTGCTCATCAACAAGAACACCACCTACATCTACGGCGATCGGGCCGAATATGACGGCGAACGCAACGAGGCGCGCGTCTATTCCGACATCGTGAAGGTGATCGACGGCGACGCCACGCTCTATACCTACGACTTCATCTTCAATACGAAGAGCAACGTCGGGCGGTTCGACCAGGGCGGCGTGCTGACCAACCGGGAGAATCTGCTCGAAGCCGTGCGCGGCTACTACTATGCCGACACGAAGGAGCTCGTTGCGGTCGATCAGGTCGAGATGCGCAACGACGAATACGACCTCCGGGGCGATTCGGTCGTCTACAACATGGCCACGGACAATGCCTATTTCTTCAAACGTACGAACATCTGGAACCGCGACGGCGACTACCTCTATGCCGACCGGGGCTCCTACGAGAAGCTCGATACGCTCTATATCGTAACGCGCAACGGCTACCTGCTCACCGAGAAGCAGGAGATGTGGAGCGACAGCATCGACTTCTACCGCATGCGCAACCATGTCATCCTGCGCCGCGACGTGCAGATCGACGACACGGAGCACAAGGTGCTGGCCTTCGGCGACTACGGCGAGTACTGGAAGGAGCCGGGCAATGCCTTCCTGACGCGCGACCCCTCCATCGTGAGCTATGATCTTTCGCAGGGCGACTCGCTCTTCATGCGGGCCGACTCGATGTTCCTCTATACGATCGACAAGGAGGCCGAACGACGGGCGGCCGAGCGGGCGCGGGCCGATTCCGCAGCCCGTGCCGCGGGACTTCTGCCTGCGGCGGATTCGACGGTGCTCCTCCCCGGAGCGGAGGTCGGAGCGGAGGTCGGAGCAGAGGCCGGGGCGGATCCCGGAACGGAGGCCGGAGTGTCGTTGCCGGATGGAGCGGCCGATTCGCTGCGTCCGGTCGCCTCGCCTGCCGCGGGCAATGCCGGTGAGCGCCCGGGCGGTCGTGTGGAGCAGTCCTCCGCGGAGCGCCGGCCGGCCTCCGCTCTGAAGGGGCTCGACTCCCTGGCAAGGAGCGCCTCGCCGGTGATGCCCGATTCGCTGGCTGCGGCTGCGGATTCGCTGCGGCAGCCGGTGGTCAATCCGCTCGATACGCTCGTGGGCGACGCCCGCAAGGCCTTTTTGAAGGAGCAGGCCCGCAAGGAGAAGGAGAAGGAGAAGAAGGCCAAGGCCGAGGAGCGCCGAAAACTCCTCGACGAGATTGCCGCAAAGCGTCAGGAGAAGCGCACGGCCCTGCTGCTCGCGCAGAAGGAGCGTGAGGAGAAGCGCCTCGCGGCCCAGCGTGTCAAGCTCGAGTCGAAGATGAAGGCCCGCGCCGCCCGTGCGGCCCGCAAGGGAAAGCTCATAGCGATCGATTCCACGCAGTTGCGGATGCTCGATTCGCTGATCGAACGCAACATGCGGGAGATGGATTCGCTGCTGCTGCAGGTTACCGATTCGCTGCTGCAGCCGCCGAAGACTCTGCGGCAGGATTCGTTGGGCGGAGCGGACTCCCTGCCGGGCGACTCGCTCTACCGCCTGATGAAGGGATACCGCAACGTGCGGATTTTCCGCTCGGATTTCCAGGCCGTCTGCGATTCGATGACCTCCATCAGCTCCGATTCGACGATTCACCTCTATATCAATCCCGTGCTGTGGAACCAGAGCAACCAGATCACGGCCGAATGGTTTGACATCTACACCGAACGGCAGCAGATCGCCCGGGCCGAGTGCATGAACAATCCGCTCATGGCCTCGCAGCTCGACACGCTGCACTACAATCAGGTAATCGGCAAGCAGATGACCGCCTGGTTCCGCAACAACGAGATCTACCGCAACGACGTGAACGGCAACGTGCAGACGATCTACTACATGCAGGACGGCGAGCCCCCCGTGGTAACCGACGTGGCCTTCATCGAAAGCGGCGACTGCTCGTTCTACATCGAGCAGAAGCAGGTCGTGCAGATCACCTACCGCAAGGAGCCCGTCTGGCATATCGTGCCGCTGGACAAGCTGGAGCCCGACCGGAAACTCTTCCTGGAGGGATTCAAATGGGAGGAGGAGCGGCGTCCCGTGCAGGATGACGTCTTCGACCGCCGGGTCCGTCCCTCGCTGCGCGAAGCGAAGATGCAGCTTCAGCGACCCGATTTCCCGCTGCAGCAGGCCCTCGAGGAGCGCAAGCGGATTCTCGTCGAGAGCGGCCGCTGGGCCGACCGTACGGACCAGGTCGATGCTGCTACTGTCGAGTGGATGCGCCAGCTGGGTTATGAGGTGGGGCAGCCGCGCGAGTCGGGCCCTCAACTCTGATCCGTTGGGCCCTGCTTCGAGTCGGGCCCTCAACTCTGATCCGTTGGGCTCTGCTCTTCGGGCGTCGGGAGGCGGTGTGAGGCGGTTCGGAGCCTCTCCGCAGCCGGTTGCCGAACGGTGCGGTTTCCTGGGCAATGAATTTCTGAAAAATTTGAAAAAAGGAGGAGGAAGTGAGCCCTTTCCCCCCCTTTTTTCGTTACCTTTGCGGCCGGTAAAATCGTAAGAATCGATGAAAAAGAGTCTGATTGCGCTGGCCTTCGGTACGCTGGCGCTCGGCATGTCGGAGTTCGTGATGATGGGTATCCTGCCCGACATAGCCCGCAGCCTCGGCGTTTCGATCCCCGAGGCCGGCCATCTGATCTCGGCCTATGCGCTGGGTGTCTGCTTCGGGGCGCCGCTCATGGTGCTTGTGGCCCGAAAACGCCCTCTGAAGCAGATTCTTCTGGTCCTGACGGCTCTGATCATCCTGGGCAATCTCTGTGCGGCCCTTGCTCCCAACTACTGGATGCTGCTGGCCATGCGTTTTGTCTCGGGACTTCCCCACGGCGCCTTTTTCGGTGTGGGGTCTATTGTGGCCGAAAGGGTGGCCGACAAGGGGCACCGCGCCGAGGCCGTCTCGATCATGGTTGTCGGCATGACCGTCGCCAATCTCTTCGGCGTACCGCTCGGCACCTTCATCAGCGGAGCCGTAACTTGGCGGGCCACCTTCGCCATCGTTGCCGCCTGGGGTGCCGTTGCCACGCTGCTCGTGCGGCTCTGGGTCCCGAAACTTCCGCCGCTGCCCGATACGGGTCTCAAGGGGCAGTTCCGCTTCCTGAAACACGCCGGGCCGTGGCTCGTTCTGACCTCGGTGATGCTCGGCAACGGCGGCATCTTCTGCTGGTACAGCTATGTCAGCCCGCTGATGATCCACACCTCGGGCTTTGATCCCGCGTGGCTGACGCTGATCATCATGCTGGCCGGTTTCAGCATGTTTGCCGGCAACCTCATCGGCGGCCACTATGCCGACCGTTTCTCGCCCGAACGGGTCGTGCGCTGCACGCTGGCCGTGGCGACGCTGGCGTTGGCCGGCATCTTCTTCGGGGCGCAGATTCCGCTCCTCTCCGTGGGGCTGATGTGCCTGACAACGGGCTGTCTCTTCTGTGTTTCGTCGCCTCAGCAGCTGTTGATTCTCGAGAACTCGCGCGGCGGGGAAATGCTCGGTGCGGCACTTGTGCAGGTGGCCTTCAACCTTGGGAATGCCCTCGGGGCCTATGTCGGAGGCCTGCCTATCGACCGCGGACTCGATTACCCGTATACGGCGCTGCCCGGGGCCCTCTTTACGCTGTTGGGCATGGCGGCCGTCGCAATCTACATTCATAAATATCCTCGTCATGCAACACGATAACAGCCAGGAGCTCTTCCCAGTGGTGGATCTGTCGGGAAAGGTGGTCGGACGGGCCACGCGCGGCGAATGCCACGGCGGATCGATGCTGCTGCACCCGGTGGTGCACCTTCACCTTTTCAACTCGCGGGGTGAACTCTACCTGCAGCGGCGTCCGTTGTGGAAGGATATTCAGCCCGGACGCTGGGATACGGCCGTCGGCGGCCATGTCGCCTACGGCGAGACGATCGACGAGGCGCTGCGCCGCGAAACCCGCGAGGAGTTGGGCATCACCGGTTTCGAACCCGAATTGCTGACGGTCTACCCCTTCCGCTCGACGCGGGAGTACGAACTGGTTTATGTGCACCGTACGACCTATGACGGACCGGTCTGCCCGAGCGACGAGCTGGACGGCGGACGTTTCTGGACGGCGGAGGAGATCCGCGCCGCTCTGGGGCAGGGGGTGCTGACCCCCAACTTCGAACAGGAGGTCGTGCGGGTCTTCCCGCAGTGGTTCGCCAGGTAGCCCGTCAGACGATATGCGGCCGCCCGACAGGGCGGCCGTTTCTGTATATGGCGGATCCGTTCCGAGAGACCCTGCCTGTTTTTCAGAGACAGAGCATCAGCATGATCTGGATTACGATCACGCGCAGGAACATGCAGACGGGATAGACCGTGGCGTAGGATACCGAGGGGTTGTCGCCCTCGATCGTATCGTTGGCGTAGTTGAGGGCCATGGGGTTGGCCATGGCGCCGCAGAGCAGTCCGGCTACGGAGCCGAAATCGACCTTCAGCAGCCGCATGGTCGGGAGGGCGATCAGAACGACCGGAATGAAGGTCAGCGCGAAGCCTACGCCGAGCCACAGGAGCCCCTCGGGCCGCATGACCGTCTCGAAGAAGTGGGTCCCGGCGTCGAGACCCAGGCAGGCGAGGTACATCGAGAGCCCCAGGGCGCGGAGCATCAGGTTGGCGCTCTGCGTCGTGTAGGTGATCATGTGCATGCGGGGACCGAACGTGCCGATGAGGATGCCTACGATGATCGGGCCGCCGGCCAGACCGAGTTTCACGGGGATCGAGATGCCCGGGATGGCGAAGGGGATGCTTCCGAGCGTCAGACCGAGGATCAGGCCGATGAACACGGCCACGAGGTTCGGCTCGTTGAGGCTCTTCACGGCGTTTCCGAGGATCTTCTCGACATTGCGGATGGCCTGTGCCTCGCCGACGACCGTCAGCCGGTCGCCGAGCTGCAGACGCAGGTCGGGCGTTGCGAGCAGCTGCACGCCCGAACGGTAGACGCGGCTGATGTTGATGCCGTAGTTGTTACGCAGGCGGAGCGACGAGAGCTTCTTGCCGTTGATCTCGGGGCGCGTTACGAGGATGCGCTGCGAGATGAGCTGTCCGTCCACCGAGTTCCAGTCGATGTTCTCGCGGTTCCAGTCCTTCTGCTCCTGCTCGCCGAAGATCAGCCGCAGGGCATCCGCCTCGTCGCGGTTCGTGATGACCAGAATGATGTCGTCCTTCTGCAGCAGACGGTCCGACGTGGGGATCGATACCTGCCCGTTGCGCCACAGTCGGGAGATGACGAAGTGGTGGTGGCTCTCCGTGGCGACCTCGTGCACGCTTTTGCCGAAGACGGCGGGATTGGTCAGGTGGTAGCTGGCGATGAAGATGTTTTTTTTGTGTTCGGCGTCGGGCCCCGGGAGATCCGACGGACGCACGAAGAGCTTGCGGAGCACGACGATGGCCAGGATGACCCCCACGACTCCCAGCGGATAGGTTACCGCGCAGCTCAGTGCGGCGCCGTTGGCGTCGATTCCGGCCTGCTGCAGGGTCTGCTGGGCGGCACCGAGGGCCGGTGTGTTGGTCGTGGCGCCGCAGAGGATGCCCGACATGTCGGAGATGGGGATCTTGAGCAGGTAGCTCAACGCCACGGCCAGGCCCGTTCCGAGCAGCACGACGGCAATGGCCGGGGAGACCAGCCGCAGCCCGTCGGAGCGCATCGAGCTGAAGAATCCCGGCCCGACCTGCAGTCCGAGGGCATAGACGAAGATGATGAGTCCGAAATCCTCGGCATAGGTCAGCATCGCGGGGTCGAGCGAAAGCCCGAAATGCCCGGCGAGAATACCCACAAAGAAGATGAAGGCCGTGCCGAGCGAGATCCCGAAGAAGCGGATCTTGCCCAGCCCGATGCCGATCGTCGAGATGAGCGAGATCACGATGACGGCCTGCAGGGCCGAGTGTTCGACGAGCAGTTCCTTAAGCCATTCCATCCTGTTGCGGTTCGTGGGTAAATCGCTGCAAAAGTAGGTCAAATTTTCCGGATTGCCGCCTCCGGAGGCGAAAACTTCCGCAAAAACGGCCCCGAAATGCCCGATATCGGGCTTCGGAGCCGTTTTTACGGATGTACGGTGCCGGTTTACGGTCAGAGCGTGAGCGGCTTCCCGTGGTAGTAGTCGAGGATCTTTGAGCGGAAGATGAATTCGTACTTGGCCTGTGCGGCTTCGGCCTGGGCCTTCTCCATGGCGGTCTTGGCATTGCTGAAGTCGTAGACGGTCGAGCGGCCCGCCGCGGCCTTCTCCTGCTCGTAGCGGAAGGCCACCTCGGACGAGGCGAGGGCCGTATCCGCCGCACGGTACTTGGCGTAGGCGGCGTCGGCGTTGTACCACGCCTGCTCGATCTCCTTGCGCAGGGCCTGTTCGGCGGCCGTGAGAACCAGCTGCTGGTTGCGTACGGCGAGCTGTGCCGAGCGGATGTTGTTGCGCGAGGCCCGGCGGTTGAAGATGGGTATGCCGAGCGAGAGCCCTACGTATTCGCGGCTGTTGTGGCGCATCTGGGCCCAGAATTTCGTCTCGTCGGCGCTGTAGACGCCCGTGCCGTATCCTCCCGCGAGCGAGAGCGACGGATAGAGCGCCGAGCGGGCGATATCCACGTTGTGTTCCGAACTCTGGAGCCGCAGCTGCTCGGCCTTGATGTGCGGGCGGTTCCCGGCGGCATAGTCGTAGATGGCGTCGGCCGAGGCCGAGGGCCGGAACGACTCCAGCGCCAGACTGTCGAGCGTCGGGACGACGATGTCGAAGCCGGCGGCGCTCTGGCGGTTGAGTGCCTGGCTCAGATCGAGCAGCGCCAGCTGCAGGTCGTTGCGGGCTTGCGTGAGGCTCATGCGGTCGTTGGCCAGAAGGGCCTCGCTCTCGTAGATGACCGATTCGGGCTGCTTGCCCTCGGAGGCCAGCGCGCGGCTGTTGGCAACCTGCAGGGTGCTCAACTCGACCTGCCGCTCGGAGATGCCCACCATCTCCTTGGCGTAGAGCACCTGGAGGTAGAGCGTCATGACGTTGATCGCCACATCCTCGCGGATGCGTTCGAGATCCTGCATGGCGGCGGCGAGGTTCAGCTTGCCGGCGGCGATCTGGTGGTTGATGCGCATGCCCTGAAACAGGGGCATCGAGGCCGAGACGCTGAGCGATCCCGAGGTCTGGTTGTTGCTCTGGTAGGTGTTGTCGCTCGTCAGGGCACGGCCGAACGAGGCGTCGCCGCCCACGGAGGCATTCAGATCGGGCAGGCGGCTGTAGCGGGCCGTCGAGAGCTCGATGCTGCTGCTTTCGACCTGCAGGGCGCGCTGCTGCACCTCGGTATTGTTTTGCTGGGCATATTCGATGCAGGACGCGAGCGTCCAGGGCACCTCGGCCGCGGGGGTAGCGGACGGTGTGCCGGCCGACGGATCGGTCTGCTGGGCATGAAGCGGCACGGCGGCCAGCCAGAGGGCGGCGCATGTCGCGGCAATGCGGATTTTCATCTTGCGTAGGGAATTAGGTCGCTGTTACTTCTTGGTGTCGATGCGGGCGCCGCGGATCTTGTCCCCGGCCGTAACGCCCTCGGTGATCTCGACGTTCACGCCGTCCGAAAGGCCGATCCTGACCTCGCGGCGCTCGAAGGTCTGATCCTCGGCATCTTCGGGGCTGGTGAGCACCTGCACGTAGGTCTTGTCGCCCTCGAACTCCACGCACCCTTCGGGCAGGGTCAGCACCCCTTCGCGGCTCTGGATCACGACACTGGCGTTGGCGCTGTATCCCGCGCGCACGAAGACCCCCTGGGGAATCTGCACGGCGGCCTTCACCTCAAAGAGAATCACACCGTTGCTTTCGGTCGATTTCGGCGCCACATACTCCAGCGTGGCATCCAGCTCGACATCCTGCAGGGCGCCGATCGTCAGCTTCACGGGCATCCCTTCGTGGAGCTTGCCCACGTCCGTTTCGTCGATGTTGCCCTGGAACTGCATGTTCGACATGTCGGCGACGGTGGCGATCGTCGTGCCGTCGTTGAACGTGTTGGCCTGGATGACCGAGTTGCCGACCTTGATCGGCACGTCGAGGATCATGCCGTCGATCGTCGAGCGGATCTGCGTGTTGCTCAACTCCGCAAAGCGGCTGGCGATGCCCTCCTTGACGATCTCGAGGCTCTCCTTGGCGTTGCGCAGCTCCTCCTCGGCCTTCAGCAGCGTGGTGTGGCTCTGCTCGGCCTCCTCGTCGGAGACGACGCCCTTTTCGTGGAGCGTCTCCGTACGTCTGTATTCGCGCTGGGCCTGTTCGAGCGAGATCTCGGCGACCGAGACGCGCGATTCGGCGCTCGAAAGCTGCCCCATTTCCGGGACGACCTTCACCGTGGCGATGACCTCGCCCTGGCGCACCTCCTCGCCGGCCTCCTTGTAGACATCGGAGATGATACCCGAAATCTGGGGCTTGATCTCCACCTCGTCGCGGGGCTGCACCTTGCCCGTGGCGACCACATACTGCCTCAGGGTGTCCGTCTTGGGCTGTTCGATCGCGTAGACGATCTTCACCGGACGGGTTTTCTGCCACAGAAACACGAAGGTCCCGACGAGCAGTGCGGCAAAGAGCACACCCAGGAAAATTTTCAGCACTTTTTTCATGACTTATGCGGTATTTGTTTGTTTTGCGTCTATTCTTCGCGGATGGCATCCACGGCCTTGATCTTCAGGGCCCGGCTGGCGGGTATGACTCCCGCGAGCAGGCTGCCGGCGATGAGGATCGCGAGCGAGAGCATGCCCGTCTGGAAGGAGATCTGCCACGAGACGTCCGTCCCCTCCTGGGCGACGACAACGGCCTGGTAGTAGATCGAGTCGGCGACCGACAGCACGCCCACGCCGGCCGTAAGCCCCAGCACGCCGGCGATGAACGTCAGCACGAAGCTCTCCGAGAGGATCTGCGAAATGATCGCCCGCGGCGGGGCGCCCAGCGCCCGGCGGATGCCGATCTCCTGCGTGCGCTCCTTGACAAGCACGAGCATGATGTTGCTCACGCCGACAATACCCGCCAGCAGGGTTCCCAGTCCCACGATCCAGGTCAGCAGACTGATGCCCCAGAAGAGGCTGTTCACCTTGGTGATGAACTCCGCGGTGGTCATCACCCACGCCGCACGCGGGTCGTCGGGCGAGATGATGTGGCGCGCGAAGACCGGCGTCTTGACCGCCCGTTCGAGGATGCGGGGCGGAACGTCGTTGTAGCCCACGGCGGCGAGCATGTGGATCGTGCGGCCCATGCCGAACATCTGCTGCACGAGTGTCGCCGGGAGGATGATCGTGTTCTCCACGTCGCTGAAGGTCATCATGTTGCTCTGGCGCTTCAGCACGCCCACGACGGTGAACTGCGCCCCCTGCAATGTGATCACCTTGCCCGTCGGATCTTCGCCTCCGGGGAAGAGATCCTTCCAGATCTGCGTGCCGATGAGGCAGACCTTGCGCTTGCGCTCCATGTCCAGGTCGTTGATGTAGCGTCCGTAGACGATCTTCTCGGGGTTGATCTTCTGGTAGTCGGGCATGTGGCCCATGACGTAGTACTGCCCCTTGCGGTCGCCGTGGCTGGCGTAGAACTGGTTGGCCCAGACCATGCCCGTGGCGTATTTCACTTCGGGGAGCTCCTTCACGGCCTGGACATCGTCGTTTTCGAGATTCCACCAGCGGTCCGAAGGCATGCCCTTGTAGGGAATCGACGTGCGGCCGGGGTTCATCAGCACCGTGTTGGTCGAGGTCTCGCCCAGCTGGGCGCGGAACAGACGCCCCAGGCCCATGCCGGCGCCCAGCAGCACCGTGAGCATGAAGATGCCCCAGAAGACGCCGAGCGCCGTCATGATGCTGCGCTTGCGGTTCCGGCGGATCGTCTGCCAGATTTCGTTCCAGCGGTCTGTGTCGAAGAATCCCATCGTCTCTATTTGTTATAGCGCAAGGCGTCGATCGTTTTCAGTTGGGCGGCGCGGTAGGCCGGGACGTATCCGGCGATGAGCCCCGCAATGACGAGCACCACCGTGGCGCTCACCGCCACGCCGAGGTTGAGCGTCGGGTCGAGGAAGATCGTCGGGGCGAAGCCCGTCTCCGACGGATCGGCCGGCGTCCGTGTCAGGTAGTAGTTCACCGCCTCCATGACGGCGACGCCGAGCACCATGCCCATGTATCCGAAGGCTGCGGTGATCATGACCGATTCGGTGAGGATCAGCCGGATGATCGACCGCGGTTTGGCGCCGAGGGCCTTGCGGATGCCGAACTCGGCCGTACGTTCCGAGACCGTTACGAGCATGATGTTGCTCACGCCGACGATCCCCGCGAGCAGCGTCCCCAGACCGATGATCCAGACGAAGAGGTTGATGCCCCCGAAGACGATCATCATGTCCTTGACGCGCTCCATCGTGTTGTTGATCCAGACGGCGCTTTCGTCCGTCGGGTCGAAGTTGTGCTCGGCGGCGAGGCGGCGGATGATCCGTTTCTCGAAGGCCTCCATCTCGGCATCCGTGCGGATATCGCTGACGGTGATGATGGCGTTGTTCACGTAGGGTTCGTTGGCTTCGTAGATGAGCTGTCCCGTCGTGAGCGGGATGATGCAGACGGCGTTGTTGCGCATGGCGTCGCCCTTCGTAATGCCCACGACCTTGAACGTGAGGCTGTCCACGCGGATGAACTGGCCGAGCGGGTCGGCACCCTTGAAGAGCACGAGGGCCGTCGCCTCGTCGATGAGCGCCGTCTTGCGGTAGTCGCGGATGTCCGCCTCGTTGATAAAGCGTCCCCGGGCGAGCTTGATCCCCTCGATCTGGGCCACCTTGGGCAGCGAGCCGCGCAGCGAAGCCTCCATGAAGGTGCCGCCGTAGGCGAGCTTCTTCGACGGGAGCCACGTGTTGGCCGCCACCTCCTCGACCTCGGGAAACTCCTTTTCGAGGATCTCCAGGTCGCGGTTCGTCAGGCGGATGCGGCGGTCGCGGTCATAACCCTTCCAGGCCTTCGAGGTCAAGCCTCCGTAGAGGGAGATCGAGTTCGTGGCGTAGTCCCCGAAGTTGGACTCCACACCGTTCTTCAAACCGTTGCCTGAGCCGAGCAGGATGACGAGCATGAAGATGCCCCACGCGACGGAGAATCCCGTGAGGAAGGTGCGCAGCTTGTTGCGCCGCACCGAGGTCCAGATTTCCAGCAGCAGCTCTCTCATCGTCGTCCGAGTCCGGTTTCGGTGATGCTTCCGATGACGCCGTCCTTCAGCCGGATGATCTTGTCGGTCTGGTCGGCGATCGACTGTTCGTGCGTTACGCAGATGATCGTCATGCCCATGTCGACGTTCACGCTCCGCAGCAGGTCCATCACCTCCTGCGAGGTCTTGCTGTCGAGAGCTCCCGTAGGCTCGTCGGCGAGGATGATCTGCGGGCGGTTGATCAGCGCCCGGGCGATGGCCACGCGCTGTTTCTGGCCGCCTGACATCTCGTTGGGCATGTGCTCGGCCCAGTCGCGCAGTCCGAGCCGGTCGAGGTATTCGAGGGCCAGCGCGTTGCGCTTGCGGCGGGGAACCCCCTGGTAGTAGAGGGGCAGGGCGACGTTCTCGACGGCGTTCTTGTAGTTGATCAGGTTGAACGACTGGAAGATGTAGCCGATCATGTTGTTGCGCGCGGCGGCGGCCTGCGTCTCCGTCAGCCCCTTGATGAGGCGTCCGGCGAGGTAGTAGTTGCCGCTGTCGTAGTCGTCGAGGATTCCGAGGATGTTCAGCAGGGTCGATTTGCCCGACCCCGAGGCCCCCATGATCGAGACCAGCTCGCCTTTCGCAACTTCGAGATTGATTCCCTTGAGCACATGCAGCGGCGAACCGTTGTGGTAGGTCTTGTTGATGTTTTCCAGTTTGATCATACGAGCCTGCGTTTTGCCTGTTCCGGGCCCGGGGTAAACCGGATGCCTGCTGCGTTGCGGGAGCCTCTCCCGTCGCTGCGTCAAATTGTGATCCGGCTTCCTTCGCCCGGATACAAAGATAGATAATAAAATATGAAAAACAATAGTTTTTTATCGAAAATCAATAAATTTTTCGGCGATTTCCCGTACGATCGGATTATGTGGGCCAATGGTCGGATCTACGCGGCTGCTTTCCAGTTGTTTACCTGCTTCTTACCTGCTTCCGACAAGCAGGCGGCGCAGTGCCGCGACATCCCGGGCAAAACGGGTGGGCCGGGCGGCCTCCAGCTCGCCGGGTGCGGCATAGCCCCAGCCTGCGGCGATACTCTCCATGCCGTATCCGGCGGCTCCCTCGATGTCGTAGCGCCGGTCGCCGATCATGACGGCCTCGTCGGGGCTGATCCCGAGCGTCTGAAGGGCATGTCCGATGACCTGGCTTTTGGTCGTGCGCGAACCGTCGAGCAGACTGCCGCAGACAAGCTGGAAACGCGCCGTGAGCCCGAAGTGGGCGATGATGCGTTCGGCAAAGGGCTGCGGCTTGGAGGTGGCGATGATGTTCGCGCAGCCGGCCGCGCAGGTTGCGTCGAGCAGCTCGGGAATTCCCTCGTAGAGCTCGTTCTCGAACATACCCTTCGGGACGAAGTATTCGCGTGAGACGGAGACGGCCCGTTCGGCCTCTTCGGCGCTCATGCCGCAGAACTCCATGAACGAATCGCGCAGCGGCGGCCCTACGAAACAGCGCAGCGCCTCGTCTGCCGGAGGTTCGATGCCGAAGCGGCGGAGGGCGTATTGTACGGCGTGCACGATGCCGGGCATCGAGTCGGTCAGCGTGCCGTCCAGGTCGAAGAAGAGGTAGCGTTTCATCGTCGTCGGTTTTTGCGGAAGCGGATGTCGGGTCCGTTTTCTTCGGCAAAGATACTCTTTTTCGGCGGTCGGCAAGAAAAAAGCGGGCCGAACGATCTTCGTGATCGTCCGGCCCGCCCGTCTTGCGGCAGGGATCAGAACTCCTGCTCCACCCAGTGCACGGCTCCCTTGCCGCACAGGGCGATGCAGCGTCCGCACTCGATACACCGCTCGGGGTCGAACTGCGGCAGGGAGAATCCCTCCTGCGAGATGGCCTCCACCGGGCACGACTCGATGAGCGGACAGCGGTGGTTCTGCGGGCACAGCCCGGGATCGGCTACGGGACTCATGGCCGCGACTATTTGCTGAGCAGAATCCGGTCGATGTGCTCCTTGAGAGCCCCCTTGGGCATGGCGCCGAGGGCCATCTGCGGCTGTCCCTCACGCGGGATGAAGAGCAGCGAGGGGACCGAGCGGATGCCGAACACGGCGGCCAGCTCCTGCTCCTCGCCCGTATCGACCTTGTAGATGTAGATCTGGTCGCCGTACTCTGCGGCCAGCTCCTCGAGCACCGGCGACAGCGCCTTGCAGGGGCCGCACCAGGTGGCATAGAAGTCGATGAGCGCCGGCTTGTCGCCGAGGTATTTCCACTCCTGCGGGTTCTTTTCGTAATCGGCGACCTTCTTCAGAAAGTCCGCCTTCGTGAGATGGATCGTTTTCATGGTATTTTCCTTTTTCGTATTGTTTCGTTGGGTGTTGTCCTGTTTCGTCTCAGCCGTTGCCGTCCCCATGGCGGCGAGCAGCAGCGCGGCGGCAAGAAGTACCTTTTTCATCCTTTCAAATCATTTAGTCCTTGAACGTCGGAACAAAGGTATAAATTGTTTTCCAATAAAACAAATTTCCAGTAGAAAATATTTTTCCCGAATCTCTTTTCAGCGACAGACCGGCCCTTGGGGGCTATTCCATATAGACGGAAATGTTGCCGCTGATCAGCTGCAGCGAGATTTCGCACAGTTTGGTATTGTACTGCGCCTGCAGGATGCGCTCCTCGGCGTCGAGCAGGCTCTTCTGGGCCTCGCGGACCTCGATGCCCGAGAGCGATCCCAGCCGGTAGCTGTCCATGGCGATGAGGTAGTTTTCGCGGGCGGCGACGAGGTTTTCGCGTTCGAGCCGGATCACCTCAAGGTTGTTCTGATAGGCCTGCCAGAAGTTCGAGAGGTCGGCCAGAAGGGTCTGTTCGAGCTGCTGGCGCGTCAGACGGGTGTTCTCGATCTGGATGCGGGCGTTGCGCTGTTCGCGGCGCCGGTTTCCGTCGAAGATCGTGAAACCGAGCTGCAGCCCGGCATTCAGCCCCAGCTGGCTGCGCAGGCGCGACGTGCCGCTGCCGTAGCGGTTGTGGGTGTATCCGTAACCGGCCGTGAGGTTCAGGTAGGGGTAGTTGCGCGAGCGGATGCTCTGCAGGTCGAGTTCCGAGATCGTGTTGTCGCGGTCGGCGATCAGCAGTTCGGCATTGGCCGTGCGGGTTTCGTACGAGAGGACATCCCACTGCAGCGCCTCGTCGATGGTGATGACCGTATCGCGGACCTGGAAGCGGCGGTCGAGATCCTCGTTGGCCAGCAGTTCGTTGATGCGGATGCGCGAGGTGATGACCGCCTCCTGCTGCGACATGTACAGCGAACTGTCGGCGTTGAAGTCCACGCGGGCCTGCAGCACATCCAGACCCGCCGAGCTGCCTACGACGTGCCACGCCTCGGCGATGCGGAGCCGCTCGCGCGAGAGGGCCATGGCGTAGCGGAAGTTCTCCAGACGCAGCGTCTGCTGGATGAAGTTGTAGTATTCGGCCGTGAACGAGGCGATGAAGTCCTCGATCGTCAGGCGGGTCTGCAGAGCCCCCTTCGCCTTCATCTCCTGCAGCTTGCGGTAGTCGGCGCGGATGCGGAATCCGTCGAAGAGCGTCCAGTTCAGCGCCACTCCGGCGTCGAACGTGCCGTCGTAAGCGCCCCTGTCGGTCGTGGCCTCGCCCGTGCGCGGAGTCGTGTGTGTGCGGTTCACGTTGCTGCCGTATCCGGCCGAGAGGTCGATCGTCGGGAGCTTGCCCGCATTGGCGGCCGTGGCGTTGTTGTCCGAGATGCGCTCCTCGTTGCGGACGATGCGGATGTCGTAGTTGCGTTCGAGGCCCAGCTGGAGGCATTCGCGCAGCGAGAGCACCTCGGTCGGGGGTGCCAGCGGATCGGGGATCGGAATGAGCCGTATGGAGTGTGTCCCGCCGGTCGTATCGGCCGGCTGCGGGGCGGTATTCCGGGCAGTGGCCGGAAGTCCGAGCCCGAGTGTCAGCAGAAGGGTGATTATGCGTCGGATCATAGGTCGTTCTTTTTCGTTCGTTTGCTTCGGTCGGTGGAGACGTAGCTGTAGATGGCCGGGACGATGTAGAGGGTCAGCAGCGTCGAGACCAGCATGCCGCCCACGACCGCAATACCCATGGCGATGCGGCCGTTGGCGCCTTCGCCCGTGGCGACCGTCAGCGGCAGCAGGCCGAGGATCGTCGAGGCGCTGGTCATCAGAATCGGGCGCAGCCGCTGCAGCGCGGCGTCGCGTATGGCTGTCATCTTCCCCTCGCCGGCCTCCTGTTTCTGGTTGGCGAACTCGACGATCAGGATGCCGTTTTTGGCCACCAGACCGATGAGCATGATGATGCCGATCTGGCTGAAGATGTTCATCGTCTGTCCGGTGCCCCACATGAAGACCAGGGCTCCGGCGATGGCCAGCGGCACGGTGAGCATGATGACCAGCGGGTCCTTGAAGCTCTCGAACTGTGCGGCGAGGATCAGGTAGATGAGCAGGATGGCCAGCAGGAAGGCGAACATGAGGCTTGAGGAGCTTTCGCGGAACTCCTTCGAATCGCCGGCCAGCGCCGTGCGGAAGTCGTCGTGGAGCACCTCGGCGGCGATGCGGTCCATCTCGTCGAGGCCCTCTCCGATGGTCTTGCCCTTGGCCAAGCCGCTCGATATGGTGGCCGAGAGGAAGCGGTTGTAGTGGTAGAGCTGCGGCGGGGCCACGGCCTCAACCAGCGTGATGAGGTTGTCGAGCTGGATCATCTCCCCGCCCTCGCCGCGGACGTAGATCGACCGCAGGTCGGCGGGCTTGTTGCGCTGCTGGCGGTTGATCTCGGCCAGAATCTCGTATTGCTTGCCGTTCATGTAGAAGTAGCCCATGCGCTGGCCGCTCAATCCGTACTGGAGCGTCTCGCCGATATCCTGTGCGCTGACGCCCAGTAGGTTTGCCTTGTCGCGGTTGATCGTAACGCGCGCCTCGGGCTTGCTGAACTTCAGGTCCACGTCGGCCATCTGGAAGACGGGGCTCTCGTAGACGCGTTTCATGAACTCCGGGAGCACCTCCTGCAGTCGTTCGATCGAGGTGGCCTGCAGCACGTACTGTACGGGCATGTTGCCGCGGCGGCCGCCGAAGGTCGACTGCTGCTGCACGAAGGCGCGGGCCCTGGTCTTCGCGCGTACGGCCGCCGAGAGCTCTTCGGCGATCTCCATCTGGCTGCGCGAACGCTCCGCGATGTCGCAGAGGGCGATGCGGATGTTTCCCCGGCCGCTCGAGACGCGGGCCGTCGTCGCCCGGGCCTCCGGAACGAGCGAGTCGACCAGACGGTTGATCTCCTCCGTATAGTCGCGCAGGTATTCGTAGGTGGCACCCTCCGAGCCCCGCGTGTTGATCGTGATCTGCGAGCGGTCTTCGAGCGGGGCCATCTCCGAGGGGATCGTGCTCCACAGCACCCCGATCAGGAGTACCATGATGCCGATGAGCGGCAAGGCGATCCAGCGGCGGCGCAGGAAGCCGGCGAGCGTGCGGCTGTAGAAGTTGTTGAGCCCGACGAAGAAGGGCTCGGTCCGGTTGTAGAACCAGCTCTTGCGCTCCTGGCGGACGAGGAGTTTCGTGGCGAGCATCGGCGTTACGGTGAGGGCCGCGAAGGTCGAGATGATGACCGCGCCCGAAACCACAAGGCTGAACTCACGGAAGAGGCGTCCGGTCGTACCCTCCATGAAGACGATCGGGAAGAAGACGGCGATGAGCGTTACGGAGGTCGAGAGCACGGCGAAGAAGATCTCCTTCGCGCCGTCGATACCCGCCTCGAAGGGGGTCATGCCGCGTTCGATGCGGATGTAGATGTTCTCGGTCATGACGATGGCGTCGTCCACCACGAGACCCACCGAGAGCACGACGGCCAGCATCGAGAGGACGTTGATCGAGAATCCCGCCAGATACATCAGGAAGAAGGTGCCGATCAGCGATACGGGGATGACGATGCAGGGGATGAGCGTTACGCGCCAGTTGCGCAGGAAGAGGAAGATGATGATGATGACCAGCACGAAGGCTTCGTAGACGGTCTGCTTTACCTCGTCGATCGAGGCGCGGATGAAGCGCGTGTTGTCGAATCCGTATCCCGTCAGCACGTCGTCCGGCAGGTCCTTGCGCATGGTCTGCATGCGGGCGTAGACCTCGTCGGCGATGTCGATGTGGTTGGCGCCGGGCTGCGGGATGACGACGATGCCGACCATCGGCACGCCGTTCATCTTCATGTAGCTGCGCGTGTCCTGCGGCCCCAGCTCGGCGCGGCCGATGTCGCTCAGGCGGATGATGCGCCCGGCGTCGGCGCGGATCACCAGGTCGTTGAACTCCTGCGTGGTGTGCATGAGGCCCATCGTGCGGATCGTCAGCTCGGTGGTGTTGCCCTCGATGCTGCCCGAGGGCAGCTCGACGTTCTCGCGATCGAGCGCCTGCTTGATGTCCACGGGCGTGATGCCGTATCCGGCCATCTTCGCGGGGTCGAGCCACAGGCGCATCGAGTAGCGCTTCTCGCCCCAGATCTCAACGGAGCTTACGTCGCTGATGGTCTGCAGCTGCTCCTTGACCGTCAGGTCGGCGATTTCGCTCAATTCGAGCAGCGAACGCTTGTCGCTCTGGATCGTAACCATGAGGATCGGCGTGGCGTCGGCATCGGCCTTCGACACGGTCGGCGGGTCGCAGTCGCGGGGCAGGTAACGCTGGGCGCGCGACACCTTGTCGCGCACGTCGTTGGCGGCCGTTTCGAGGTCGACTGATAGTTCGAATTCGACGACAATGCGGCTCTGCCCCTGCTGGCTGGTGCTCGACAGGGAGCGGATGCCCGGGATGCCGTTGATGTTCTGCTCGAGCGGTTCGGTGATCTGGTTCTCGATCACGTCGGCGTTGGCCCCCGGGTAGGAGCACGTCACCGAGATGATCGGGTTGTCCACGCTCGGGTATTCGCGCACGCCGAGATAGGTGTATCCGATAACGCCGAGCAGGACGATGATCAGGGTCAGCACCGTGGCCATCACGGGCCGCCGGATGCTCAATTCGGAGATGTTCATGCGGCGGCGGGTTTATTCGACGGTGTCGAGTTTCACGGGCAGGTCGGTGCGCAGCTGCAGCGTTCCCGAGGTGATGATCGTGTCGCCGAGGTTGAGTCCGGCGAGGATCTGGATCGAGGACTCGGTGCGCAGGCCCGTGCGGACGGTTACGGCGCGAGCCTTGCCGTTTTTGTAGAGGTAGACCTTGTCGACGCCCATCTCCGGGACGATGGCCTCGGTGGGAATGGCAATGGCGTCGGGTATGTCGTGCATGCGGATCTTCACGTCGGCGAAGCGTCCCGGGAGGAGCTGCTTGCCCTGCCGGTTGGGAAAGAGCGCGCGCACGGCGAAGGTGCGCGTTTCGATGTCGACCTTCGACTCGGTGGCGTAGACCTCGGCGCGGAAGTTCTCCTCGCGCCCTTCGACGGTGAAGGTGAGCTGTGTGCCGGGGCGAATCTGGTTGGCGTAGCGCTCCGGAACGTAGAAGTCGATCTTCAGGGGCGAGATCTTCGTGAGTTTGGCGACGACGACGTCGGGCGAGGCGTAGGCGCCCTCGCTGACGTTGCGCAGGCCGATGACGCCGTCGAACGGCGCGCGCAGCTCCGTGAGGGCGATGTTCGACTTGACGATATCGATGTCGGCATAGAGCATGGCCAGCTCGGTCTGGGCCTGTTCGTAGGCCTCCTGGCTCACGGCGTCCTTCTCAAGCAGGGCGCTCTGGCGGTAGACGCGGGCCTCGGCCAGCTCGCGCTGGGCCTCGTAGCGCGACAGCTGCGCCTGCAGCGGCCGGTCGTTCACCTTGGCCAGCAGCTCGCCCTTGCGGACCGTCGTGCCCTCCTGGAAGTTGATCGCGACAATCTTGCCCGAGGTTTCGAACGAGAGATCGACCTCTTCGTCGGGCAGCAGGTTGCCGATCGTCGTGATGCCGTCGGTCAGCGTCTGGGGACGGATGATGAGTCCGTTCACGTTGAGGATCGACCTCGAACGCGGGGCGGCGGGCCCGGCGTCTTCCGCCGAATCCGGCCTGTCGTAGTAGAAGTTATAGTATGCCAGGGCTCCGCAGAACAGTACGATGACTGCAGCGGTGGTGATCCATCTCTTTCTGTTCATGGCGTGTGTCGAGTGATTGATTCGGGTATTGACAACAAATATACGACAAAAAAACGACACCCGGCATCAATGCCCTTTCCAAAAAACATCCGGATATCGGTTTTTCCCGAAACCGTCGCGGGCGGGGTCTCCGCAGCGGTCCCGGTACAACGCCGTGAAAAGGTCTGTCCGCCCGGTTGCAAAGACGGTCCGGATGCCTTCGTTCCGGCTGTTTTTTCCGTGATGTGGAGAATCTCCCCGGGGGATGTGGAATGTTTCCACGGATTTTTGCTTATCTTTGCCGCGGCATATCGTTATGATGTTGAAAATGACTGTTTTGTGGTCTTTGTGCAAGCTGGCCCGCAGCTTGTTCCGCTTCTGATGATATGCCTGTGGCATGAAAAAGCCGGCAAAAGCCGGTGCAGCGAAGACAAATTGACATGAATCTTATGAAAATGAAACCCGATCTGAAGCAGCTCGATCTGGGAAAGTGGAAAAACGAGGTGGCGGAGCGGATGCCGCGCGTGTCGGTAACGATGAACCGCAAGCGTTGGATCATGCTGGTCTGCGCGCTTGTCGTTCTTGCCGGCGGATTGTGGTGGTGGCTGCGGCCGCGTCCCGTGCCGGTCGTGCTGCCCGTTGTGGCGACGCAGCCCGTCGAGACCCAGGACGTGAGCATTTACGGCGAGTACGTGGGACGCATCCGCGCCCAGCAGTTCGTCGAGATCCGCGCCCGGGTAGAGGGATATCTCGAGAAGATGCTCTTCACCGAAGGAACCTATATCGAGCGGGGCCAGACCCTTTTCGTCATTGACCCGCGCCTCTACCGGGCCCGGGCCAACAAGGCCAGGGCACAGCTGAACAAGGCCCAGGCGCAGGCCCTCAAGGCGCAGCGCGACCTGGAGCGCATCCGCCCGCTCTACGAGCAGAGCGCCGCGAGCCAGCTCGACCTCGACAACGCCATCGCCTCGTACGAGAGTGCCGCTGCGGATGTCGTGGTCTGCGAAGCCGATCTCACGCAGGCCGAAATGATCCTGGGCTATACGACCGTGAAGTCGCCCGTCTCGGGCTACATCTCCGAGCGCAACGTGGATATCGGAACGCTGGTGGGCCCGAGCGGCAAGTCGCTGCTGGCCACCGTCGTCAAGAGCGACACGGTGCGCGTGGACTTCAGCATGACGGCTCTCGACTACTTGCGTTCGAAGGCCCGCAACGTCAATCTGGGACAGAAGGACACCACGCGCAAGTGGAACCCCTATATTACCGTGACGCTGGCCGACGGATCGCAGTATCCCTACCGGGGTCTGGTCGATTTCGCCGATCCGCAGGTCGATCCCCAGACGGGAACCTTCTCCGTGCGGGCCGAGATGGCCAATCCGGACCGGATCCTGCTCCCGGGACAGTTCACGAAGGTGAAGCTGCTGCTCGACGTGCGTGAGGATGCCGTTGTCGTGCCGTCGAAGGCCCTTGTGATCGAGAAGGGCGGCGCCTATATCTTTGTCGTGCGCCCCGACAGCGTCGTCGAGAAGCGTTTCGTGGAGACCGGACCCGAGATCCCGGACAACAAGGTGGTTATCGAGCGCGGCCTCTCGTCCGACGAACGGATCGTCGTCGAGGGCTATCACAAGCTGCAGCACGGCATCAAGGTGGAACCGGTGGCTCCCATCGACGAGGAGGAGTCCGCAACCGAACGGAAGGAGTAGCCCATGAAGAGTGATTTCTTTATCGACAGGCCGGTCTTTTCGACCGTACTCTCCATCGTGATCGTGATCGTGGGTGCGATCGGCCTGACACTGCTCCCCGTCGATCAGTATCCGCAGATCGTGCCTCCGGTGGTAAAGGTCTCGGCGTCGTATCCCGGTGCCGATGCGCAGACCGTGACGCAGGCCGTGGCCACGCCCATCGAGCAGGAGCTCAACGGAACTCCGGGCATGATCTACATGGAGTCGTCGAGCTCCAACTCGGGCGGATTCACCGTTACCGTCACGTTCGACATCTCGACGAATGCCGATCTGGCGGCCGTCGATATCCAGAACCGCATCAAGGAGGCCGAGGCGCGTCTCCCGGCCGAGGTGGTGCAGAACGGCATCTCGGTTGAGAAGCAGGCCTCAAGCAAGCTGCTGACCATCACGCTGCTCTCGTCCGATCCGAAATTCGACGAGATCTACCTCTCGAACTATGCCACGCTCAACGTGGTGGACATGCTGCGCCGTATTCCCGGCGTGGGGCGCGTGTCGAATGTCGGCAGCCGCTACTACGCCATGCAGATCCGCGTCGAACCCGACAAACTGGCGAATCTGGGGCTTACGGTCAAGGATCTGCAGAATGCCCTGAAGGATCAGAACCGCGAGTCGGCGGCCGGCGTGCTGGGCCAGGCTCCGATGGAGGGCGTGGACATCACGATCCCGATCACGGCCCAGGGACGTCTTTCGTCGGTGAGCCAGTTCGAGGAGATCGTCGTGAGGGCCAATCCCGACGGCTCGATCATCCGGCTGCGCGACGTGGCGAACATTGCCCTCGAGGCGCAGTCGTACAATACCGAGAGCGGTATCAACGGAGGCAATGCCGCCGTGCTGGACATCTACATGCTGCCCGGGGCGAATGCCGTCGAGGTGGCGGGTGCGGTGCGCACGACCATGGACGAGATTGCCCGCAACTTCCCCGAGGGCATCACCTACAACGTCCCCTTCGACATGACGACCTACATCTCCGAGTCGATTCACCATGTCTACCGGACGCTGTTCGAGGCGCTCGTCCTGGTGATCCTCGTCGTCTTCCTCTCGCTGCAGAGCTGGCGGGCGACGCTCATCCCGATCGTTGCGGTGCCCATCTCGCTCATCGGTACGTTCGGCGTGATGCTCGTCTTCGGCTTCTCGCTCAACCTGCTCACGCTGCTCGGACTGATCCTCGCCATCGGTATTGTAGTGGATGATGCCATCGTCGTGGTCGAGAACGTGGACCGCATCATGAACGAGGAGCATCTCTCGCCCTACGAGGCGACGAAGAAGGCGATGCGCAGCCTGGGCAGCGCCCTGATTGCCATGTCGCTCGTCCTGTGTGCGGTATTTGTCCCCGTGAGCTTCCTTTCGGGCATCACCGGACAGCTTTACCGGCAGTTTACCATCACGATCGCCGTGTCGGTGATCATCTCGACGATCGTGGCGCTGACGTTGAGCCCCGTGATGTGCTCGCTCTTCCTGCGTCCCGAGAGTGCCGGAAAGAAAAACCGCGTTTTCCGCTATATCAACCTCTTCCTTTCGCGCGGAAACCTCTTCTACGGCCGTACGATCGTGCGGGCGCTCTCCCGTTCGCGCCGCGTGTTCGCCGCCTTCGGCATCGTGCTTGTTGGCATCTGGGTGATGAACCGCCTGGTGCCGCAGAGTTTCATGCCGCAGGAGGACCAAGGCTATTTCACCGTGGAGCTGGAGCTCCCCGAGGGTGCCACGATCGAGCGTACGCGCAAGGTTACGGACCGGGCCGTGGAGTTCCTCATGAAGGATCCCGACGTGGAGTATGTGCTCAACGTAACGGGTTCGAGCCCCCGTGTGGGTACGAACCAGTCGCGCAGCCAGCTTACGGTGATCCTCAAGCCGTGGAAGGAGCGCAAAACGGACGACATTACTCTTATCATGCAGCGTGTGCGTGACGAACTGGAGCGTTATCCCGAGAGCAAGGCCTACCTTTCGACGCCGCCGGTGATCCCCGGACTGGGGCAGTCGGGCGGATTCGAGATGGTTCTCGAAGCGCGCGCCAGCACGTCGTACGAGGAGCTGCAGCAGGCCGTCGATACGCTGATGTACTATGCCGAACGGACGCCCGAGCTGGCGGGTCTTTCCTCGTCGATGCAGGGCGACATTCCGCAGCTCTATTTCGATGTCGACCGCGACAAGGCGCAGTTGCTGGGTGTCTCCATGTCGGACGTATTCTCGACGATGAAGGCCTTCACGGGTTCGATCTACGTCAATGACTTCAACCTCTTCAACCGCATCTACCGGGTCTATATTCAGGCCGAGGCCCCCTATCGGGCCAACCGCGAGAATCTGAACCTCTTCTTCGTCCGCGGTGCCGACGGGGCGATGATTCCCGTAACGGCGCTCGGTACGACCGACTACACGACCGGTCCCGGTACGATCAAGCGCTTCAACATGTTCACCGCGGCGACCATCTCGGGCGAGGCGGCGCACGGCTACAGCTCCGGACAGGCGATGGATGCCCTGGAGCGGATCGTCGTCGAGCATCTTCCCGAAGGGATCGGTGTCGAGTGGAGCGGCCTTTCGTATCAGGAGAAGCACGTGAGCGGGCAGACGGGCCTCGTTCTGGCGCTGGCCTTCCTCTTTGTCTTCCTGTTCCTCGCGGCGCAGTACGAAAGCTGGACGGTGCCCGTGGCCGTCATCCTGTCGCTTCCCGTGGCGGGTATCGGAGCCTACCTGGGTATCTGGCTCTGCGGCCTGGAGAACAACATCTACTTCCAGATCGGTCTGGTGATGCTCGTGGGTCTGGTGGCCAAGAATGCCATTCTGATCGTGGAGTTCGCCAAGGAGGAGGTCGAAAAGGGACGCGACATCGTCGAGGCGGCCGTAACGGCGGCGCACCTGCGTTTCCGCCCGATCGTCATGACCTCGCTGGCCTTCATCCTGGGCATGCTGCCGCTGGTCTTCGCCTCGGGCCCCGGCTCGGCCAGCCGTCAGGGCATCGGTACGGGCGTCTTCTTCGGCATGCTTGTGGCCATTACGGTGGGTATTGTCTTCGTGCCTTTCTTTTTTGTGTGGATTTATCGTCTTAAAGCCAAATGGAAACGATGAAACGACTTGCGAACCTGTTTCTTGCCGGTCTCTGGGCGCTTGCCGCCGTCTCCTGCTCGGCGGTCCGCGAGTGCCGGGCTCCGGAGCTGAACCTGCCGGAGACGATCGTGGCCGGCGTGGTGGATTCGACGACCATTGCCGATATGGGCTGGTGGGAGTTTTACGGTGATGCCGCGCTGCGCGACATCATCCGCCGGACGCTCGACAACAACAAGGACATGCTCGCCGCAGCGGCCCGTGTCGAACAGATGCGGCAGCTCTACCGCATCGACAAGGCAGCCCGCCTGCCCGAGATTTCGGCGCGGATCTACGGCAACCGCGAGACCAACGACTATTACGACAAGGGTTTCAGCAACGACCCCGAACTGGGTGCCAAGGTCAGCGCAAGCTGGGAGCTGGACCTTTGGGGCAATCTGCGCTGGGCGAAGCGTCAGGGCGCCGCCGAGTACCTTGCCTCGGTCGAGGAGTGGCGTGCCATGCGCATGACCCTGATTGCGGAGGTTGCGACGGCCTATTTCCAGCTGATGGCGCTCGACAACGAGTTGTCGATCGTCCGTCAGACGCTCGGAACGCGTCGTCAGGATGTGCGCCTCGCCAAGTTGCGCTTCGAAGGGGGTCTGACCGCCGAAACGGTCTACCAGCAGGCGCAGGTGGAGTATGCCTCGACGGCGGCGCTCATCCCCGAACTTGAACGTCGGATCAAGGTGATGGAAAACAGCATTTCGCTGCTGATGGCCGGCTATCCCGGCGAGAAGATCCCCCGCAGCGGACTCGCGCTCAACACCACGATGCCCGAGCAGCTGCCCGTCGGCATCCCCTCTGTCCTGTTGCAGCGGCGCCCCGACGTGCGGGTCTCCGAGCAGCAGCTGCAGGCGGTCATGGCCGGTGTGGGCATGGCTTATGCGGACCGCTTCCCGCGACTGACCTTTACGCTGACGGGCGGTGTGGAGAACGGGGTGCTGCCGCACATTTTCGAGTCGCCCTTCTCCTATGTGCTGGGATCGGTTGCGGCGCCCGTCTTCGGCTTCGGACGCAAGCAGGCCAAATACCGGGCCGCTTTGGCGGCATACGACCAGGCGCGTCTGAAGTATGAAAAGAAGGTTCTGGAAGTCTTCAAGGAGACCGATGACGCCGTGGTTACCTACCACAATGTCCGTCAGTCGGCCGAACGCAAGGAGAGTCTTCGGGATGCAGCCCGCAAATATGTCGAACTGGCCAACATCCAGTATCGGGGCGGAAATATCAACTACATCGACGTGCTGGATGCCCAGCGGCGCTATTTCGATGCGCAGATCGGGCTGAACAATGCCGTGCGCGACGAACATCTGGCCCTGGTGCAGTTGTACAAGACGCTGGGCGGCGGTTGGACGCTGCCTGATGCGGAGGAGTCCTCCGAAGAGTAGCGCCGATCCCGATTCCATGCATGAAGCGTCGCGGTTGTTTCCCGCGGCGCTTTTTTTGGTTTATACATTTGGTTTAAACAAACTCCCGATTTCGCCTTGAAAACCGACCGCGACAGGGCACGAAAAAAGGCTGCCGTTCATGCGGCAACCTTCCTAAAAGCAAGAAGGAGAGCCTTTTGGACTCTCCTTCTTCAGTGACGCCGACAGGACTCAAACCTGTAACCTTCTGATCCGTAGTCAGATGCTCTATTCAATTAAGCTACGGCGCCGAATTGCGAGTGCAAATATAGGGCGGAAATCCGAAATACGCAAATAATTTTCCGGAAAAAATAACCCGATTTTTGCGCGTGTTTCTTAACGGATTGATATACGGATGCTTATGTATGCGGTTTTATTTGATCTCCCGGTCGGGGTGTTTCTTCAGAAACTGTTCCCAGCTCTGCGATCCGCCTTTCGAGGCGGCCTTCTTGCCCCCGCCGAGCCCCTTTACGCGCTCTTCACCCAGTGCGGCATTCAGCGGGCTGCCCGTGGTGAAGTAGTGGCACAGGGCCACGGCCATGCCGTCCGTGGCATCGAGGCGCTTCGGCGGCCGGTCTACCGTGAGCATGCGGCAGACGATCGAGGCGACCTGCTCCTTGGCGGCCGAACCGCGTCCGGTGATGGCCTGCTTGATGCGCATCGGCGCGTATTCCGAGACCAGCAGCCCGCGGCTCAGGGCCGCAGCCATCGCCACGCCCTGGGCACGCCCCAGCTTGAGCATCGACTGCACGTTTTCGCCGAAGAAGGGCGATTCGAGGGCCACTTCGCGCGGGCGGTATTCGTCGATCAGTGCCCCGACCCGTTCGAAGATGTAGCGCAGCTTGGCGTAGGGATCCGTGAGCCGGTGCAGGTCGATGTCGCCCAGCACGACCGAGCGCAGCGTGCGCCCCTCGACCTCCAGCACGCCGTAACCCATGTAGTTGGTGCCGGGGTCGATGCCCATGATGCGGTATCGGTTCGGTGTTTCCATGTTTTCTTCGGATCTTGAAAAAGCGCCCTTCCGGACGGCATGCCAGCTCCGAAGGGGCGCTTTGGGGCGGGTGTCGGGGAATCAGTCGAGCAATTCGGCCATCTTCTCGCAGAGTTCTTCGCCGCGCAGGTTTTTGGCGACGATCTTGCCCTCGTGGTCAATGAGCAGATTCGAGGGGATGGACCTGATGGCATACTCCCTGGCAGCCTGGTTGTCGAACTCCTCGAACGAGCATACCTGAATCCACTTCATGTCGTTTTTCCGGATTGCCGCGAGCCATTTGTCGCGATTGCTGTCCAGCGAGACGCCGTAAATCTCGAAACCCTTTTCATGGAAGGCGTCGTAGGCCTTTTTCAGGTGAGGCACTTCGCCCATGCAGGGTCCGCACCACGAAGCCCAGAAATCGAGCAGGACGTACTTGTTCGCGGAATTCTCCACAACGGACCGCAGCGAGATCTCTTTCCCGTCGGCATCGGGTTGCGAAATGTCGGTGTAAGGCTGCCCGACGGCGGTGCGGATCTGAAGCTCGGCCCGTTCCTTCAACCGGACCATTTGTCCGGTCTGCTGCATCTCGGGCGTGAAAAGGGAGATTTCGTCAAGCAACTCCTGTTCGGAAAGATCGTAGGTGGAGGCCTGCGAAAGCATCTGAACACCGAAGAAGTTGTCGCGGTTCTCCTGCACCATGCGTCTTACAAGCCCGAGCATCTCCTGCTGGGCGATCTCCACGCGACGCTCTTCGCTTGTCGCGGGGTTGCGGAACTCCTCGACCAGTGCTTCCTGCATCTCTGCATAATGTTTGAAAGCGTCGTTGGAGGGAGTTCCCGTAGCGAAAAAGCGGCCTTCGTCGGTCGAGTCGGGGACGATGACGATCTGTCCCGGTTCGAGGATGACAATCGCATGCAAGGCTCCCGATCCGTCGGGAGCATCGTACAACATGACGATCCGCGGCCTGTCGGCGGAGCCCCGGAACCGATAGGCGCCGTTGTCCGTCCGCGTGGAGTCGCAGATCGAATCACCTTCGCAGAGGTAGAGGGTGCGGTCGTCGCCGACGACCGTGCCCTCCACCGTATAGCGGTTCCTGCCGGCACAACTGCACAGCAGCGCCGCGGCGACGAGGATCAGGAATCTTCTCATGGGAATCCGTATCTTCCGCCTATTTCAGCAGTTCGGTCAGCTTCTCGACGAGCTCCTCGCCGCGCAGGTTCTTGGCGACGATCTTGCCCTCGTGGTCGATAAGCAGGTTCGAGGGGATGGCCTGGATGGCGTATTCCTTTGCGGCCTGGTTGTCGAAGGCGCCGAGCGTGCTGACGTGGATCCATGCCATGTCGTTTTCCTTCACGGCAGCGAGCCACTTGTCTCGGTCGCGGTCGAACGAGACGCCGTAGATCTCGAAGCCCTTCTTGTGGAAGGTGTCGTAGGCCTCCTTCAGATAGGGAACCTCACCCATGCAGGGGCCGCACCACGAAGCCCAGAAGTCGAGCAGGACGTATTTGTTCGCGGGGTTCTCCACGACGGACTTCAGCGAGATCTCCTTGCCGTCGGCATCGGGCTGCACGACGTCGATGTAGGGCTGGCCGACGTCGGTCTTGATCTTCTGCTCGGCGCTCTTCTTGAGGTCGGTGAGCACCTTGCTCTGCTGCAGCTCGGGCGTGAAGCGGGCGATTTCGTCGAGCAGCTCCTGTCCCGAGAGTTCGTAGGCGCGCTGGCCGGCGAGCATCACGGCGCCGAAGTAGTTGCCGATGTTGGCCTCATAGGTCGAGTCCATCAGCGCCTCGTACTCCTCTTCGATGGCCGCGCCCCGCTCCTCCGTGGTCTCGGGGTTCCGGGCCTCCATGATCAGGGCCATCGATGCGGCCGAGAGGGCCGTGTTGGCATCGTTGGCCGGGGTTCCGGTAACTTTCTTGCGGCTGGGGTTCTCCTCATTGTCGCTCACGAGGATCGTGCCCGGCTCGATGAAGAGCTGCGACACGAAGGTTACCGGCATGTCGCGGCCGTCGCTCAGGGTGTAGATCGCCGGGGCCGTTGCCGTGCCGCTGAAGCGGAACGAGCCGTTGGTTACGGCCGTGGAGTCGATGAGGTTGTCGTCTTCGTCGAAGAGGTAGACCATGCCGTCGAGCCCCTCGATGTTGCCCTGGATCGTGTAGGCGTTCTTGTCGGCGCAGCCGCACAGTACGGCGGCGGCCGCTGCGAGAGTCAGAATCTTTTTCATCTTGCTATTGTTTTTGTTGTTTGAGTTCGCGCATCTCCTTTTCCAGCTCGCGGAGCTGTTTCTCCACCTCGGGCAGCCGCTTGAAGACGGCCGAGGCGCGGTGGTACTGCATGCCGGGCAGCGCCGGATAGCCCAGCCGCACCTCGTCGTCGGGAACATTCTTGTCGATGCCGCTCTTTGAGCCGACCTTCACGCGGTCGCCGATCGTTACGTGGTCGGCGACGCCGACCTGGCCGGCCAGGAAGCAGTTGGCTCCGATCTTCGAGGTGCCGGCGATGCCGGTCTGTGCCGACGAGACGGTGTTGCGCCCGATCTGTACGTTGTGGCCGATCTGGATGAGGTTGTCGAGCTTGACGCCTTGGCGGATGATCGTCGAGTCGGTCTTGGCGCGGTCGATGCAGGTGTTGGCGCCGATCTCCACGTCGTCCTCGATCACGACGTTTCCCAGCTGGGGGATCTTGTCGAAGCCTCCGGCGGCATTGGGCATGAATCCGAAACCGTCGGCACCGATCACCGCTCCCGCGTGGAGGATGCAGCGGTTGCCGACGACGCAGCCTTCGTAAATCTTGACCCCGGGATAGAGGATCGTGTCGTCGCCCACGGTCGAGCCCTTGCCGATGAAGACCTGCGGATAGATCTGGCAGTTGCGGCCGATGCGTACGCCCTCCTCGATGACGGTGAAGTCGCCGACGTAGCACCCTTCGCCCACCGAGGCCTTTTCGTCGATCGAAGCCCGGGTGCTGATACCCGTGCGGCGGGGTTTGGCGGCGTTGTACATCTCCAGCAGCTTCAGCACGCAGGCTCCGGCGTCGGCGACACGGATCAACGTCGCCGTAAGGGGCTGCGCGGGGGTGAAGTCCGCATTGACCAGAACGATCGACGCTCCGGTGGTGTAGAGGAAGGGTTCGTATTTGGGATTCGTCAGGTAGGCCAGCGAACCGGCCTTGCCCTCCTCGATCGAAGAGACGGTATGTACCTTGGCGTTCTTGTCTCCGACGACCTCGCCGCCCAGAAATCCGGCGATCATTTCGGCTGTGAATTCCATCATATGCGTTAGAGATAATTGTTTATGTCGATACCTTCGGGGAGAAACTCCTCGACGTTACGTCCGAACGAGAGCACCTCGCGGACGGTCGAGGAGGAGATGTCGGCCACGGGGGCCGGCGTGAAGAGCATGACGGTCGTGATGTCGGGATAGATGCGGTGGTTCGTGGCCTCCATCGTGCGCTCGTATTCGAAGTCGGTGGTGTTTCTCACGCCGCGGATGATGGCGCAGGCTCCGACCTCTTCGGCGAATTCTCCCGTCAGCCCCGTGTAGATGCGGGCCTCGACACGCGGGTTGTGCCGGTAGATGTCGTCGATGAGCCGTTTGCGGTTCTCGACGCGCAGCAACCCCTGTTTCGAGGTGTTGTTGCCGATGCCGATGACCACACGGTCGAAAAGGTGCAACGCCTCCTCGACCAGGGCGGCATGGCCCCGCGTGAAGGGGTCGAACGACCCCGGAAAGATAGCTGTCCGTTCCATATCCGACAAAGATACGCAACAAAGTGAAAAAGGCAATGCCCCGAAGCGATTTTTTCTGCCTCGGGGTATTGCAGATACCGGGGCCGGAACAGCCCGGATGTCAGCGAATCTCCGGTTTCAGCGTTCGAGCCGTATGTATTCCGAGTGTACGATCCGCGTGTGGGGATTCGAGCTGACGATCTCCTGCCGGATGGCCTTCGTGCCCCAGCGGATGAAGAGGAAGCGGCGCGGTACGCGATGGACGATCTGGTGGAGCGTGTCGACGCTCATGACGTGGCAGGCGACCGAATCGCCGTCGATGCGCCCCTCGACCGTAACCCACGGGTCGCGCCAGCGGAAGCTGCGCAGCGTGTCCCACCGCGGGGCGCAGGCGGTCGTGTCGCCTCTGCGGACGACGGTCGCCACGAGTGTGTCGCGCAGCGGCACACGCAGGTCGAGTTCGGTTTTCGTCGAGCTCTTTGCAGCGGCTTCGAGCCGGCGCAGACGGATGCCCAGCGTGCGGATCCGCTCGGCATCCGCGGCGCGCAGCGTCTCGAACTCCGCACAGCGGAGCCGCAGGGCCTGGACCGAGGCGGCCTCCTCGCCCAGCCGGGTGCGGTAGTGTTCCGTCTCGAGTGAGAGCGCCTGCTGGTTCTCCGCGAGGCGCCGGTTTTCCGTACGGGAATTGCGGTAGGCGTAAAAACACCACAGGAGCAGTGCCGTGGCGACCACGGCGTAACCAATCAGGGTCTTGATCATGATTCGGGGTTTTGAGGGCCCGGCATGGGTCGATGCGGGCGGGTTTCATACCCCGAAGATAGGATGCGGCGGGACGATCCGGTTTCTACATTTTCCGGAAACGCTGTTCCAGGGCCTCGGCAAGCTGCTCGGCGCGCAGGGTCATGAGCGGCATGCCGTCGCAGTGGGCGAGGGCCGTGATGCCGCGGTGGTCGACATAGAAGAGCTCCTCGATGCGGGGCAGGTCGCTGCGGCGGAGCGCCTCCCGGCGCAGCGGCATGCCCAGCGCCCGGATCGTTTCGCAGAGCAGCTCCGCCTCGACGCCCGGAGGGGTCGGCGAGAGGTATGCCGTTTCGTCGCGCAGGGCGAAGAGCGGGGCGTTGTCGGCCGAAAGCAGCCGCCCCTCCCCGTCGCAGCGTACGGCGACGTCGGCCTCCCGGCTGCGGACGATCTGTGCGGCAAGCCGTTCGGTCGCTTCGCGGGCCGAGGTGGGCAGGTCGGGACAGAGCGGTTCGTAACGCAGGGTCGCCGCATCGGGGTGGAGGCTCCGCAGCGCGTAGCCGTCATAGAGCGAAATGCCCTCCGGACGGAGGCTCTCTTCGCCTTCGGCGTTCAGCTCTATCCGGATGAAGCCCGAGACCCCCGTGGGGTAGTGCTCCGCGGCGGCGTGCCGTTCGATGCGTGTTGCGAGGGCTCGCAGATCGGGCCGGTAGGGACGCCGGAAGAGGGCGCGGCTGGCGGCGTCGAGCAGTGCGGCATGCTCCTCGACATTGCGGGCCCGCCCGCGGGCGAGGTGGACGATCTGGTATAGGACGGATTCGTTCAAAGCAGGAATATCTTCAGCAGCAGTTCGCGCAGCAGCTCGCCGTCCGGGGCGCCTCCGGCATTCAGCCCCTTGCTTTTGGCGTCGTATTCGCGCAGCAGGCCGAGGACGGCGAAAACCTTGCGGTTGTCCCACAGCGAAGCCTGCTGCTTGATCTCCCCGAGGATGAAGGTGTTGCTTTTGCGCAGGATGCGCATGAGCTCCTGATCCGACGGGAAGGGCTTGCCCTTGTGGCGGGTCAGCCACCGCAGGTAATTGACCACAAACAGGTCGCGGAACTGTCCGAACAGCGCCATGATCGTCAGCAGCAGCGGGTTGTCCTTGGGGTTGCGGGCGAAGTGGTCGGCAATCAGCAGCGCCCGTTCCATGTCCTTCGTAACGACGGCCTTGCACAGCTCGAAGTTGTTGAAATCCTTCGAAATGCCGATGTGCGCCTCGACGTCCGCATCGGTGATGCGCCGGGTGCCTTCGGGCAGCGAGACGGTGAGTTTGCGCAGCTCGTTGGCGATCTTCGCGATGTCGGTCCCGAGGTGGTCGGTGAGCATCGACAGCGCTTTCGTGTCGATCGCAAGGCCCTGCTCCTTGATGAACTGCTGCAGCCAGGAGGCGATCTCGTAGTCGCGCGGACGCACCGATTCGAAGACCGTGCCGTTCGCGGCGCAGCCCTTGTAGAAGGCCGAGCGGCGATCGACGCTCTTCTCCTTGTGGCAGATCACCAGAATGGTCGTGGCCGAGGGTTTCTGCGTGTAGTATGAGAGCTTCTCGATGCCGCGCAGCTGCTGGGCCTCCTTGACGATGACCACCTGGTAGGAGCCCATCATGGGCATCTGGCGGCAGAGGTTGATGACCTGTCCGGCCTCGGTATCCCGGCCGTAGACGGTGATCTGGTTGAAGGCGCGGGCCGCCTCGTCGAGGATCGTGGAGGCGAGCTGCTCGGCCAGCGCGTCGATGAAATAGCCCTCCTCGCCCATGAGCAGGTAGACGGGAGCGAACTTGCGGGCGGCGATCTGTGCCGAGATCCGCTCGTATTCGGCGACCGTGTCGCGGAACTTGACTGCACTCTTGGCCATTTCTATACGATCTCTTTGGTGATGCGCAGGACGTTCTCCGTGTCGTGCGTCAGACGGTAGCGGTCGTCGATGCGGCGGCCGACGAGCCAGACGATCTCGTCGCCCGAGAGCAGAACGAACTGCCGCTGTTTTTCGGGCACGGAGACCTTGGCGTCGATCAGAAAGTCGCTCACCTTCTTGCGGCCGGTCATGCCGTAGGGGATGAACCAGTCGCCTTCGCGCCAGCGGCGCAGCGTGAGCGGGTAGCGGAGCCTGTCGGCATCGACCTGCGCGATATGGGGCGGCACGCCGAAGTTGCGTATTTCGTCGATGTTGCAGTATTCGTAGTAGAGCACCGCATTGCCGCAGTAGCTGCGCAGGGCTCCTCGCTCGACCTGGCAGATGCAGGCGTCGTCCGGGGCGATCGGCGCCACGACGATCCGTCCGCGGTCGATCACCGCCACGCGGTCGCGGGCGTAGAAGCGTTTTCCGGTGGCGCCCTGCTTCAGCGCCCGGCACAGGGCATCCACCGTGTCGCCCTTGAACCCGTAGGAGGAGTTGAGCAGCTCGTAGATGACGAACTGCTGCGGGAAGGCCGGGTCGATGCGTTCCGGGTAGATCGTGTCGATGCCGTCGCGGTGTTCGACGACCAGCGCGTGGATGCGCTCGATGCCGTGGTTGATGAAGAGCTGTGCGTCGGTAAGCCGTTCGAGGTTGCCGCGCATCAGCTCCGTGAACTTGGGGTTGATCTCCCGGATGCGGGGGATGAGCCCGAGGCGGATCTTGTTGCGCAGGTATTTGGTCGAACGGTTTGACGAATCCTCGCGGAAGGGGATGCGGTTTGCCACGGCGTATTCGAGAATCTCCTTGCGCGAGGCGAACATCAGCGGGCGGATGATATGTCCGACCTGGGTCGAGATGCCCGTCAGGCCGCGGAGCCCCGTGCCGCGCAGCAGGTTGATGAAGAAGGTCTCGATCGAGTCGTCGGCATGGTGGGCGATTGCGATGGCCGTGTAGCCGTATTCGCGGCTCAGGGCGTCGAACCAGGCGTAGCGCAGCCGCCGTGCGGCCATCTCCATCGATTCGCCCGTGCGCTCCATCTCGGCCGCCGTCTCGAAACGCTTGTTGTAGAACGGTACGCCGTACTTCTTCGCCTCCTCCTCGACGAGCACCTCGTCCTCGTCGCTCTCGGCGCCCCGCAGCTGGAAGTTGCAGTGGGCGACGCCCACCGAGTATCCGCAGCGGGTGAAGAGCGAGAGCATGACCATCGAATCCACACCGCCCGAGACGGTGAGCAGGATCCGGTCGTCGTGCGTAACCAGATGGTTCTCCTCGATGTAATGGCTGAAGGCGTCTGTCAGTGAGGTCATATCGGGTGTTTTTTTGATGGGCTGTTTTTCAGAGGATGTTCACCTCCGTGTCGATCTCCACGCCGAAGCGCTCGTGCACGGCCTGCTGGACCTTCCGGGCAAAGGCGAGCACCTCGCTGCCCGTGGCGCCGCCGCGGTTCACGAGCACCAGGGCCTGACGCTCGTGGACGCCGACGTGTCCCTCGCTGCGGCCCTTCCAGCCGGCCCGGTCGATGAGCCACCCTGCGGCGAGCTTCACGCGACCCTCCGGAGCAGGGTAGTGCGGCATGTCGGGCCATTGTGCCAGCAGCCGCTCGGCCACCGGCGCCTCGACGACGGGGTTCTTGAAGAAACTTCCCGCGTTGCCCGTCTGCTTCGGGTCGGGGAGCTTCGCCCGGCGGATTGCCGAGATCGCTTCGCGGATGTTGCGCAGCGAGGCGCCGCCCCGGGCCTCCACCTCGCGCTCGACATCCCCGTAGCCCAGCTTCGGCTGTGGCGTGCGGTGGAGCCGCAGCACGACGGAGGTGATGATGACGCGGCCCCGCAGTTCGTGCTTGAAGACGCTCTCGCGGTAGGCGAAGCCGCAGTGGCCGCCGTCGAGCGTAAGCATCGCGCCCGTCTCGACGCAGAACATCTCGACCCGCTCGATCGCATCCTTCGCCTCGCAGCCGTAGGCCCCGATATTCTGGACCGGCGCGGCACCCGCCTTGCCGGGGATGAGCGAGAGGTTCTCGATGCCCCACAGTCCGCGTTCGACGGCCCACTCGACCAGGTCGTCCCACTCGACACCCGCCTCGGCGCGTACGAGAACCGACTCTCCGTCGTCGAGCAGGGGGGTGATCTGCCGGCCCACGGGGGTGATGAGCACGCCGTCGTAGTCGCGGGTGAAGAGGATGTTGTTGCCGCCGCTCAGGACATACCACCGTTCGGGGATGCCCCCGCGGAAGAGTTCGCGCAGGTCGTCGGGCGTTTCGAACTCGACGAGCCGTGCGGCCCGCTGCCCGACGCCGAAACTGTTGCGGTCGCGCAGGTCGATATGGGTAAATTCTCGGATCATATGTGCAAAGTTAGGAATTATTTAGTAACTTTGAATGATCGGGGCGGCGAAGCCCTCCTCCGACCGGTGATTTCCTCCCTTTTCGCTTCGCTTTTTACGGCCGGCATGCCCGGGCCGGGAGGCGGGCGGGGAACCGTGGTATCGGATCAACAAACCAAAAAATAGAACCCATGTTCAACGAGAAAGATTTGCAGCAGATTCAGACCCACGGCCTGACCCTCGGTCAGGTCGAGGAGCAGTTGGAGAATTTCCGCCGGGGATTTCCTTTTCTGAAGGTCGTGCGGGCCGCCTCGCCCGGCGACGGCATCACGATGCTCGATGCGGCGCAGGCCGATGCCGCCGTTGCCCGTTACGAACGTGAAGCCGCCCGGCTGGGTATCGTAAAGTTCGTTCCGGCGTCGGGAGCCGCGACGCGCATGTTCAAGGAGCTGTTCGAGTTTGTGAACGAGGGCAAGCGCGGCAAGGGGATCGACACCCTGCTCGCGCACCTGCACGAGTTTGCCTTCTGGCCCGAACTGGAGGCGGTGCTTCCGGCCGGTGCCGACGACCGGGCGACGGTGAATGCCATCGTGAACGACGGCCTCGGCTACGGCCATAAACCCAAGGGTCTGGTAACCTTCCACGCCTATCCCGAAGGGGCCCGCAAGGCGGTCGAGGAGCACCTGGTCGAAGGGGCCGCCTATGCCGCCTCGAACGGCGCGGTGCGCATCCACTTCACCGTTTCGCCCGAGCACCGGGCGGCCTTCGAGGCGTTGCTTGCCGAGAAGGTGTCCGTTTATGAAAAGCGCTTCGGCGTGCATTACGACATCTCGTTTTCGGTGCAGAAGCCCTCGACGGACACGGTGGCCGTCAATCCCGACAATACGCCCTTCCGCCAGGAGGACGGCACGCTGCTCTTCCGTCCCGCAGGCCACGGCGCGCTGATCGAGAACCTGAACGAGATCGACGCCGACGTGATCTTCATCAAGAACATCGACAACGTTACGACCGACGCACAGCGCGGCGATACGGTCTGCTGCAAGAAGATGCTGGCCGGCGTGCTGCTCGACCTGCAGGAGCGTGCGTTCGAATGCCTGAAGGCGTTGGAGGTCGGAGGTGCCGATCTGGAGGCGATTGCCGCCTTCGTCGAGCAGCACCTGCAGGTCAAGCTCCCGGCCGATTACGATTCGGCGCTGTTGCGCAGCATCCTCGACCGGCCGATCCGCGTCTGCGGCATGGTCCGCAACGAGGGTGAGCCGGGCGGCGGCCCCTTTTGGGTCTCGAATCCCGACGGCACCGAATCGCTGCAGATTGCCGAGTCGAGCCAGATCGGCCCCGACAACCAGCCGCTCATGCAGGGCGCCACGCACTTCAATCCGGTGGATCTGGTCTGCGGCGTCCGCGACTCGAAGGGCCGCAAGTTCGACCTGCGGCGCTATACGGATCCCTCGACGGGCTTCATCTCGTCGAAATCCTCGGGCGGACGTCCGTTGCGCGCCCAGGAGCTTCCCGGATTGTGGAACGGCGCCATGGCACGCTGGAATACGGTCTTCGTCGACGTGCCGGTAACGACCTTCTCGCCCGTCAAGGTGGTGCAGGACCTGCTGCGTCCCCAGCATCGGTAGGCAACCCGGCGATACGCAAAAAGAGGTGCGGACCTGCAGATGGTCCGCACCTCTTTTTTGCATGGCCGAAGGCGTGTCTACCTGCCGATCTCGGCGAGCACCTGCTCCACGACGGGCGGCAGGATGCGCTCCATGACCACGTAACCCGCTTCGGTCGGATGGACGCCGTCGTTGGTGTAGGCGGCGATCATCGAACCGTCCTCGGCAGCCATCTGCGTGTGGTAATCGACATAGGGAATGCCCTCCTCGTCGGCATAGGCCTTGATCATCTCGTTCAGACGGATGATCTTCGGCGCGGGCTCCAGCCCGGGGTTCCACGGGAAGTCGCCGGTGGGCGGCACCGAGCAGAGAATCGGCCGGATGCCGTGGGCGCGGGCCAGATCGACCATCGACTGGAGGTTGTCCAGAATGTGTTCGAGCGAGATGTAGCCCGTATTCTGGGCGATGTCGTTCGTGCCGGCGCAGATCACCACGACCTGCGGCTGGAGCTCGACGACATCGGCGCGGAAGCGCACGAGCATCTGCGAGGTGGTCTGTCCGCTGATGGCGCGGCTGACATAGCCGTGGCTGCTGAAGAATTCGGGGTGCTTGCCGATCCACCCCTCGGTGATCGAGTTGCCCATCAGGACGACCTTCGGTGCGGCCGTGAGGGCGGCGTTGTCGGCCTCGAAGCGGCCGAAATTCGCCCAGTCGGCCGGTTTCTGTGCGGCGCAGAGCGTCGCCGTAAAGAGCCCTGCGGCGCAGAGCAGGAGTTTTTTCAGGTTGCTGTTCATGTTGTGTTCGGTTTAAGAAAAAGCACTGCTAATATACGACTTTTTCGGGCATCTCCCACCCCGTGATGGTGGCAATGTAGGGGATGACCGCCGAGGCCATCTTCCGGTGTCCGCGGTGGTTGGGGTGGAAGTTGGCGCCCATGTCGCTGTCCCAGTTGAAGAGGCCGGGGGTGAGCACCATGCAGTGCAGGTTCGGGTCCTGCAGCTCTTCGAGCAGCTCCTTCAGGTGCCCGTAGACCGTGGTGTTCTCACACGGGGCGACACACAGCACCGGCACGTCGCCGTAGGCCTTGCGGAGCTTGCGCAGCGCCTCGGCATAGGCCCCGTTGAAGGCCTCCTTCGAGGGCGATATGTCCTCGCTGTAGTCGTTCGAGCCGAGCTTAATGACCACGATGTCGGGCCGGTAGCCTGCGAAGTTCCACTGCGGCTCCTCCTCCATGTCGAACGTCCGGGTCAGCCGCTCGCGCATCGTGCAGGCCGAACCTTCGGGACGGTCGCCCCAGTTGCGGACCATGCCCTGCCCCGAGTGGGCGATGAGCGTGTAGTCGGCATCGAAGTAGCGGGCGATGATGCACCCCCAGGCCAGGTTGCAGTTCTCGGTTTCGGGGGTGAAGGGCTCCTTGGGCGATTTGCCCTCGGTGCCGTAGCCGCAGGTGTGCGAGTCGCCGATGAACTCGATGTGGCGTCCCGGCGCAGCGGGTGCCGGGAGCAGCGCCTGGTCGGTCAGAATGCCGTACAGCGTCGTGCGGCCCTGCTCGCCTTCGGTGCGTTTCTGCACGAGCACCGTGTGCTCGCCGCGCAAAAGGCCGTCGGCCAGCAGGATCGTCGTGTCGCTGCCCGCGACGGCCACCGTGCCGTGCCGGCGCCCGTCGATGAAGACGTTGTAGTAGTTGCGCTTGGTGTCCGAGGCGCGCATGGCGCAGCGGCGCCCTTCGAAACGGAAGGTGAAGTAGGTGCCGCTCCAGTCGAACGACCTCTCGCCGTCGGGGCCCGTTGCCGAGCGGCCCACGAAACGGATCTCCGGGGCCGTGGCCGGCGTGAAGTGCATCTGCGTCTTGCGCGCCTCGGCCGTGCCTGCCGCAAGCAGCAGCCAGGCTGCCGCCAAAAGGTATTTTTTCATGTTCGGATCTCTCTTTGGGGTTTGGAAATGAAGACCCGCATGCCTGTGCGACACGCGGGTCCGGACTCTTTTTATTTTTGCGGTTCGGGTACGAAGCGGATGGCGCATCCGCCGCCCGAGGCCATGCGGATCTGCAGCGAGTCGCCGGCAACGACCTGGCGTTCACTGATCGCCACGTCGCAGGGGTTCGTCTTCCAGTCGGCCTTCTCGCCGTCGGCGTAGATCTGCGCCTTGTAACTCGTCTGCGGGTCGAGGAAGTCCAGTGCGACGGTCAGCGTGCGGGGGGTCTCGTCGGTGATGGCACCAAGGAACCACTCCTGCGAATCACGCTTCTGGCGCGCGAAGACGCAGTAGTCGCCGATGACGGCCTGGGGCACGAGAGTGCGCTCCCAGTCGGTCGCCACGTCGCGGATGAAGGCGAAGGCGGGCTGCCCGGCGTAGTGCTCCGGGAGGTCCGAAGCCATCTGCATCGGGCTGTAGATCACCACATACTGAGCCAGCTCGCGGGCAATGGTCGACTGTACGCGGGCAAAGGGCGATATGGGATTCGAGAAGTCGAATGTGCCGAACGTGTAGTCCATCGGTCCGGCCAGACCGCGCAGGAACGGTACGACGGTCGTATGCTCGGGCGGGTTGCCGCCGTCGGGCGACCAGGCGTTGTACTCCTGGCCGCGCACACCCTCCTGGGTCATCAGGTTGGGCCAGGTGCGTTCGAGGCCCGTCGGCATGACGGGTTCGTGGTTGTCGATCATGATGTTGTAGCGGGCAGCCGTCTCGATCACCTTGCGGTAGTGGCGCACGCCGTATTGGCTGTCGTGGAGCTCCTTGCCGTCCATCAGGACATTGACATAACCGGTCTTGACGGCATGGATGCCGTAGCGGCGGCAGAAGGCGAAGGCCTCCTCCATCTGCGCCTCGTAGTTCTTCGTGTTGGCGCCCGTCTCGTGGTGGCCGATCAGCTGCACGCCCTTTTTGGCGGCGTAGTCGGCGATCCGGGCGATGTCGAAGTCGGGGTAGGGCTCCGCAAAGCGGATCTTGTCGCTGTTTTTGGTCCACTCGCCGTCCCAGCCGACGTTCCAGCCCTCGGCCAGCACCCCTTCGATACCGTTCTCCGCGGCGAAGTCGATGTAGCGCATCATGTTTTCGGTCGTGGCGCCGTGGTTCGGGCCCTGTGCCCAGGTCTCCTGGAAGAGGTGCATCGACCACCAGATGCCGATGTACTTCATCGGGCGGATCCACGAGGTGTCCTCGATCTTCGAGGGCTCGTTGAGGTTGAGCATCAGCCGCGAGGTTACGAGGTCGCCCGGCTTATCGCCGACGATGATCGTGCGCCACGGCGTGCGGAACGGCGTCCGGGCATAGACCTTCACGCCGTTCGACCAGGGCGTGAGGTAGCAGCGCAGCGTCGTGCCGCCATCCACGGGATAGAGGCTCATCTTGGCGTAGTCCGTCAGATTCGCCTCATGCAGCGCGAGGAACTCCCCGTCGGCGCACTCGATCGTCAGCGGCGTATTCACCGTATCCATCTGCGAGATGGGCGTGTGGCGGGCGATGCTCTCGTAGTAGGGCTCGCGCGTGGGCATCCACCAGGCCATGTGGTCCTCCGGGAAGCGGAACTCGGTCAGCTCGTCCATGATGACGAACTCCCCGAGGCCGGGCTGTTCGGGAAACTCGCAGCGGAATCCCATGCCGTCGTCGAAGAGGCGGAAGACCACGTCGAAGCGGCGGTTCGGGGCCTGCTGCTCGCGCAGCGAGACGGTCAGTTCGTTGTAGTGGTTGCGGACGAAGTGCTCCTCGCCCCAGACCTGTTCCCAGGTCTCGTCGAAGGAGTCCGTTTCCGTGCCGCAGATCTCCAGCCCGTCGCGCAGGGCCGGAGCATCCTTCAGTTCGAAGCCCAGTGTCGAGAAGTCGAGCAGGGCTTTCCCCTCGCGGTGGAGCGTGTAGCCGACGCGGCCGTCGCGCACGGAGACCTCCAGCGAGAGGCTCCCGTCGGGCGAGCTGACCGAGGCGCTGCGGGGGCTGCATCCCGTCGCGAGACCGAGCGCCGCAGCGGCGGCGGCAATCAGCGTAAGGTATCGTTTCATCGTGTCGTTGGTTTTTATTCGTTCGGGTTTTCGGCGGCCGGGCGGAAGGTGTAACCCTCCTTCCCGGACCACAGGTAGCGGTTGCCGAAGCGGTCCTCGACCTCCACGCGCACGTCGGCTTCGGGCGACGAGGGTACGGCCATGAAGAGGTGCTCGGTGCGGTCGGCGCCGATATACTTGTATTTGAACTCCTGGCTGTGGAGGGCGACATAGTCGGCGATCGAGGCGTCGTAACCCGTATATTGGGTCATCTCGCCCCGCGGCTCGCCGTTCTCGTACCAGCGCACCTTCCAGGCCGGGTCGTAGTTCCAGACATTGACCGTTACGGCCTCCGGCTTGCGACGGTCGGCCCCCACGGCGTAGGCCGAGAACTGACGGCCGCGGTCGTAATCGACGGCCTTCCAGTACCAGGTCAGCTTGTCGCCGTCGGCCTCGTAGACGGCATATCCCGCCGGAATGCCGTCCATGCTCCAGGGAGTCTGCCAGAAGAGCGTGCTCAACGGGGCGTGCACATGCTCGAAGACATGCTCCACGGGCCGGTAGTTCTCGTTGTAGTGCTCGTGGGCCGAGAGAATGTGCGCCCGGTAGGGTTCGAGCAGCTTGTAGAGCGCCCGGCGGTTGTTGAGCACCTTGTTGGCCTCCTCCTTGCCCCATTCACCCTGCCGTGCGGCGCGCGACCAGGTGGGGATGTGGAAGCAGACAACGACGGTGCGGCCGTGCGGTACGGCTGCAAGGTCCTCTTCAAGCCATCGGAGCTGCCGCTCTTCGAGGTACCCCGTGTAGAGGTATCCGCGGGCAAGGAAAAAGACGTCGTCGAGGACGACATAGTGGATCCGGCCGCGGTCGAAGGAGTAGTAGGTGGGTCCGAAACGCTCCTTGAACGACTCTTTCGAGTAGTCGTTCGACCGGGCATCGACATCCATGTCGTGGTTGCCGAAGACGTAGAAGAAGGGTGTGCCACTTTCGGCGAGCGCATCGCGCACGGGTTCGAAGAGCAGCGGCTTGCGGGTGATGTCGCCGATGATGTCGCCGCAGGCGACGCCGAAGGTCTCCATGCCGTCCGCAGCCGTTCGCCGCATGTCGGCGGCAGCACGGCGGACGCTGTCGAGCTCCTGCTCGAAGTAGACCTGCGGATCGGCCACGAGGAGCAGCCGGTGGCGTGTCATATCCTTCGCGGAGCGCCGGAGCGTGAAGTCGTAATGCGCCGGCTGCTCCGGGTCGATGCGACGGTAGAGCGTGGCGGCACCCTCCCGGGCGGGAATCTCATAGCCGTCGGGCAGGGTCAGGTAGACGAATTCCGCCTCCTCGGTGGCCGGCAGGCGATAGCAACCCCGGCGGTCGGTTTCGACGAAGCGGTGCCCGTCCGTAACGCGGACTCCGGCCACGCCCCGGCCCTCTGCCGTTACGCGGCCCCGCAACTCCCTCGGGGCGCCCGCCGCCGGGGCTGCAAAGAGCAGCCCCGAGGCGAGCAACGCTCCCGCGAGAAGTGCTTTCAGCAGGCAGCCTTTCATCGTCCGCTACTTTTCAGGGGTCAGTATGGCGGCCCATCCGCCTCCGGAGGCGAGGTGGATCGTCATGCGGTCGTTGCGGCTTACGGCACGCTCCGCCGTGCGGAAATCCTGGGCATAGACATCGGCATTCACGCCGTCCTCGAAACTCTGCATGCGGTAGCTGCCCTCGCCGAGGAACGAGAGGTCGATCTCCAGATCGCGGCCCGTCCAGTCGGTGATGGCGCCGATGTACCACTTGTCGCCGTTGCGGCGTGCCACGGCGACATACTCGCCGGCCGAGGCGTGCAGGGCCACGATCTCGTCCCAGACGGTAGGTATGGCGGCGATGAATCCGGTGAACTCGGGCGTGCGGAGGTAGTGCGACGGCGAGTCGCAGAGCATCTGCAGCGGACTTTCGTAGACGACGTAGAGTGCCGCCTGATGGGCGCGGGTTCCCTGGCTCATGGGGTGGCTCCAGCTGATCGAGAAGTCGGCGGCCGTGGCGTTCACCGTGGCGCCAGGCGTGTAGTCCATCGGGCCGGCAACCATGCGCGTGAAGGGAAGCACGCAGTCATGTCCCGGGGTGATATCCTTCGAGCACTTGTCGTTCTCCATGCCGTAAACACCCTCGAACGACAGGACGTTGGGGTATTTGCGCTGCAGGCCCGCAGGCTTGAACGAACCGTGGTAGTCGACCAGTAGCCCGCGGTCGAAGGCCGCCCGGGCGATCTGCTCGTAGAAATTGACCATCTCCTGGTCGGAGCGCTGCATGAAGTCGATCTTGATGCCCTTGACACCCCATTTCTGATAGGTGTCGAGGATGCCTTCGAGATCCTTCTTCATCGGGTTCCAGAGCGTCCAGAGCACGACGCCGACCCCCTTTTCGTTGCCGTAGCGGATGATCTCCTGCAGATCGACCTCCTTGCGCGGCTCGCGGATGTTGAGCGTGCTCACGGACCAGCCCTCGTCAAGGAGGATGTACTCGATGCCGTACTTTGCGGCGAAGTCGATGAAATACTTGTAGGTTGCGGTGTTCACGCCGGACTGGAAATCGACCCCGTAGACGTTGAGCCCGTTCCACCAGTCCCAGGCGATCTTTCCGGGACGCACCCACGAGGCATCACCCTCGATGGCCGGGGCGGCCAGCTGGTAGGGAAGGTAGTTTTCGAGCAGCTCGCGGTCGCTACCGTCGATCGTAACCACACGCCACGGATAGGTACGCGTGCCCTTCGTCGCGGCGATGTAGTCGGCCTTGCGCAGGAACTCCTCGTTGCGGTCCGAACCCTCCTTCAGGCGGCTTTCGAGCACCACGGGCGGAAACTCCGCATGGAGCTTGCTGCCCTCGCCTCCGAAGAGGAACATGCAGGGGTAATCCTCCAGATCGGTCTCCGTAACGACCATGCGCGTGCCCTGGGGCGTGGCGAAGTAGACCGGCAGGAAGGCATAGACCGAACGCTCGAGCTCCGAGAGGCGCTTGCGCTCGAAGAAGGCTTCGCAGTGGGAGATGAAGTCCGGGTTGCGCTCGCGGGTCCAGTAGGTGTCGTTGTCGGCGGCGAAATTGAACTCCGCAGTCTCGTCCACGACCACCGCATCACCCTTGCGCGAGGTCTCGAAGCGGTAGGCCACACCATTGTCATAGACGCGCATGCGCAGGGCCCAGTCGCCGCGGAAGGCGATTTCGAGTTCGTTGCAGCGGTCGTGCAGCTCGCGGAACTTGGTGGGGACCTCGGCCGTCGAACGCTCGTCGATGGCCTTCGTCCGGGCACTCCGTACGGCCGGCGCCGCTCCCAGGGGAACCTCTCCGGCAAAGGTCATCCCGATACGGCTCTCGTCGAGCAGCGGCTCGCCGGCTCGCGAGGCGCTCCAGCGCAGCTCGGGGTAGGTAGAGACCTTGACCTCGATCTGTCCGTCGGGTGAGGCGACCTTGTAATCCTTGGCTGATATCGCGGTTGCGGCCGTCAGCGCAGCGGCAAGAAGAAGCAGTTGTTTCATGGTTCGTATTGTCGTTGGTTTCGTCATTGCGTTATTCGTTCGCCCTGTCCTCGGCCAGGGCACGGTCGATACCGCGCTTGATGGCGGACCACTTGTTGTTGTTGATTACATGTACGATATCGAAGACCATCAGTCCGGCCGTGCGTTTGAGACAGTAGTAGCAGGCCTCCTCGATGTCGAAATTCGGATCTGCGCACTGGATGGTGCCGTACATGGTGCAGGCGTTGCGCAACATGCGCTCGGCCCGGTTGATGGCGTACTCGACCGACTCGTTGTCATCGGCGCCGTAGATGCGTTCGAGGTAGGCGCCGAGCAGGAATGTATCGAGTTCTTCGGCGAATCCGGTCCGGTAGTAGTTGTTCGAGCACCAGATGTAGTAATAGCTTGATTCGACATCCTCAAGAGGCATGTATGAGTTGCTGGCCCAGTTCTGCCCGTTGGCATAGAGAGCTCCCCACCACGAGGCGGCCCAGTACTCGAGCTTCACGTCGGACTTGATGGCCTTGATTTCGCGGCGCACCTCGGCCACGAAGTCGCGGATGATCATCGAGCGGAACTCCCACCACTGCTTGTAGTAGACGCCAGGAACGATATTTCCCGAGGCATCGTAGGTGAAGACGTCATCGGGCCAGGTGCCGACACTGGCCTTGATGTAATCCTCGAAAGCACTCTTCGAGGCCTCCGAGAAATCGCTCTGGTTGTCCGGGAAGCGGCAGTAGTCGAGTGCATAGGCGTCGAAGTCGTAGTTGGTAACGATCTCGCGGATGAATTTCAACGCGAATTCGCGGACTTCGGGCAGCACCGGGTTGAGGAAGGCCGCCACCTTTGTGGGATCATCCTTGATATCCACCATCTGGCTGCCTCCGCCGCTGCGGGGCTTATTCTGCAGGCAGGTCATGCCTTCCCACTTCTTCGCATCCCGGTATACGGGCCCCTGCCGGCGGTTGGGCATACCCATCGGGAAGATCGTCGTCGAGACGGTAACCTTCAGACCGCGCTTGTGGGCCTCGTCGAGGAAGAACTGCAGGTAGTCCCAGCCGCGGTTCGGAACGCTGACGTCGCCGATCTGCGTTGCCTGCGTCATGAACGAACTCTCGTAGAGGACATCGCCCTCGACGGGTTTTACGTCCACGACGATCTTGTTGAATCCGGCCTCCACGGTCTTGTCGAGCATCTCCGTAATGCCCTGCTGGGTCCGGAAGCGGTCGAAGTTGGCTTCGGCATCGAACCACAGCATCTTCTCCTTTTCGCTTACCGGCTTGTCGTCCGGTTCGACGGGCTTCTCCTCGCCATCCTCTTCACCGCTGTCGATCGGCGGCGGGGTCTGGTGCTCCTCCGAGCAGGCGCCGGCCCCGATCAGCAGCAGGGCGCACAGCACCGGAAACAGTCGTTTGATTGTAAGGATCATGTCGTTTGTCGGTTTTATTGGTTCCGGGGTGCGGCATCCGTTTCAGCCTCTTCGGCCTCGGCGCGGTCTATGCCCCGCCGGATGGCATCCCAAAGGTTGTTGTCGATTACCTGTACGATGTCGAAGACCATCACACCCTTTGTCTTCTGAAGACAAAGATACACCGCGTCGTCGAATTGGTCAAGATGGTTCTTCGCATAGAGCGATCCGTAGACCGTGCAGTCGCCCTGCACGTCGCGCAGCGAGCGGTTCAGACCGAACTCGATCGATTCGGGGTCGTCTGCGCCCCAGACACGCTCAAGATAGGTTCCCGTGATGAATACGTCGAGCAGGTCGGCGAATCCGGCCTCCTTGTAGCCCGGCGTTGCCCAGCTGTCGAGGTACTCGCGCGAGAAGTCCGAGCGGGGACTTGCCCAGTTCTGTCCGTTTGCATGGATGGCATGGAGCCACGAGGCGGCCCAGTATTCGAGCTCTACGCCGGGCTGCAGCGAGTCGATTTCGCTGCGTACGCGGGCAATGAAGTTGCGGATGACCTTGGCGCGGTACTCCCACCACTGCTTGTAGTATTTGCCCGGGACGCGGTTTCCATCCTTGTCATAGGTGAAAATATCCTCCGGGAAGCGCTCGACGGCGTGTCCGAGGAACTTCTCGAAATCGCGGTGCGAGAACTCCGAAAAATCGGCCGTAGCACCCGGATAGCGGCAGTAGTCGAGGGCATAGGCATCGAAGCGGTATTTGGTGAGGATCTCGCGGACGAAGCGCAGGGCCCACTCCTGGTTCTCGGGCATCGCCGGGTTGAGGAAGGCGATATCGACGGGCTTGTCGTCGCGGATATCCATCATTCCTTCGGGTTTGTATTGGATGCAGGTGCGTCCGTCAAATGTCGAGTCGCGGTAGACGGGGCCCTGGCGGGTTGCCGTAAGTCCTACCGGGAAGATCGTCGTCGAGACGGTAACCCGCAGGTTGCGCTTGGCGGCTTCGTCGAGGAAGACCTGCAGGTAGTCCCAGGTGCGGTCTACCTTCGTGCCGCGGAAATCCACAAGCTCGGGCATGAAGTCGCTTTTGTAAAGCACGTCGCCCTCGACGGGTTTCACATCGACGACGATGCGGTTGAATCCGGCCTCGACCGTGCGGTCGAGCCAGTAGCGGATCGAATCCTGCGAGGCGAAGCGTGCGAAGTTGGCCTCGGCATCGAACCAGAGGTATTTGGCGAATTTGCTCTCCCGGGCCTGGGGCGGATTCTGTGAGCCCCCGTTGCAGGCCGAGCATGCGACAGCCGCCAAAAGTGCTGCCAGAATGTGAATGCGGAATTTCATAAACCTAACTACTGATGTATGAATCGGATTTGTCGTTTTGCCATTTTAAAAGATCCGCATCTCTCCGGCCGGGGCGGCCCCGGGCCGGAAAAACGCGGATTGTAAAGGGTTTCGGGAAAACGCCGTCCGCCGTGCGGACAGCATTTTCCCGAAGAAGAGGTCTTACTCGGCGGAAACGGTCAGCTTCCAGCTCTTTACGAATACACCGGGCTCGAGAACAAAGACATAGCCTTCGTTCTTCTCCTCATCGTATGCATAGGTGATCTGCATGATCGCCTCGGATCCCGTGTGAGGAGCGGTCGTGATGGTGTCGTTGGGGTTGAGCAGGAATTCACCGTTGGCATCGACTACCGAGATGTAGGTCTCGGGCCATCCGGCTGTTACGATGGCTGCATATGCCGTATCGTTGTAGGTGAATCCGCGGATTGCACCCAGCGTGAAGTTACCCCAGTTGGCCGGGCCCTTGCCGGAGAGCACACCCGGGATCTGCGTCATGGAGATCGAGTTGGGTGCGGTCCATCCGGTCCAGGTGTAAATTTCGCAACCTCCCGAAACAGGATCGAACATGAACCAGGTGCCCAGCGGATCGCTCGAGCAGGGCGAGATCATCTGCGACCAGTTGCCGTCGTTCGACGGGTGCTTGGTCTCCACGGCGTGGAAGGCGTTAGCATTGCCGTCCAGGCGCTCGAATACGAAGTGTGCACCTGCTGGGCCAGGTCCGCCCATGGCGCTTACAATGCCCTGACCCTCGAAGATGTTACCGCCTGCGGAGATCAGCTTGCCGATGAAGCTTCCTTCCGACTTGATGTACTCCGAAGGGGCCTGATCCCAGCCGTTGCGCCAGCAGATGATCGTCGTCGGAGGCGTACCCTCACCGGTCGGGGTAACGGCGGCAATCAGGTTGCCGGCATGGTCGTTGGCCATACCGGTCATTTTTTGGTCGGTATAACCGGTCATGTTCAGTTCGCCGACCTCGGCAAATGTCTTGTAGTCGAATACCTTCGTGCCGATGACGAGCTTGTCACCGCTCACGCCGATGAACTTGTACTCCGAAGCGCTGGTGGTTATGGAGCCGAGACCCATTTCGGTCGTGGTCTTCGAGAGGGCGGCTTCAACCTTCGTGTAGAGTTCTACCACCTTCTCCACGGGCTTGGTCGTGTAGGTGCGGGTCGTCTTCCCGTCCTTGGCCGTTACGGTGAACGATATGGGCTGCGTGTAGTCTGCCGGCTGCGAAGGATCGGGCGATACGGTGGCGCCTTCCGAGAGGGTGAGCGTAGCCGTTGCGGACTTCATCAGCTCCAGTTGATCGGTCGTATAGGCCAGGTCGATCGACTTGTCGTAGTCGTAGACGTCGCCGGTGATGGTCGTTTCGCTGTCGAGGTTCAGAATGAAGGTCTCGATGCGGCAGGCCTTGTCGCCGCGATCCACGTCTTCGCCTTTGGGCGTGGTGTCGTCATCCGAGCATCCGGTCAGGGCAAACCCGGCCAGCGCGGCATAAGCGAGGGATTTCAATAAGGTTTTCATATCGGTTTTTTTGTTGTTTTTGTTAGTACTTGGGGGTTATCGGCGGGTGTAGAAGGCCCAGAGCGAATAGGTGCGCGAGCCCTTGTCCCCGGCTGTTACGGTGATCGTGAACGGGTTGTCGCGGTCAGACAGGTCCTTCAGCCCGGTCAGCGACGGGTTGATGAAGGTGTCGTATTCGACTTCGGCACGGACCATCAGGCAGGTGATGTCGTACTTCTCGCGGTCTTTCTTGGGAATCGGGAAATAGATCTCTCCCGTAGTTTCGTCGATGACACCCGCGATTCCTGCGCCACCTTCGGCCGGCTGGATCTCGATCGAGAGGATCCGGCTGTCGGTGTGGAGGATTTCATCGTCGGGCTCGGCGCACGACCCCGCAGCAAATACCGCAAATGCGGCGGTAGCCAGTACGGCAAGATATTTACGAAGTTTCATAGTCAGTTCTTTTTTTCTTGATTGACATTATACCCATCCCTCGTTGTTGGTGCAGAGCGGGTTCTTCGAGCGCTCGTCCTCGGGAATGGCGAAGTGGTAGTAGCGCTCGTAGAAGATACGCTTGTTTCCGGCGTCGGCATCCACCTGCTCATAGGTGAAGGTGTTGTCCGCGTTCTTGGTGATCTTCACGCCGTGAACGTTGCTGCCGTTGATGACATCCACAGCCAGGCGCCAGCGGCGCAGATCCCAGTAGCGGAAGCCCTCGCCGGCCAGCTCGACCATACGCTCGTGGCGCAGGTACTCCATGAACTGCTCCTTGTCAGCCGTCTGACGGGCGGGAAGGCCCACGCGGCGGCGTACGTCGTTGAGGGCCTGCAGCGCCTCGGCGCTGTTCTGGCTCCAGTTCAGCTCGGCGAGTGCCTCGGCCTTGTTGAGCAGCACCTCGGCGTAGCGGATCAGGATCCACGTCTGGTCCGAGTAGCGGGTGATCCAGCTCGTATCGTCGTTCTTGAGGTATTTGCGCAGGTAGTAACCCGTTACGGTCGTATTGGCCGCACCGGCATCCTCATACTCCTTGTAGCCGTCCAGACCGCCGACATAGCTCTCGATCGTGCGGCCCATCCAGGAAGCTCCGTTGTAGAGGATCGTGGCATAGAAACGCGGTTCGCGGTTCTCGTAGGGGTTGCTGCCGTACTTCTCCCAGCTGAACTCCGTACCGTCGGCCATCTCGTAGCTGTCCACCAGCTCGCTCGTGGGGGCGTAGATCGAGTAGAGGGTATAACCGTTCGTCTTGCCGTCGCCGCTCGGGCGTACATACAGATCGTAGCGGTGCGTAATGACATCCTGAGCGAAATCCACGGCCAGCAGGATCTCCTTGTTGTTCTGCAGATCGCCGTTGAAGACGTTGGCGTATCCCGACCAGTCGAGGTCGGCACCGCACTCGGCCACCTTGCGGGCGGCATCCACGGCTACGTCCCAACGCTGTGCGTAGAGGGCCACGCGGCTCAGGAAGCCGTAGGCCGACTGCTGCGTAACACGTCCGTAGTTCGAGCTGTCCCAGTCGTCAGCGGTGCCCTTGTTGCCCATGGGGAGCATCGGGGCCAGCTCCTGAAGCTCGGTGATGATGAAATCCCAGCAATCCTCCTCGGACGAACGGGCCTTGTCGTTCTGATCGGGGCCGTCCACCTCGGTGCGGAGGATGACACCTCCGTAGACGCGGCAGAGCAGGAAGTAGGCGTAGGCGCGGCAGAAGCGCACCTCGGCCATGCGGGTGTTGATCCAATCCTCGCCGAACTTATCCTTGTAGGCGGGGGCATCGCGCAGAAACTCGTTCTCGCGGCGGATGCGGTCGTAGTGCGAGGCCCAGCATTCGAAGGCACCGGCGCTGGTGCTGTTGAAGGCTGATGACTGAAAGAGCGCCTTGTTGAAGCTTGTGCCGTACTGGTCCCAGTCACCGCACTTCAGAATGTCGGAGAAGGCATCCGAGAGTTTGGGCGAACCCGTTCCGTAGACCTCCGAGCTGGTACTGATGATCGAGTAGAGGCCGAGCACATAGTTGTCCACGGTAGTCGTCGACGACCAGACCGTAGCCGGGGAGAACCGGTCTCCCGGGTTCAGATCCAGGACATCGGAACAGGAACTTCCGCCGAGAACGGCTGCCAGACCCATTATCAATATCGATTTTTTCATGATTTCCGTAGTTTTGACAGTTTAGAAGGTGAGGTTGACTCCGACGCTGTAGGTGCGCTGCTGCGGATAGTAACCGTTGTTCACCGACGGCATCTCGGGGTCTACATACTTGAATGCGCTGAACGTCAGAAGGTTGGTTCCAGCGAGGTAGATGTTTACACGCTCGATGCCGGCCTTGCCGAGCAGGTGCTTGGGCAGCGTGTAACCGATCTGGAGGTTCTTCAGACGCAGGTAGGCGCCGTTGCGAACCCACCACGACGACGGCCAGGCGTTGTTACCGTTGGCCACCGTGCTCAGACGCGGGTACTCCGCATTGCGGTTGTCCTCACGCCATGCACCCTCCACGAGGTAGTAGGGGGCGTTGCCGTTGCTGTAGAACGGACGCGTGTACATCGTGTTGTCGAATACACCGCTGTTGTAGGCGGCACTGAGCTGGTAGGAGCAGATGGCTACGCCCTGCCACAGAGCCGTCAGGTAGACGTTCTTGTAGGATACGTCCATCGTGAGCGAGAAGTTCATCTCGGGGGTGTAGCTGTTGCCGATCTTCACGAAGTCCTTCGAGCTGTCGATCTTGCCGTCGCCGTTGATATCGGCGTACATCAGGTCGCCGAGGCGCTTCTCGCCCGAGGGAGCCGTCGGCGTATTGGCGATCTGCTCTTCGGTCTGGAAGAGGCCGATGGCCTTGAAGCCGTATACCGAACCCATCGGCTGGCCGAGGACGGCGCGGTACATCGGGTGATCGTCTGCCAGGTGCTTGGCGAGGACGCGGTTGCGTGCCCACGAGAGGCTTCCGGTCAGCGAGTAGCGCCAGCCGCTTGCAAACGAGTTCTGGTGCTTGAGCACGAGCTCGAATCCGCGGTTGTCCACCTTACCGGAGTTCATATAGGTCGGTACGTTGCCGCCCAGCGAGGGAGCGTATGTGCCGCCTACCTGCTCGAGGATGTGGTCCGTGAGTTTGTAGAACCAGTCGAACTCGATGCCGAGTTTACCCTCCCAGACGCTCAGGTCGAAACCGATGTTGTAGCTGTGCGTACGCGACCAGGTCAGGTTGTCATAGACGTAGTTGGAGGTGTAGTAGGCCGTGTGTCCCGTACCGCCGACGATATAGCTGTACGAAGGAGCGGTCGATTTGTAGGACTGCATGTAGAGCCATGCATCCGTATCGTCCGAACCCAGCTCACCGTACGATGCGCGGATCTTGAAGAAGTCCACCTTCGGAAGGGCCTGCTTGAAGAACTCCTCCTCCGAAGCGACCCAGCCGAGGGCTACCGAGGGGAAGAATCCCCAGCGGTTGTGCGGAGCGAACTTGTAGGAGCCGTCGGCGCGGAAAGTGAACTCGGCGAGGTACTTCCGATCGTAGGCGTAGCTGAAACGACCGGCGAAGCTGGCGATACCCGTCTCACCGAACGAGCCGCTGACCGGCGTGTTGATACCTTCCCAGGTCGTACCGTGCGACAGATCGACCGGATAGTCGGAGTAGTAGCCGTTCTTGTAGCCGGTCATCGTCTCGGAGTAGTTCTTGCGCTGCTCGTAGAGGAACAGACCGCTGACGTTGTGCTTGCCGAACTCGCGCTCATAGGTCAGCTGAGGACGTACCGTGAAGCTGTCGCCCCACGAAGCGGACTTGTTGAAGGTTCCCAGCTTGTTGATACCCGAACCGGTCGTTTCGGTCGATTCGAAAGTCGTGGTCGAGAAGGACATGACCGGGAACGGACGGTTGTAGTTGCGGTTCGTCGAGTTGGAGTAGTCGTAGGCTACAAAGACGCTTGCCTTCAGACCCTTCAGTGCCTCGATGCTGCTGAAGTCGTACTCCAGCTTGGCACTACCCTCGAACTGCCAGCGCGTGTCGCGGATATAACCGCTGTCCTCGACTGCGGCGATAGGCTGCTGGGTGTAGGCGCCGTTCATGTAGCCCTGCGGCAGACCCTTGTAGGTCTTGGCCAGGATCGGCAGGGTATAGAAGGCCTGCATGATCGGGTTGAAGTCGTACTGATTGGTGATGGAATATCCCGGAGCGTTCTTGTTCTCGCGGAATCCACTCACGTTCATCGAGAAGTTGATGTTCTTGGCGATCTTGGCGTCGATGTTCGAGCGGATGTTGATACGGTCGTAGGAGGTGTTCGGCACGATACCGTCCTGGTTCATCATGCCGACACTCGTGTAGTGCTTGATGCGGTCGTTTCCGCCCGTAGCCGAGATATTGTGCTGATGGGTGAAGCCGTAGTCCTTGAAGAGGCTGTTGACCCAGTCGGTCTCGCCGTAGGTGCCGTCGGCCTTCATCTTGGCGATTACCTCGTCGGTCCACATCGGGGCGAGGCCGTCCATTTCACGGGCCTTGTTGTGCCAGCCGATATAGTCCTGGGCGTTGAGGAACTCGGGAAGAGCCGTGTTGGTGGTGAAGGTTACCGAGCCGTCATAGGAGATGGTCGTGGCGCCTTCCGAACCGCTCTTGGTGGTGATCAGGATGACACCGTTGGCGCCGCGCACACCGTAGATTGCCGAGGTGGCGGCATCCTTGAGAATCGTAATCGAAGCGATGTCGTTCGGATTGACCGTATTGATCATACGCTCGATACCGTCCACCAGACAGAGCGGGCTCGAGTTGTTGAAGGTTGAGACGCCACGGACAAAAATCGAGGTCTGGTCGGCTCCGGGCTGTCCCGAACGCTGGATACTCGTGATGCCGGGGAGTTTACCGGTCATCATGTTCGAGACGTTGGTCATCGGGGCCTTGAGCAGCTCCTTGTTCGAGACCTGCGAGACAGAACCTACGAGGAACTGCTTTTTCTGCGTACCGTAACCGATCACCACGACTTCGTCCATCTCGGTGGCGTCCTCGCTCATCTGGACGTTGATGGTCGTACGGTTGTTTACGGAAACTTCGACGGTCTTGTAACCGATGAAGCTGAAGATCAGAACGTCGTTCGGAGATTTTACTTCGAGCGAATAGGCACCCATGGCATCCGTCGTGGTGCCCCGGGTGTTATCGCTCTTTACGACAACGGTGGCTCCAGGAATTCCCCCCCCCTCGGTGTTCGTTACACGACCGGTAACGGTAAGCCCTTGAGCCATAGCTATTCCGGAACCTGCGAAAAGCAGGACCAGCAGGGCTGCGGTGCGTTCAACCAAACGACGCATTCCGGAAGTTTTGCTTTGGAAATTTGTTCTCATAGATTAAAGAATAGGTTTGAGTTTTCGTCTGCGGGAGTCGTACTCCTCTTTTTTTCGATGTGTCAGGTTTTGGCTTTGTCTTTTCTGGTTTTCGTTAGCAGGTTTTAATTGATTAATATATTATAGGTATATTTCCGTTTGCACGATTGGAATGATATCGGATTTCGGACCGGGGGTTTGAATTCGTAAGATCCGAAGCCGGGCTTTCCGACGGTTCTCCCTCTCCGGCAAAAAAAGGCCTCCGGAAGGGATATGCCGCTTGCGGCGGACCTTCGGGGGCTCGTTTCTCCTGTTGACCTGACTGCGCACAAATACATACATTTCAGTCGATATCGTCCTTGATGCAGCTTTCTTCGCGTATCAAATGCGAGTGCAAATTACTAATAAAAGTTCTTTTTTCAAATATTTTGGATAATGTTTTTTCGTTTCAAAACCCTCGAACGTAAACCGGGAGGGCTATTCGGAAGCTGCGGCTTCTAATTTGTAAGGTGAAAGGAACCGACATCGTTCAAAATTTGCCTGTCGCGGAGCCGGTGCGGCCGGCGGATGGCCCGTTTGCCGCATTTTCCGGATTTTGTTTTGGCATTTTGCATTTTATTATTAACTTTACCTGTGCAAACGGTAAAGTTAAAAAAACGGAAATATGACCAGTTCGTTCCTCAAGCAGGCTACGGAAGGCAATAAGAATGCGATTCTCAAGCAGCAGATCATCTGTCAGTATATCTTCAGCGGCGATTTGAGCATTACGGATCTGAGCCGCGCGGTCAACCTGAGCGTGCCGACCGTCACGAAGCTCATCGGCGAACTGATCGACGAGGGCTTCGTGCACAACTTCGGCGAACAGGGCTCGGCCGGAGGACGCCGTCCGAACATTTACGGACTGAACCCCTATGCGGGCTACTTCATCGGCGTGGAGATCCGCACCGATTCGCTGGTTCTGGCAGCCGTCAATTTCAAGGGTCAGCTGCTGTGCGACACGATCGTGGATTTCGAGATGAACAATGATCCGCACTCGTTCGACCGCCTCTGCGAGACGATCCGCGGCTTCATCGACGGGCACAAGATTCCCCACGAGAAGGTGCTGGCCGTGGGTGTGAACATCTCGGGCCGCGTGAACTCGCGCACGGGATACAGCTACAGCTACTTCTTCGTCGAGGAGCAGCCGCTGACGCTGCTGCTGGAGGAGCGGCTCGACTGTCCGGTCTATATCGAGAACGACACGCGTGCGGCGACCTACGGCGAATACATGTACGGCGATGCGCACAACGAGCAGACGATGCTTTACATCAATGCCTCGTGGGGTCTGGGCCTCGGCATGATCATCGACGGCAAGGTCTTCTACGGCAAGTCGGGTTTCTCGGGCGAGTTCGGACACTTCCCGCTGCTCGACAACGAGATCATCTGCCGCTGCGGCAAGCGGGGCTGCCTGGAGACCGGCGCCTCGGGATCGGCCCTGCACCGGCTCTTCCTCGAGAAGCTGCGTCAGGGCAGTGTCTCGATGCTTTCGGACAAGTTCAAGCGGGGCGAGGAGATCTCGCTCAAGGATATCCTAGACGCCGTGCTCAAGGAGGATGTGCTGGCCATCGAGATCCTCGAATCGGTCGGCCATACGCTGGGCAAGGCGATTGCCGGACTGATCAACATGTTCAACCCCGAGATGATCGTCATCGGCGGTCTGCTTTCGGTGGCCGGGGAGTCGCTGATGCTGCCCATCCGCACGGCCGTGAACAAGTATTCGCTCATGCTCGTCTACAAGGATACGCAGATCAAGCTCTCGACGCTCGGCGAGCGTGCCGGCGTCATCGGCGCCTGCCTGCTGGCCCGCAGCAAGGCCCTCGGCCTCTGCTGACCGGTGTCGGAGCGCGTTCGGTGAGAACGACCGACAAAAACCGCCCCCTCTCGAAAGAGGAGGCGGTTTTTTGTTGCGGGAAGCCGGATGGGCCCGCTGTGCCCGGCAGACCCCGTTACGGCTCCGCGTCGAACAGCGGGGCGTACTTGTCGGCCAGCTCGCGGGCCGTTGCCACGGCGTCGCCGGCTTCGGGAAGTGTCAGCGGATATGCGGCGTCGGCCCACCGGTATTCGAAGTCGCGGCTTTCGCGGTCGAAGGCCTCTTGGTCGAACTCCCGCCCGGCCTTTACCGCTTCGGTAACCCGCTCGATGAAGAGCTCCCAGCGTTTCGCGTAGTAGGTCGAGACCATCCCGGCCCAGGTGCGGTTGGCGTAGTCGGAGAGCTCCTTCGAATCGCCCCACACGGAGATCAGCGTCCGGGCGTTGGTTTCGTAGTAATCCTTCTCCTCGGGCTTTTTGCCGAACTCCCGGGCCTGTGCGATCCACTCCCCGAGGGAGAATTCGGGGTGGCACGCCACAAGACGGTCGAGATCCGCAAGCAGCCCGAGCATCCGCTCGCCCGACTGCCTGAGAGCCACGGTGTCGCGGGCCGTGTAGGCGGCCGTGAAGCGGTCGCGCTCGCGGAGGAAGTAGTCGCCCAGCACCTGACGGCCGACATTCACCACGTCGAAGCGGTAGGTGTCGCGCCGGCTTTCGACCGTCAGCAGCTGCCGCCAGACGCGCCACAGCGTCGGGAAGTCATAGCCGACGTCGGGCTTCGTCGTCCAGTGCCAGTTGCCCGTAAGGCAGGGGTGGGCGTTTGTCAGCGTCGAGTGTCCCGTGCGCGAGGAGATGGTGCAGATGCTGTCGCAGATCGTACGCCATGCCGAGCGGGCCGCCTCGTCGCGGAGGCCCGTGCGGCGGTCGGCTAGCCGCTCGATCCAGGTGTTGTCGTCGAGGCCCGAATCCCAGGCCTTGTCCAGCACGAATTCATACATGAACTGATTGACTCCGAAACCCTCGAGCGTCGAGCCGAGTCCCCTGAGGTTCGCTCCGCCGTTCGCGAAGGCATCCTCGATGCGCTCGCTGACGCTCCGGAAGTTGCCCGTGAGCATCGTGTTGCCGCCGAAGTTGCCCAGGTAGCACCACAGGTAGGGCTGTCCGTAGAACTTCTCGGTCTGTTTCCAGATCTCGGTGAATTCGCAGAAGTAGTCGAGCATGAGCAGCCGGTCCTGGGGCACGGCGCGCAGGAAGGCGCGGATGTTCTCCTGGGTCCAGTGCGTGGGGTCTGCGTAGAAGAGCCATCCCATCTGCAGCCATATCGCTTCGGGATCGGCCGCGGCGATCGAGCCGTAGAGACGTTCGGCCATGCCGGCCAGCGTCTCGGGGTCCCAGCTCGGGGCGTCAATCTCGTTGAAGGGGTCGGCGCCGTAGATATGGTCGGTGCCGAACATGCGGGTCTGCTCCTCGAGGTAGGCCTTCTGGATCTCGTCGAAGAGGGGATCCTGCGGGTCGAGGAAGCTGCAGCGGTATTGGTCGGCAAAGCCGCCCCAGCGGCTCACGCGCGTGATCGTCGCATCGGGGTAGTGCGGCTTGAGCTCCTGCGGCACGTGTCCGGCAAAGGCGGGCAGCACGGGTTTCATGTCCAGCTCGCGTTCGCGGGCGACGATCTTCTTCTGGAGCCGGGCCTGGTTGTCGATCCACGCCTGGGGCAGGGGCCCCTGCCAGTAGTCGAGGTTCGACATGCGGTGCCAGGGCAGGTGCGCCGGCCCGGTGAAGTAGGTGCGGATCTCTTCGTCGGTGAGTCCGAGGCGGGTCCATACGCGCTGCCATACGGCCTCCTGCCCCGTAATGGCCAGCGGCATCGTAACGCCGTTGAGGGCCATCCAGTCGATGAATCGCTCCCAGTCCTTCCACTGCCACCACGGCATCGTGTATCCGAAGGTGCAGTAGTTGAGGAAGAAGCGCTCCTGCGCGCGGGCCTTGATACGGATCTTGCCCTCGATCTGAGGCAGCACGTCGGGCATCTCCACCGGGTTGCAGGCCAGCCACGACACCGTGGTCAGGCAGTAATTCTTGAGGTAGTAGTTCAGTCCGACGGCAATCGAGTTGCTGTTGTTGCCGCGGACGATGATCTTGCCGTCGCGGGACTCCAACTCGAAGCAGTCGGGCCGGTCTACCAAGTCGGCCATCCGTTCGAAACGGAACTCTTTTTCATGATCGGGAATGATGCGTCGTGCCAGGGCGCGCACCGCCGCGTCGTCATGGCGGGAGCAGGCGCAGCAAAGGAGGACCAGACAGGGGAGCAGTCGAAAGATTTTCATGGGCTGTTCGGGTATTCGTTATTCGTTTCGAAAATTCCAATGCAACAAAAGTAGGAAAAATTATTCGAAACGGGCCCCCTTCTCGGGCTGTTTTCCCCGAAAAGGCGCTCTTTCGGTGTGTTCCGTTGGCGTCGGTTCTCTTCTTTTGGGTGGAAATTAAAAATATTTACGATGATCCGTTTGGTTCGCAGAAAGATTTTATTACATTTATGCCGTCAAACAAACAGATCGAATCATGAAAAGCAAACGGATACTTTGGGTAACCCTGTTGGCGGCCTTTCTGGCCTGCGGTGTATTGGTTTCGTGCGGTGGCGACGAGCATCAGACGCCTCCCCCTCTTGCGGGAGAAGGCGGCAATGACGGCGGCAGCGGTGAGGAAGGCGGCGACGGGGGCCAGGACGAGAGCGGCTATCCGGCCGGCCTGACCGTCGAAACCTTCACCGACGAGCTGTCGGGCGGAGGAGAGTGCCTGGGCTTCTATGCCGTGGTTGACTTCAAGGCCAACCCCAAGCTGCTCTTCCGTCCGAAATTCTCGGGAGCGAAGACGCCGACGACCTATTTCGCCGATTTTGCCGAGTCGGGCGAGGGTACGCCCTACGTGGTGGTGAACGGCGGCTATTTCGGGGACTCGACCTCCGTCAGCCTGCTGATCGAGGAGGGTGAAATGAAGTCGATGGCCGCCCGGTCGGATGTCTGCAACGGGCAGACCTACTATCCCGTACGTGCAGCCTTCGGACAGATGGCCGACGGCAGCTTCGAGACGACGTGGGTCTATTGCCTCCGGGCGGCGGACAACAGTTTCTATCCCTATGCCTATCCTTCGCCGCTGGACAATGACGAGCGTACGGAGACCTTCATGCCGGAGCCTCCGACCGAGACGACCGCGGGAGCCTATGTCTGGGAGCCGCAGTACGCCATCGGAGCCGGGCCCATGCTGGTCTACGAGGGTGAAAACGTTGCCGAGGAGAACTACTGGAAGGAGGTCTTCGAGCACGGCGGTGTTTCGGGCATGTCGCGCCATCCGCGTACGGCGCTCGGCGCCACGGCCGACGGCAAGCTGGTCGTTCTGGTCTGCGACGGCCGCGGCAAGCGGGGCAGTACGGGCTTCACGCTTCCCGAACTGGCCGACAAGATGATCTCGCTGGGATGCGTCCGGGCCATCAACCTCGACGGCGGCGGCTCCTCGACCTTTGTAGGCAAGGACGGCAAGGTGCTCAACATGCCTAGCGATACCGACGGTACCACGCTTGAGGGCGCTACGATCAAAGAACGGTGCATCCCCACGGCTGTGGTGATTGCCGAGGCGAAGTAAAAAGTTAAACGGAAGGCCCCGTCCGGAGTTCCCGGGCGGGGCCTTTTCATGCGGAGAGCCGGATCCGGACCCTTCCGATCTGCGAATTGTTCTTCAAATTTGTCAAAATCAGATAAATTATCGCTCGGAAATCTCTTTATCCGGGAAACTTTCCTATCTTTGTGTGCGATTTTGAAAAATAGTAATCAAATAAGATAACGCTATGGAAAATAAACTTCAGGAGCTGACCCGGAAACTGTACGACGAGGGTTTGGAGAAGGGACGTGCCGAGGCCGACAAGGTGCTGGCCGATGCCCGCAAGGAGTCCGAAAAGATCGTGGCCGACGCCCGTGCGGAGGCTGCGGAGATCCTTCGCCGCGCCAAGACCGAGGCCGAGGATGTCGGGAAGAACACCATGACGGAGATCGCCCTGGCCGGCAAGCAGGCCGTGGCGAAGATCAAGACGGAGATCGCCTCGCTGATCGTGGCCAGGGCTACGGCCGAAGGGGTGAAGCAGGCGATGCTTGACCCGGAGTTCATTCGCGAGATGCTGCTCGCTATGGCAAAGAACTGGAGCGGCAGCGCTTCGGGCAAGGTGGAACTTGTGGCGCTGCTGCCCGAGGCGGAGCGTCAGAAGCTCGACAAGGCGTTCGACGCTTCGGCCAAGAGCCTGCTTGCTGCCGGTGTCGAGGTCGGCTGGTCGAAGGAGGTGAAGACGGGTTTCAAGGTGGGCGCCAAGGAGGGCGGCTACTACATCTCGTTCTCCGACGAGGATGTCGAGAACCTGCTTTCGGAGTATCTCCGCGACCGAGTATCCCAGATGTTGTTCAAGGCTTAGGCGATGTTTGCATCCGACTATTATTGCCTGGTGGCCGGGCTTCGGGAGTATGCGCTCGAGGCCGACACGAAGGGCTTCGATGCCCGGGCCCTCATCGAGGAGATTCTCGAGGGGGTTTCGGCGCGCGATGCCCGGCAGGTGCGCCTGCTGTACGGCTACTACGACTGTGAGAACCTCTCCTGCGTGCATGCGGGCCGCACGGCGTACAATCCGCTGGGACTGCTCACGCGCGAGGAGCTGGAGGAGGAGCTCAAGAGCCCGAAGCGGCTTCCGGAGCCTCTGGCCCGCGTCATCCGGGCCTATGCCGATCCCGAAGGCGAGGATGCCGAGGAGGTAGATACGGCGCAGCCGTTCGACCGGACGCTGTTCGGCGCCTATTATGCGCTCTGCGAAGGGACCGGATGCCGTTTCCTGCGCGAGTGGTCGGCCTTTGACCGGACGTTGCGCAACATTGCGGCGGCGATCTCCGCCCGGGTGGTCTCCCGCCCGGTCGAGGAGGTGCTCGTGGGCGGCGGCGATGTCGTCGAGCAGCTGCAGCGCAGCTCGGCGGCCGATTTCGGTCTTCGGGGCGAACTCCCCTATATCGATGCGGTCCTTGCGGCCGTGAACGAGGAGCAGAACCTGCTGGAGAAGGAGCACAAGATCGACCGCATCCGCTGGCGCGAGGCCGAGGAGCTCTCCACGTTCGACTATTTCGACATCAACGCCATCCTCTCCTATCTGGTCCGGGTGAACCTCGTGGCCCGCTGGTCGCGGCTCGACGCGGCGCGCGGCCGGGAGCTGTTTGCCCGTCTGATCGGGGCGCTCGATGCTCGTGAACTGATTGAAAATAAACAATAAAGATACGATGAAAACAACGGGAAGTGTAAACGGTATCATCTCCAATATCGTGATCGTCAAGGCCGACGGTGCCGTGGCGCAGAACGAGATCTGCTACGTGCACACGGGGAATACCAAAATGATGGCCGAGGTCATCAAGGTCATAGGCGATGCGGCCTATGTGCAGGTTTTCGACAGTACGCGCGGCCTGAAGATCGGCGACAAGGTCGAATTCGAGGGACACATGCTTGAGGTAACGCTTGCCCCGGGCCTGCTGTCGCGCAACTACGACGGTCTTCAGAACGACCTCGAAAAGATGGAGGGACTCTTCATCGCCCGCGGATCGGTAACCGATCCGATCGACTTCGACGCCGAGTGGGAGTTCACGCCGCTGGCCAAGGCCGGCGACAAGGTCTCGGCCGCGTCGTGGCTCGGTGAGGTCCGCGAGCAGTGGGTCATGCACAAGATCATGGTCCCCTTCACGATGACCGACACCTATACGGTCAAGAGCGTCGCTGCGGCCGGCAAGTACAAGGTAACCGACACGATTGCCGTCGTTACGGATGCCGAGGGTCGCGAGCATGCGATCACGATGGTGCAGCGCTGGCCGGTCAAGCAGGCCATCCGCTGCTATACGGAGAAGCCGCGTCCGTCGCGGGTCATGGAGACCGGCGTGCGGGCCATCGACACCTTCAACCCGATGGCCGAGGGCGGTACGGGCTTCATCCCCGGGCCGTTCGGCGCGGGCAAGACGGTGCTTCAGCACGCCATTTCGAAACAGGCCGACGCCGATGTGATCATCATGGTGGCCTGCGGCGAGCGTGCCAACGAGGTGGTCGAGATCTTCAAGGAGTTCCCCGAGCTGGTCGATCCCCGCACGGGCCACAAGCTCATGGAGCGTACGATCATCATCTGCAACACGTCGAACATGCCCGTTGCGGCGCGTGAGGCGTCGGTCTATACGGGTATGACCATCGGCGAGTACTACCGTTCGATGGGTCTCAAGGTGCTTGTCATGGCCGACTCGACGTCGCGCTGGGCACAGGCGCTGCGTGAGATGTCGAACCGTCTGGAGGAGCTTCCGGGACAGGACGCCTTCCCGATGGACCTCTCGGCGATCATCTCGAACTTCTATTCGCGTGCGGGTCTGGTGCGCCTGACGAACGGTCAGACCGGTTCGGTAACCTTCCTCGGTACGGTGTCGCCCGCGGGCGGTAACCTCAAGGAGCCCGTTACGGAGTCGACCAAGAAGGCCGCGCGCTGCTTCTACGCCCTCTCGCAGGGACGTGCCGATTCGAAGCGCTACCCGGCCATCGACCCGCTGGAGTCCTACTCGAAATACCTCGAGTATCCCGAGATCCGCACCTACCTCGACGAACACATCGAAAAGGACTGGGTCGATCAGGTCTATGCCGGCAAGACGATCGTGCAGCGCGGCAAGGAGGCCAACGACCAGATCAACATCCTGGGCGACGACGGCGTGCCCGTCGAGTACCATGAGCGGTTCTGGAAGTCGGAGCTCATCGACTTCGTGATCCTGCAGCAGGACGCTTTCGACGCGATCGACGCCAACTGCCCGATCGAGCGTCAGAAGATGATGTACGAGATGGTGCTGGGCATCTGCCGCAAGTCGTTCGGTTTCTCCGACTTCGAGGAGTGTTCGCAGTTCTTCAAGGGACTCATCAACCTCTTCCGTCAGATGAACTATTCGGAGTGGAAGTCTGCGAAGTTCGAGGATTACCGCAAGCAGATCGAAGCGTATGTGGACGCAAAAACGAAATAAGCCATGACAACACGAGCATTTCAGAAGATATATACCAAGATTGACAACATCACCAAGGCGACCGTAACGCTCAAGGCCCAGGGGGTCGGCAACGACGAGCTGGCCACCGTGGGCGGCAAGCTGGCGCAGGTGGTGAAGATTATGGGCGAGAACGTTACGCTGCAGGTTTTCGCCGGCACCGAGGGTCTGGCCACCGATTCGGAGGTCATCTTCCACGGCGAGCCCCCGAAGCTGCGCGTGTCGGACAACCTGGCCGGCCGCTTCTTCAACGCCTACGGCGAGCCGCTCGAGGGCGGTGAGATCGTCGAGGGCGAGGAGCGCGAGATCGGCGGCCCGACGGTGAACCCCTTCAAGCGTATCCAGCCTTCGGAGCTGATCGCCACGGGTATCGCCGGCATCGACCTCAACAATACGATCGTTACGGGACAGAAGATCCCCTTCTTCGCCGACCCCGACCAGCCCTACAACGCCGTGATGGCCAACGTGGCGCTGCGTGCCAAGGCCGACAAGATCATCCTGGGCGGCATGGGTCTGACGAACGACGACTTCCTCTACTTCAAGTCGGTCTTCGAGAACGCCGGTGCGCTCGACCGCATCGTCTCGTTCGTCAATACGACGGAGAACCCGCCCGTGGAGCGTCTGCTCGTTCCGGACATGGCGCTGACGGCTGCCGAGTACTTCGCCGTGGACAAGGGCGAGAAGGTGCTGGTGCTGCTCACCGACATGACCCTCTACGCCGATGCCCTGGCCATCGTCTCGAACCGTATGGACCAGATCCCCTCGAAGGACTCGATGCCCGGATCGCTTTACTCGGACCTGGCGAAAATCTACGAGAAGGCCGTGCAGCTTCCCAACGGCGGCTCGATCACGATCATCGCCGTAACGACCCTCTCGGGCGGCGACATCACGCATGCTGTTCCCGACAATACGGGTTACATCACCGAGGGCCAGCTCTTCCTGCGCAACGACTCCGATACGGGCAAGGTGATCGTCGACCCGTTCCGTTCGCTGTCGCGTCTGAAGCAGCTGGTTATCGGCAAGAAGACGCGTGAGGACCATCCGCAGGTGATGAACGCCTGCGTGCGCCTCTACGCCGATGCCGCGAATGCCAAGACGAAGCTCGAGAACGGTTTCGACCTTTCGGACTACGACGAGCGTACGCTGAAGTTCGCCCACGACTACTCGGAGAAGCTCCTGGCCATCGACGTAAATATCGACATCACGGAGATGCTCGACACGGCCTGGCGGCTCTTTGCCAAGTACTTCTCGAAGGAGGAGGTCGGCATCAAGGAGGAGCTTGTCAAGAAGTACTGGAAGGAGGCCTGACGGAGGCCTGCGGGCGGGATGCCGGTGAGCGGAGTGTGCTCCCGGTGTTGCGCTCCGGAAAAACAGAACGATTATGGCAATTAAGTTTCAATACAACAAGACCTCGCTGGGAGAGCTCGGCAAGCAGCTGAAGATGCGCCAGAAGGCGCTTCCCACGATCAAGAGCAAGGAGTCGGCGCTGCGTACCGAGGTCAAGAAGGCGAAGGATGCCGCAGGCGAACTGCACCGGAGGCTCGATGCCCTGATGGCCGAGTACGACTACATGGTGTCGCTCTGGGGCGAGTTTGATCCCGGGCTGCTGCGCGTGGCCGACGTGGAGCTCTCGACGCAGAAGATCGCGGGAGTCCGTACGCCGGTGCTGCAGGAGGTTCTCTTCGAGGAGCGGCCCTACGACCTCTTCTCGTCGCCCGTATGGTTTGCCGACGGCGTGGCCCTGCTGAAGCGCATGGCGCGTCTGGGCATCGAATACGAGGTCTACAGCCGGCGGATGGAGCTGCTCGATTTCGCCCGGCGCAAAACCACGCAGAAGGTCAATCTCTACGAGAAGGTGCAGATCCCCGGTTACGAGGATGCCATCCGGAAGATCAAACGCTTCATGGAGGATGAGGAGAACCTCTCGAAATCGGCCCAGAAGATCGTGAAAACCAAGCAGCAGAGTGCCGGGGAGGGCGCCATGTTATGATAGCGAAAATGACCAAATACGCGCTGGTGCTTCACGCCGCGCAGAGCGATGACTTCATCGAGAAGCTGCGCGAACTGGGCCTGGTGGACATCACCGTCTCGGGATGGGAGCCTTCGGACGAAGACCGCCAGCTGTTGCTCGACATCGAGGGCGGTGCGCGGGCGCTGGAGAGCCTCAAGGCGTTCCGTGCGGATGCCGCGCGGTTCGATGCGAAGGCTACGCCCTATGCTTCGGGTGAGGAGGCCTATGCGGCCTACACCAAGGCGCAGCGCAGCGCCACGGCCCTGCATGCCGAGCTTTCGCGCCTCGAAAAGAGCGCCGAGGAGCTGCGCCCGTGGGGCGAATTCGATCCTTCGCGCCTGGAGGAGCTTGCCGAAAAGGGAATCGTCCTGCGCTATTTCTCGGCGCCGCGCAACGTCTACGACAAACAGGTCGGGGAGTGGAGTGCGCAATATACCCTCGCGGAGATCCATCGGTCCGATACTACCGTGTGGTTCGTGGTCGTGGCGGCTCCCGGCGAGGAGCTTCCGCTCGACGCCCAGGAGCTCAAGGCTCCGCGGATGGATGTCCGCGAGGTGGAGCGCCGCATGGAGGAGACGCGCCGGAGCCTCAAGGCGCTCGACGCCGACTTTTCGCGTGCCGCCGTGTCGGAGAAGCTTCTGGCGGGATATGTCGTCTCGCTCAAGGAGCGGCTGCAGGGCGTGCGTGTGAAGGCTACGGCCCGTCAAGAGGCCGAAGGCCACCTCGTCGTGATGGAGGGGTGGGCCGAGACGGAGACCTCGGACCGCGTGGATGCCCTGCTCGACGCCTATCCGGGCGTGGTCTACCTCAAGAGCGATCCTACGCCCGAGGATGATACGCCCGTAAAACTCAAGAACAACCGCTTCGCCCGGATTTTCGAACTGGTGGGCGACATGTATGCGCGGCCCAAGTACGGAACGCTGGATCTTACGCCCTTCTTTGCGCCGTTCTACATGCTCTTCTTCGGCATCTGCCTCAATGACGCCGGCTACGGTGCCATCCTGACGCTGCTGGGCGTGTGGATGCTCTCGAAGAACCGCCGCCCGGGCATGATGCGCCAGGCGGCGTGGTTCGCCACGCTGTGCGGTGCGATGACCGTGGTCTTCGGACTCTTCTGCGGGTCGTTCTTCGGTATCAGCATGAAGGAGTGGTTCCCGACGGTGCCGTTCTTCGATTTCCAGGGCAAGTTCTTCTCGATCGCCCTGGCCATCGGCATCGTGCAGATCCTCTTCGGCATGCTGCTCAAGATCATCATGATCTCCTCGACGACGGGCTTCCGCTATTCGCTGGCTTCGCTGGGCTGGTTCCTGGTGCTGCTCTCCGCAAGCATCGCCGCCGGCCTGCCGATGCTCGACCCGTCGTGGGTCATTCCCTTCTTCACGACCTCTTCGCCGGCCTTCTACGCCGCGGTGGGTGTGGGCTTCGTGCTGATGCTCTTCTTCAACTCGCCGGGCAAGAATCCCTTTGTCAATTTCGGACTCGGCCTGTGGGATACCTATAACAATCTGACGGGTATCCTCTCCGACGTGCTCTCCTACATCCGTCTGTTTGCCATCGGCCTTTCGGGCGGTATTCTGGCCACGGTCTTCAACGCCCTGGCCGACGGATTCGTGCCCGAGGGGACGAATATCGTGGTGCGTCTGCTCATCATGATTCCGATTCTGCTCATCGGCCACGGCATCAACCTCTTCATGTCCACCATCTCGTCGTTCGTGCATCCGATGCGTCTGACGTTCGTGGAGTTCTACAAAAATGCGGGATTCGAAATGTCGATGCGTTCGTTCGATCCCCTGCGCAAAATGGATCAAACCGAAAATCAATAACTAAAAACATTTCACAACTATGGAAACAACAACTGCAATTATTCTGGGCTACATCGGCGTAGCGTTGATGGTCGGCCTTTCGGGTGCCGCAAGCTGTATCGGAACCTCGATCGCCGGTCAGGCTTCGGTCGGCGCCATGAAGAAGAACGGCGGCGCATTCGGTAGCTACATGATTCTTTCGGCCATCCCCGGTTCGCAGGGTCTCTACGGCTTCGTAGGCTACTTCATCATCAAGGGCTTCCTCACGGAGTCGATGACGATGCTGCAGGGTGCCGCCATCTTCGGCGCGGGCCTTCTGACGGGCGTTGTCTGCCTCTTCTCGTCGTACTATCAGGCCCGCATCTGCGCCAACGGTATCGCCGCCATCGGCAACGGCCACGACGTGATGGGTAAGACGCTGATCCTTGCCGCATTCCCCGAGCTGTACGCCATTCTGACGGTAGCTGCCATCTTCCTGATTGCAGGTGCCATCTGATGCGGATGCCGCAAAGCCGCGGGGCGGGGCCGTTCATACGGCTCCGCCCTTTTTATGCGGCCGGTGCAATCTTTTTTGGGGCGGATCGTTCTTTCTTTGCTTGCGATTTACGATCTTTGTAACAACGAATTTCCGAAAAACAAGAAGATTATGACAACGACAACCCTCTGCCGTCTGCTGCTCTCCGCCGTCGGATGCTGTTCCGCCGTTGCGGTTGCCGCGCGCGACATCACTCCGGCACGGAGCCATACTCCGCAACCTCCCGTTCAGGCCGTTGCCGACAATACGCGGCTTCCCGCTGCGGTTTCGAAATACGCCGCGACGAACCGCCCGGCACCTTCCGAGCGGCTCTTCACCTCCGAGGCCGTCGAGGCCGAGATCGCCCGCATCAAGGCGCTGCTGACCAACGCCCGTCTGGCGTGGATGTTCGAAAACTGCTTCCCCAATACGTTGGACACGACGGTCCGCTGGACGCGCCAGGACGAGGCGGGCAAGGACGACACGGTGGTCTATACGGGCGACATCCACGCCATGTGGCTGCGCGACTCCGCGGCCCAGGTGTGGCCCTATGTGCAGCTCTCGCCGCAGGATGAGAAGCTGCGCCGCATGATCGCGGGCGTTATCCGCCGCCAGTTCAAGTACATCACGCTCGATCCCTATGCCAACGCCTTCCTCGATCCCGAGGATCCGAATCCCGACACGCACTGGCAGAGCGACGGCACGCAGATGCGCCCCGAGGTCTACGAGCGCAAGTGGGAGATCGACTCGCTGTGCTATCCGATCCGCCTGGCCTACGAATACTGGAAGCGTACGGGCGATGCCTCGGTCTTCGACGAGCACTGGCTTGCGGCCATCGGAAACATCCTGCGCACCTTCCGCGAGCAGCAGCGCAAGGAGGGCGTGGGTCCCTATACCTTCCTGCGCGTTACGGACCGCCAGCTCGATACGGTCTGCAACGTCGGCAAGGGCAATCCGGTGAATCCCGTGGGGCTGATCGCCTCGGTCTTCCGCCCGTCGGACGATGCGACGACCTTCCTGTTTCTCATTCCGTCGAACTTCTTTGCCGTAACGTCGCTGCGCAAGGCCGCCGAGATCCTCACGGAGGTGAACGGCAAGCCGGAGATGGCCGCCGAGTGTACGGCTCTGGCCGATGAGGTCGCCGCGGCGCTCGAAAAGTACGCGACCTATGACCATCCCGAGTTCGGCGAGATCTACGCCTTCGAGGTCGATGGCTTTGGCAACCGCTTCCTCATGGATGATGCCAACGTGCCGTCGCTGCTGGCAATGCCCTACCTGGGCGATGTGGCGATCGACGACCCGGTCTATCAGAACACGCGCCGCTTCGTCTGGAGCGAGTCGAATCCCTACTTCTTCCGCGGCACGGCGGGTGAGGGTATCGGCGGCCCGCATGTGGGCTACGACATGGTCTGGCCGATGAGCATCATGATGAAGGCCTTCACGTCGCAGGACGACGCGGAGATCAAGCGCTGCATCGAGATGCTGATGACCACCGACGCCGGCACGGGCTTCATGCACGAGTCGTTCCACAAGGATGATCCCGAACGCTTCACCCGCGAGTGGTTTGCCTGGCAGAACACGCTCTTCGGCGAGCTGATCATTAAGCTGGTGAACGAAGGCAAGGTCGGCCTGCTCAATTCGATTACGATCGAGTAGCGGTCCCCGTCCGGACCGGTGCAATCCGGCCATAGAGGAAAAGCCCCTTCCACCCGGATGGAAGGGGCTTTTCGTTTGTTTCGTGCGCGAACGGCGGTGGTTACCGACCGCTGCGGCGGGCCGAGCGGCGTACCTCGACCTGTTTCTGCTTCCCGCGGGATCCGGGACAGGATCCTTCGTGATCCGGCGCCCCCTTGCCGCGGCGGGCGGAAGGGGTGTCGGGAAGCAGCAGCTCGAAGTCGAGCTGCCGTTTCTGCAGGTCGGCGCGCTTGACGCGGATGCGTACGGCGTCGCCCAGCGTCAGGCGGCGTCCCGTGCTGCGGCCGACGATCTCGTAGGCCGTTTCGTCGAAGGTGTAGTAGTCGCCCTCGACATCGCGCAGGAACGACATGCCCTCGATGTGCGTCTCGTCCAGCTCGACATAGACGCCCCACTCCGTAAGTCCCGAGATGTGGCCCTCGAACTCCTCGCCGATGTGCTCCTTCATGAACTCGACCATCTTGTACTTGATCGAGGCGCGTTCGGCTTCGGCCGCCACGATCTCACGGTCCGACGCATGTTCGCACAGCGTGTCGATCTCGGCCTTGTCCACCGACTTCCCGCCTGCAAGGTAGTGGGCTAGCAGGCGGTGCACCATCATGTCCGGGTAGCGGCGTATGGGCGAGGTGAAGTGCGTATAACAGGGGAAGGCCAGTCCGTAGTGGCCGATGTTGTCCGTCGAGTAGTAGGCCTTGGCCATCGAACGCACGGCCATCGTCGATACGGCGTTCTCCTCGGTGGAGCCCTTGATCTGCGCGAAGAGCTTGTTCATCTCCCTGGCCACGGCGCGTCCCTTCGTTGCCTTGAAGACGTGGCCGAAGCGGAGGATGAACTGCCGGAAGCGGTCGAGCTTCTCCTCGCTCGGAGCATCGTGCACGCGGTAGACCATCGTGCGCGGTACGGCGCGTCCCTTCTCGTTGCGGCGGTGGCTGCAGAACTCCGCCACGCGGCGGTTGGCCAGCAGCATGAACTCCTCGATCATCTGGTTCGACTCCTTCTGCTCCTTGAAATAGACGCCGAGGGGCTTTCCGTTCTCGTCGAGGCGGAACTTCACCTCTTCGCGGTCGAACGAGATCGCCCCGTTGCGGAAGCGCTGGCGGCGCAGCTCCTGCGCCAGGCGGTTGAGGGTCAGGATCTCCTCGGCAAAGTCGCCCTTCCCGGTTTCGATCACCTCCTGCGCCTCGGCATAGGTGAAGCGGCGGTCGGAGTGGATCACCGTACGGCCGAACCACTCGTCGAGGATCTCAAGCTGTTCGTTGAGGGTAAAGACCGCCGAGAAGCAGAGGCTCGTTTCGTTGGGGCGCAGCGAGCAGAGCTCGTTCGAGAGCCGCTCGGGAAGCATCGGCACCGTGCGATCGACCAGATAGACCGACGTGCCGCGCTCGACGGCCTCGTCGTCGATGATCGAGTGCGGGCGGACGTAGTGCGTAACGTCGGCGATGTGCACGCCCACCTCCCAGACGCCGTCGCGCACCTTGCGCACCGAGAGGGCGTCGTCGAAGTCCTTGGCGTCGGCCGGGTCTACGGTGAAGGTCGTCGTGTCGCGGAAGTCGCGGCGCGAGGCGATCTCCCCGGCCGTGATCCGGGCGTCGATCGCCGCGGCGGCCTCCTCGACCTCGGGTTCGAAGCGGTAGGGCAGTTCGTATTCGGCCAGGATGGCGTGCATCTCCGTGTCGTTGTTGCCGGCCAGTCCCAGCCGCTCGACCAGTTCGCCCACGGGGCTCTTGCTCCCGGGCTGCCAGTCGACGATGCGTACGACGACCTTCTCGCCGTCGCGGACGTCGGGGTAGTTGCGCTTCGAGAGGTAGATGTCCATCGGCATGCGGCGCGAGTCGGCCCGCACGAAGATCTGATGGGCCCCGACCTCGGCGATGCCCACATAGGGCTTGCGGTTGCGCGAGAGAATGCGGGTAACCTCGCCCTCCATGCGGCCGTTCCGTCCGCGGTGGATGACGGCCACCTCCACGCGGTCGCCGTCGAGGGCGTTGGCCGTGTTGCGCTGGTTGACGAAGATATCCTCTTCGAGCCCCTCGACGCGGACGAAGATTGCACCCGACGTGGTCATGTCGGCCACGCCCTCGTAGTGGGGCAGGTGCTGCCGCGTGAGGCGGTATTTCTCGCGGGCGCACTCCTCGACCACCCCTTCGTCGAAGAGTTGTCCGAGGATCTCGAACGTCTCGCGGCGACCCTCCTTCGAGGCGCCGCCCGAGACCGAGGCGAGCTGCTTGAGTGAGAACTTGTTGTTCGGGAACTCCCGGAACAGATTGAGTATGGCTTCCCGTCGTCCGCTGTTCGTGGAGCCCTGACGGGTGTGTCGTGTGTTGTTCTTTTTCATGGTCTGTTGAGTATTTGCAGTGCGAGGCGGCTCATGAAGTCGATGCCCGTGTCGATGGCCTCCTCCCGGGGAATGAATCGGGACGTGTGGGTGCGTCCGGCTCCGGGCCCGACACCCAGGCGGTAGAAGAGCGACGGATAGACGCGGCAGTAGAAACCGAAATCCTCGGCCGTGGTGCGCAGGGGCAGCATCTCGACCTTCAGACCCGTCTGCTTGGCGAGCGCCGTGGCCCGCTTGACGAGAATCTCGTCGTTCACCACGCACGGGTAACCCCGTCCGATCTCCACCTCGGTCGAGGTGCCGTGGCGCTTGTCAATATCCGCGGCGATGTTGGCGATGCGGCGGTGGATGATTTCGCGTTCGCGTTCGTCGAACGTGCGCAGCGTCCCCTCCATGCGCACCTCGTCCGGCACGACGTTCGTGGCGCCTGCGGCCTCCACGCGTCCGATCGAGAGCACGCACTCCTCGGCGTTGAGGGCGATCAGACGGGTCAGCAGCTCGGCACCGGCCGCCACGGGGTCCTTGAGCTGGCTGCGCAGGGCGCCGTGGCCTCCCGTGCCGTGGATGCGGAATCGCAGCTCGTCGCTGGCGGCCATGTACTTGCCGGCGCGGAATCCCAGCGTGCCGACCTCAAGCTGCGGCTCGACATGTTCGCCGATCACGGCCCGGATGTCGTATCCCTCGAAGGGCTTTTCGGCCAGCACGAGCGACGCTCCTCCGGGATTGCACTCCTCGCCGGGCTGGAACAACCCGAAGAGCGTGCCGGCGAAATCGGCCTCGGCAGCCAGCCGCTGCAGCACGCCGTAGAGCACGGCGGCGTGCATGTCATGTCCGCAGGCGTGCATGACGCCCCGGTTGCAGGAGCTCCATGCCAGGTCGGTCTGCTCGGTGATCGGCAGGGCGTCGATGTCGGCGCGGAGCACTACGGCGCGCCGGTCTCCGGCAGCGGTTTTACGCCCCGGAATGCGTGCCAGAACGCCCGTGCCGGCTACCGGGGTGTGCTCGATCCCCAGCTCGGCGAGCTGTTCGGCGATGAAGGCCGCCGTGGCATGCTCCCGGAACGAAAGTTCCGGATGGGCGTGCAGGTGGCGGCGAAATTCAACGGGAGTCATTGTCTTTTTCGTTTATGGGTCTGCGGCATCCGTATTCAGAATACCGCCTTGACGATCTGTTGGATGTTGTTCGTGCGGCTCATCGTGTAGTAGTGCAGCACGGGAACGCCTGCGGCCATCAGCTCGCGGCTCTGGGCGATGGCCCACTCCACGCCGACCTCGCGGACGTGGTCCGGATGGGTCCTGGCCTCGCGGACCAGCTCCTCGGGGAGCTCCACGGCAAAGGTCTCGGGCAGCACCTCCAGGTGGCGGAGCGTCGAGAGGGGCTTGATGCCCGGGATGATCGGCACCTCGATGCCAGCTTCGCGGCAGCGGCGCACGAAATCGAAGTACTTGCGGTTGTCGAAGAAGAGCTGCGTTACGACATACTCCGCGCCGGCGTCGATCTTCTCCTTCAGGTGGCGGATGTCGCTCGTGATGTCGCGGGCCTCGAAATGCATCTCGGGATAGCCGGCCACGCCGATCGAGAATTTCGAGTGGTGGCACTCCTCGACCTCGCCGTCGACGAACTCCCCGCGGTTCATCGCGGCGATCTGCCGCACGAGATCCACGGCATGGGCGTGTCCCTGCGGATGGGGCATGAAGCGGCGCTCGTTCTGCGACTTGTCGCCGCGCAGCGCCAGGACGTTGTGCAGCCCGAGGAAGTCCATGTCGATGAGCGTGTCCTCGATGTCGTATTTCGAAAGTCCTCCGCAGATCAGGTGCGGGACGACTTCGATGCCGTAGCGCTGCCGGATGGCTGCCGAGATGCCCACCGTGCCGGGGCGCCGGCGCACGACATGCCACTCGATGCCTCCGTCGGGCAGTTCGGTCTCCTTGATCCCCTCGCGGTGGAACGTAATGTTGATGTAGGCCGGGTCGAAAGGCACAAGCGGGTCGATGGCTCCGAAGATCTTCTGCATGCCGTCGCCCTTCAGGGGCGGCAGCAGTTCGAAGGCGAAGCGCGTGCGTTTCGAGGCGAGGGCCTCGTTGATGATATGTACGACGTTCATGTTGTTTCGTGTTTCTTGCCGATCCCGGGGTCAGTCCACGTTGTTCGGGATCCATTTCCTGACCTCCTCGGCCGTCATGCCGCGGCGGCGGGCGTAGTCGAGCAGCTGTTTGGTGTCGATCTTCCCCACGGAGAAGTATTCGGCGTCGGCGAACATCAGTCCGCAGAGCGCCTCCCCGGGGTCGATCATGCAGTTCTCCGTCAGGCGCATGCCGGTGGTGATCTCCGCCGCCAGCAGGTCGAAGGCCTCGCGCTTGAGCGAGTGGTCGGGCGAGGCGGGGTATCCGAAGGCCATGCGGCGTCCGCGGTAGTCGCCGCGGATCGTCTGCTCGGGCGTGAGGGGCTCGCCCTGCTCGTAACCCCACATCTGCCGGCGCACGAAGCCGTGCACGGCCTCGGCGAAGGCCTCCGTCAGCCGGTCGGCCAGCAGCTTGGCCATGATGGCCGAGTAGTCGTCGCCCTCCGAGCGGAACTGTTCGGTCAGTTTCTTGAGGCCGATGCCCGCCGTCAGGGCGAAGCAGCCGATCCAATCCCCCTTCGGGGCGATGAAGTCGGCCAGCGAGCGGTTCTCCTCGCCGCGCGTCTGGTTGCGGAGCATCGCAAAGCGCCGTTCGCGCCCCTTGCCGTCGGTGATCCAGATGTCGTCGCCCTCCGCGCGTGCGGGGAAGAGGCCGACAACACCCTGGAGCGTCAGCAGCCGCTTGTCGCGGATGCGCGCGAGCAGCGCCTGCGCGTCGTCGAAGAGCTTGCGGGCCTCGGCGCCCCGCTCGGGATGGTCAAGGATTGCGGGATAACGTCCCTTGAGCCCCCAGGCCGGGAAGAAGAAGTTCCAGTCGATGTAGGGCTCGGCGTCGGCAACATCGAAATCCGGAAAGACCATCCGCCCGGGGTGGAGCGGCACGACGGGCTTGTGGTGCGGGGTTCCCTTGCGGGCCTTGCGGACCTCGACGATCGGAATGAGCGTGCGGGCAGTCTCCTTGTGGCGGTATTCGTCGCGCAGCGCCTGCTGTTCGGCCCTCACCTGTTCGATGTAGGCCGCGCTGTCGGCACCCAGCAGGCGGGCGAGGATCTGCGCATTGCGGCTGGCGTTGGGCGAGTGTACGACAACGCCCGAATAGACCGGGGCGATCTTCACCGCCGTATGGAGGTCCGACGTGGTGGCACCTCCGATGATGACCGGGATGCGCAGGGCGCGGCGTTCGAGCTCCTCGCAGACGTGCGCCATCTCCTCGAGCGACGGGGTGATCAGTCCGCTCAGGCAGATGCACTGCGCGCCCCATGCCACCGCTTCGTCCACGATGCGCTCGGGGGCGACCATGACCCCCAGGTCGCGGATTTCGTAGCCGTTGCAGGCCATGACCACCGCGACGATGTTCTTGCCGATGTCGTGCACGTCGCCCTTGACGGTGGCGATCAGCACCTTGCCGGCCGTATGGGCCTGTGTTTCGGTACCCTGCTCGATGTAGGGGGTCAGGGCCGCCACGGCGCGCTTCATCACGCGGGCCGTCTTGACCACCTGCGGCAGGAACATCTTGCCCTCGCCGAAGAGCGTGCCGACACGCTCCATGGCGGGCATCAGCAGCCGGTCGATCACCTCCATCGGGCTGCCCAGTGTCCGGTAGCCTTCGAGGGCGTCCTCCTCGATGTGGTCGGCAATGCCCTTGAGCATCGCATGGTTGATACGCTCCGCGAGACTTCTGCCGCGCCAGGCGTCGGAGGCCTCGGCCGGGGCCGCTGCGGCCTCTTCGCGGAGCGCGTGGGCGTATTCGGTGAGCCGCTCGGCGGCATCCGCACGGCGGCAGAGGATCACGTCCTCGACGCGTTCGAGCAGCTCGGGCTCGATCTGGTCGTAGACGCGCAGCATCTGGGGATTGACGATGCCCATGTCCATGCCGGCCCGGATCGCGTGGTAGAGGAATGCCGAGTGCATCGCCTCGCGCACGGCGTTGTTGCCGCGGAAGGCGAACGAGAGGTTCGAGACGCCTCCCGAAACCTTGGCGTCGGGCAGGTGCTCCTTGATCCAGCGTGTCGCGTCGATGAAGGCCTTGGCATAGCCGTCGTGCTCGGGAATACCCGTGGCCACGGCCAGGATGTTGGGGTCGAAGATGATGTCGCGGGCCGGGAAGCCATCCTCCGTAAGGAGCCGGTAGGCCCGTTCGGCCACCTCGATCTTGCGTTCAAAGGTGTCGGCCTGTCCCCGCTCGTCGAAGAGCATCACCACCGCGGCGGCGCCGTAACGGTGGATTTCGCGGGCGCGGCGCAGGAACTCCGCCTCGCCCTCCTTGAGCGAGATGGAGTTTACGACGGCCTTGCCCTGCGTTACCTCCAGGCCGGTGCGGAGCACCTCCCATTTCGACGAGTCGATCATCGTCGGCACGCGGGCGATCTCGGGCTCCGAGGCCATCAGATTGAGGAACGTGCGCATGGCTTCCACGCCGTCGATCAGTCCGTCGTCCATGCAGACATCGACGATCTGCGCCCCGGCCTCGACCTGGGCGCGGGCGATGGAGAGCGCCTCCTCGTAGTTGCCTTCGCGGATGAGTCGTGCGAAACGGGCCGATCCGGCGACGTTCGTCCGCTCGCCGACGTTGATGAAGTTGGCTTCGGGAACGATGCGCAGCGGCTCCAGCCCGCTCAAGCGGGTCTCGTGGCACGCTGCGGGCAGCGGCCGCGGCGCGTAGTCCTCCACGCGTTTTGCCAACTCGAAAATGTGCGCGGGGGTCGTGCCGCAGCAGCCTCCCACGATATTGACCAGCCCGCGCCGCATGTATTCGCCCACCTCCTCAGCAAACATCCCGGGCGTCTCGTCGTAGCCTCCCATGACATTCGGAAGCCCGGCGTTGGGGTGCGCCGAGACGCGTGTTTCGGCAACCGAAGCCAGCCGTTCGAGATAGGGGAGCAGCTGCCGGGCCCCGTAGGCGCAGTTGAGACCGATCGAGAGCAGCCGGGCGTGCGACACCGAGACGGCGAACGCCTCGACGGTCTGTCCCGAGAGGGTGCGGCCGCTGGCGTCGGCCAGCGTCCCGGAGACCATGACGGGGATGGCCTGCCCGCGCTCGGCGCAGAGCGTGTCGATGGCGTAGAGGGCCGCCTTGGCGTTGAGCGTGTCGAAGACGGTCTCGACGAGCAGGATGTCCACCCCGCCGTCGAGCAGACCCCGGGCCTGCTCCGTGTAGGCCTCCACCAGCTGGCGGAAGGTGATCTCGCGCGCCGCGGGATTCGCCACGTCGGCCGACATCGAGGCCGTGCGGTTCGTCGGGCCCATCGACCCGGCCACGAAACGCGGCTTCTGCGGATTGCGCGCCGTGAAGGTGTCCGCAGCGCGGCGGGCGATCTCGGCCGCCCGTTTCGAAATCTCGCAGGCGAAGCCCTCCAGCGCGTAGTCGGCCAGCGATACGGCGTTGGCGTTGAACGAGTCGGTTTCGATGATGTCCGCGCCCGCGCGGAGGTACTTTTCATGAATCTCCCCGACAACCTCGGGCCGGGTCAGCACAAGCAGGTCGTTGCACCCCTTGAGCTGCACCTTCCAGTCGCGGAACCGTTCGCCGCGGTAGGCCTCCTCGTCGAGGCCGTAACCCTGGACCATGGTGCCGAAGCCGCCGTCAAGCAGCAGAATGCGCCGTTCGAGGCAGTCGTAGAGATTGTATGGTCGGTTTTCTTCGTGTGTCATGTCTTCCTGTTTCTCGATGTTGGCGCCTTCTCCTGGCCGCCGGGCCTACTGCCGGACGATCTCTATCTCGAAGAGCCGGCTCCAGTTCTTGCCCGTAACGAAGATGCGGCCCGTCGCGGCGTCGTAGGCGATGCCGTTCAGCACGTCGGTCTGCGGCGTGCGCTCCTCCGCCGGAAGCAGCCCCGTCAGATCGACGATCCCCTCGACGCGGCCCGTCGCGGGGTCGATGATGACGATCTGGTCGGTCGTGTAGACGTTGGCCCAGATCTTCCCGTCGATCCACTCCAGCTCGTTGAGAAAATCGACGGGCTCGCCCCGCAGCGTTACGGTTGTGGTCCGCTCGCGGCGGAACGTTTCGGGGTCGATCGTATAGAGGTTGGCCGTTCCGTCGGTCATGTAGAGCTTCTCGCCGTCGGTCGTCAGTCCCCAGCCTTCGCCGGCATAGCGGTGGTCGCGGATCTTCTTCCGCGTTGCGAGGTCGTAGACGTGTGCCGTATTCGACTGCCAGGTCAGCTGGTAGAGCTTGCCGTCGAGCAGCGTGATACCCTCGCCGAACTCCGTGCGCGGCAGGCGGAAGAGCACCTCCGTCTTTCCCGTTTCTATCTCTGTCCGCTGCACGACCGAGGCTCCGTACTCTCCCGTGCCCTCCCAGAGTGCGCCGTCGGCATATTGCAGCCCCTGCGTATAGGAGGTGGTGGCGTGCGGGTGTACGGCCCGGATGCGGTAGGTATAATAAAGGGGGTCCGCCGTTTCGGCAGCGCGTGTCGCGGCGGCCGTGCGGGCCGTGTGGGCGGTCGGGCCGCCGCAGGCGGAGAGCAGGGTTGCGGCAGCCGCGAGCGTAAGTGCGATTCGTTTCATCATCATCCGAAATAAGCATGCAAAGATACGGATTTTGCGTCAGAGTACCGCGCCGAATTGCAGATTTGTATTGCGGCGCGCCGAAAAAAGCGTATCTTTGTCGAATCAAACCACTTTCCGAATCATGATGTTGAAACGAACCGCACTTGTTAGTCTGCTTCTGCTGGCCGTCTGCTTCTCCGTTTTCGGAGCCGACGGCGGCGAGATCGAACGGCGCATCGCCGCTCTCGAAGGCGTTACGGAGACGAAGGCGCTCCCCTCGGGCGAATTCGCCGGAAAATACGAGGTCATGATCGAACAGCCGCTCGACTGGCGCCGCCCCGCGAAGGGAACGTTCCTCCAGCGGGTGGTGGTGATGCATGTCGGCTGGGACCGCCCCACGGTGCTCATCACGCAGGGCTATGACGCCAACTTTGCCCTTCCCGAACGTTACCGCGACGAACTGTCGAAACTCTTCGATGCGAATATCGTCTTTGTCGAGCACCGCTACTTCGACCGCTCGACGCCCGACCCGCTCGACTGGAAATACCTCACGGCCGAAAATTCGGCCCATGACCTGCACCGCATCCGGACGCTCTTCGCGTCGCTCTATCCGGGCAAGTGGATCGCCTCGGGCATCAGCAAGGGCGGCACGACGACGATGCTCTACGCCACCTTCTTCCCCGGCGACGTGGATATCTACGTTCCCTATGTGGGTCCCGTCTGCCGGGCCGTCGAGGACAAGCGCTTTGAACCCTATCTCGCACAGGTGGGAACCCCCGAGAGCCGTGCCGCCGTGCGGGCGCTGCAGACCGAGCTCTTCCGCCGCAAGGCCGACCTGCTGCCCGCTTTCAGCGCCTTCTGCAACGAGAAGGGCTATACGTTCCGCATCCCCGTGGAGGAGGTCTTCGACTACTGCACGCTGGAGGTGGGCTTCGCCCTCTGGCAGTGGGGATTCGATCCCGCGAAACTCCCCTCGACGGAGGCTTCGGACCAGGAGCTGCTCGACTTTCTGCTCGCCAGCGCCGGGCCGGACTACTTTTCCGTGGGTAACGCGCAGGCCCCCTTCTTCGTGCAGGCGGCCCGCGAGCTGGGCTACTATCCCTATGACGCGGAACCTTTCCGCGCCTACACGTCGGTCGATACGCGGGACTACCTGCGCCGTATCTTCCTCCCCGAGGAGCTGCGCCATGTGAAGTTCTCGAAACGGCTGGGACGCCGCATGACCCGCTATCTGAAGCGCAACGATCCGCGGATGATCTTCATCTACGGCGGCGACGATCCCTGGTCGGCACCTGGAGCCGCATGGGCCGCAACGCCCGACAAGCGCAACATGAAGGCCTTCGTCCAGCCCGGAGGCAGCCACCGCACGCGTATTCTGACGCTTCCCGATTCGATGCGCCGCGAGGCTGTCGCAACGCTGCGCGCCTGGCTTGAGGAGTAGTCCGGCTTGCCGGGCCACCGCCGCTTGCCGGGCCGCCGGCGGTGTCCGTTCCCGCCTTTCGGGCGGGGCCGCATGCCGCCCGCGAAAATAATTGTCGGTTTGCATTGCCGTTAATGCTTTTATTTCGTATCTTTGCAGCCCGATTCCGAGAGTGAAAACAATATAACAACCGATTCAATATGAATATCGTAAGAGAACAACGCGAGCAGAACACCTCGCTCATCAAGGTTACCGTGGGCGAGCAGGATTACGCGCAGGAGGTCGACAAGGCACTGCGCGAGTACAAGCGCAAGGCCAACATTCCGGGCTTCCGTCCGGGCATGGTCCCCATGGGCATCATCCGGAAAATGTACGGCAAGGGCGTGCTGGCCGAGCAGTCCTACCGCAAGGCGTCGAACGCCGTTTTCGAGTATCTCCAGAAGGAGAATATCGACTATCTGGGCGATGTGATCCCCTCGGAGGAGCAGGGTGCCTTCGACTTCGACAACGGCAAGGAGTTCGAGTTCGTGTTCGAGATCGGCGAGGCTCCGGAGATCAAGCTCGACCTGTCGGAGAAGGACAAGCTGACCTACCACAAGATCAAGATCGAGAAGAAGATGCACGACGACTACCGTTCGAACTTCCTGCGTCGCTTCGGCCGTCTGGTCGATGCCGGGGAGGTTACCTCGGACGAGGCGCTGACCGTCACGCTCGACAACGGCGAGATGAAGGTCGAGGATGCCTATGTGGGTCTGATCTCGATGAGCGAGGAGGATCGCAAGCCCTTCCTCGGCCAGAAGGTGGGCTACAAGACGAAGGTGAACATCAACGAACTCTATCGCAATCCGGCGCAGCGCGCCGCCTGCCTGCAGGTCAAGGAGTCGGAGCTGGAGGGCATCAACCCCGAGTTCGAGCTGGAGATCACCAAGATCCGCAAGTTCGCCGAGCCGGAGGTCAATGAGGAGTTCCTCAAGATGGCCTTCCCCGCCGGCAACGTGAAGAGCGCCGAGGAGTTCGAGCAGTTCATCGACGCGCAGATCGAATCCGAGCTGCGCCGCGAGAGCGACTATCTCTTCACGCTCGAGGTGCGCGACTACCTCGTCAAGAAAGCCGACCTGAAGATGCCCGAGGCTTTCCTCAAGCGCTGGCTCTACACGATCAACGAGGGCAAGTTCACGATGGAGGAGATCGAGAAGGACTTTGCCCAGTTCCTCAAGATGTTCACCTGGAACTACATCCAGAAGCACTTCATCAAGGCCGACAACCTCACCGTAACGAAGGAGGAGGCGCAGGCCGAGGCGAAGGCGCTGGCTGCCGCCCAGTTCGCGCAGTACGGCATGCCGTCGGCTCCCGATGACATGCTGGCCGGCTATGCCGAGAAGATCCTTGCCGACAAGGAGCAGGGTCAGAAGATCTACGAGAAGCTCTACGAGGTGAAGGTCGTCGAGGACGTGAAGTCGAAGATCAAGGTAACGGAAAAGGCCGTATCCGCCGACGATTTCGCCAAACTGGCCCAGGCGCTTTAGTTTTTGCGGGGAAATCCGTAACTTCGGACTTTGCAGGCTTGAAGTTTGCAAAGTCCTTTTTTTGACAGAAAAACACATGCGACATGACTTCCGAATTTGAAAAATACGCCCGGCTGCACCGGGGTATCAGCTCGCTCCGGCTGCATGACTTCCAGTCCGTGAGCGCTTCTTACGTTTCGCCGACGATCATCGAGGAGCGCCAGCTCAACGTGGCGACGATGGATGTCTTCTCGCGTCTGATGATGGACCGCATCATCTTCCTCGGGGCTCCGATCTACGACGATGCCGCCAACATCATCCAGGCGCAGCTGCTCTTCCTCGAATCGACCGATCCCGACAAGGATATCCAGATCTACATCAACTCGCCGGGCGGCTCCGTCTCGGCCGGTCTGGGCATCTACGACACGATGCAGCTGGTCAATCCCGACGTGACGACCATCTGCACGGGACTGGCCGCCTCGATGGGCGCCGTGCTGCTCGCCGCAGGTGCACACGGCAAGCGCTCGGCGCTGCCCCATTCGCGGGTGATGATCCACCAGCCGCTGGGCGGTGCGCAGGGACAGGCCTCCGATATCGAGATCACGGCGCGTGAGATCCTGAAGACCAAGCGGGAGCTCTACGAGATCCTCGCCGCCCATACGGGCGCCTCGCTGCGCAAGATCGAGAAGGATGCCGACCGCGACTGCTGGATGTCGGCCCGCGAGGCCAAGGAGTACGGCCTGATCGACGAAGTACTCTCCAAACGTGAAAAATAACAGAGATGGCACAGCATAAAAACGGCAACGGCACGACGCCCCGCGACGGGGAGTGCTGCTCGTTCTGCGGCGCCCGGCGCTCGGAGGTGGAGATCATGTTCCAGGGCGTGAACGGCGCCTCGATCTGCAACAAATGCATCGAGAACGGTTACAAGATCCTGCATGACAACGGCCTCGTGCCCGCCGACAAGCGGCAGGCCGCGGCCCCGCTGAAGATGGAGGAGCTGCTCAAGCCCGCGGAGATCAAGGCCTTCCTCGACCAGTACGTCATCGGACAGGATGCCGCCAAGCGCTACATGTCCGTGGCGGTCTACAACCACTACAAGCGCCTGGTCTATGCGCCGAAGGCGGAGGACGTCGAGCTCGACAAGTCGAACATCGTGCTGGTGGGACCCACCGGCACGGGCAAGACGCTGCTGGCCCGGACGATCGCCAAGCTGCTGAAGGTCCCCTTTACGATCGTCGATGCCACGGTGCTCACCGAGGCGGGCTATGTCGGCGAGGATGTCGAGAGCATTCTCTCGCGGCTGCTGCAGGTTGCCGACTACGACGTGGCGCAGGCCGAGCGGGGTATCGTCTTCATCGACGAGATCGACAAGATCGCCCGCAAGGGCGACAACCCCTCGATCACGCGCGACGTCTCGGGCGAGGGCGTGCAGCAGGCGCTGCTGAAGATCCTCGAGGGTACGGTGGTGAACGTACCGCCCCAGGGAGGCCGCAAGCACCCCGAGCAGAAGTTCATCCAGGTCGATACGCGCAACATCCTCTTCATCTGCGGCGGAGCGTTCGACGGCATCGAGAAGCGCATCGCCCAGCGGCTCAACACGCGGGCCATGGGCTACGGGCGCATCCAGGCCGACCCGATCGACCGGGGCAACCTGATGCAGTATGTTACGCCCCAGGACCTCAAGTCGTTCGGACTGATCCCCGAGCTGGTGGGACGTCTTCCGGTGCTGACCTACATGCAGCCGCTTGACCGCAAGGCGCTGCGTTCGATCCTCACCGAGCCGCGGAACGCCATCATCAAGCAGTACGTGCAGCTCTTCGCGCTCGACGGCGTGAAGCTGACCTTCGACGAGGAGGTGCTCGACTATATTGTCGACAAGGCCGTGGAGTTCAAGCTCGGGGCCCGCGGCCTGCGCTCGATCTGCGAGGCGATCATGATGGACACGATGTTCGAGGTCCCGTCGAGCGACGTGCATGAATTCACCGTTACGCTGCCCTACGCGCGCCGGAAGGTCGAAAAAGCAAATATTCTGGAATTAAAGCAGGTCGGGTAGCTTTTTTTGTTATCTTTGTAGAGGCTTGCCCGGCGGAGCCCTCGAAGGAGGCTCCGCGTGCGGGCGAAGAGCAGCGACAACTACACAGAACACATAAAATACGAACTTCATGTCATCTACAAATTCCAAACTTGCGCGTGTCGCCGACAATATCCGCATTCTGTCGGCCGCGATGGTTGAAAAGGCGAAATCGGGCCATCCGGGCGGTGCCATGGGCGGCGCGGACTTCATCACGGTGCTCTTCACCGAATTTCTGCGCTACGATCCCGACAACATGGCCTATCCGCATCGCGACCGCTTCTTCCTCGATCCGGGACACATGTCGCCGATGCTCTATGCGACCCTGTCGCTTGCCGGCAACTATACGACCGGGGATCTGCAGTCGCTCCGGCAGTGGGGCAGCGTAACGCCCGGACACCCCGAGGTGGATGTGCTGCGCGGCGTGGAGAATACGTCGGGACCGCTGGGCCAGGGCCATGCCATGGCGCTGGGAGCCGCCATTGCCGAGCGTTTCCTCGCGGCGCGCTTCGGGGAGTGGATGGCACACCGCACCTATGCCTATGTCTCGGACGGCAGCATCGAGGAGGAGGTCTCGCAGGGTGTGGGACGTATTGCCGGCCACCTCGGCCTCTCGAACTTCATCATGTACTACGACGCCAACAACGTGCAGCTCTCGACCAAGGTGGACGAGGTGGACACGGAGAACGTCGCCATGAAGTACGAGGCGTGGGGCTGGAACGTGCTGACGATCGACGGCAACAACGTCAATGCGATCCGCGAGGCGCTCGTGGCCGCCGAGAGCGAGATGGAGCGTCCGACGCTGATCATCGGCCGCACGGTGATGGGCAAGGGAGCCAAGGGCCCCTCGGGCGAGAGCTTCGAGGACAAGGTCTCGACGCACGGACAGCCGCTGTCGGCCGCCGGTGCCGACGTGGCCGCCACGATCCGCAACCTGGGCGGCGATCCCGACGATCCGTTTGCCGTTTTCGAGGAGAGCCGCGAGGTCTTCGCCGAACGCCGCGAGGCGCTGCGTGCCTGGGCCGCCGAGCGCGCCGCCGTCGAGAAGTCGTGGCGTGCCGAGCACAAGGAGCTGGCCCTCAAGCTTGACCGCTTTCTCTCGGGCGAGCTTCCCGAAATCGACTACAAGGCGATCGAGGTGAAGGCGGACGTCGCTACGCGTGTCGCTTCGGCCGCCGTGCTGGGGGTCTATGCCGACAAGGTCGAGAACATGATCGTCTCGTCGGCCGACCTTTCGAATTCGGACAAGACGGACGGCTTCCTCAAGAAGACCAAGGCCTTCGAGAAGGGCGACTTTACGGGCCGCTTCTTCCAGGCCGGCGTTTCGGAGCTGACGATGGTCTGCGTGATGAACGGCATGGCACTCCACGGAGGTGTCATTCCCGTCTGCGGCACCTTCTTCGTCTTCTCGGACTACATGAAGCCGGCGATCCGCATGTCGGCCCTCATGCGCCTGCATGTCATCTACGTCTGGTCGCACGACTCGTTCCGCGTGGGCGAGGACGGCCCGACGCACCAGCCCATCGAGCAGGAGGCCCAGATCCGCCTGATGGAGCACCTGCACAACCACCGGGGCGAGCGCTCGATGCTTGTACTGCGTCCGGCCGACGCCGACGAGGCGGTCATGGCCTGGAAACTCGCTCTCGAGGAGCAGCGTCCCGTAGGTCTTATCTTCTCGCGTCAGAACATCCGCAGCCTCAAGTCGATCTCGACGAGCCGCCGCGAGGAGGCCGCGCAGATCGCCAAGGGCGGTTATGTGGTGCGCGACGCCGCAAAACCCGTTGCTGTGCTCATCGCCTCGGGTTCGGAGGTCTCGACGCTCTCGGACGGCGCCGACCTGCTGGCCGCCGAGGGTACTCCGGTTCGCGTGGTGAGCGTCCCGAGCGAGGGGCTCTTCCGCGACCAGCCCCGCTCCTATCAGGAGAGCGTGCTGCCCGCGGGGCTGCCGCGTTACGGCATGACCTCGGGCCTTGAGATAAACCTCCGCGGCCTTGTGGGCGAGGCGGGCGTGATCCACGGTTTGAACCATTTCGGCTATTCGGCCCCCTTCAAGGTGCTCGACGAGAAGTTCGGATACAACGGCGAAACGGTGGCCGCCGAGGTGAAGAAGATGCTCGGCCGGTAACAACCGTTGCCGACGGAAATCCTGTTCCGGGGCTCTGCAGGTGCGGAGCTCCGGATTTTTTGTGGAAATATGCGGGGATGTTTTGCAAATCGGCAAAAACTCCTTATCTTTGCCCTCCCGTCTGTCAAGCGGGGAGATGTGGAAAGATTTGGACTGCTTGCAACCACAATAAAAAATCGCTAAAACAGCACGTTTTTTATTCCAACAGTCAATTTTTCCCATTTTATACGTTTAACCCTAAAAAACGGATAACAATGGGCTTTTTATTTACATCGGAGTCGGTCTCCGAAGGACACCCCGACAAGGTCTCCGATCAGATTTCAGATGCCATTCTGGACGAATTCCTGCGCCACGACGCCAATTCGAAGGTAGCGTGCGAGACGCTCTGCACCACGGGTTTGGTGGTCGTTGCGGGCGAGGTGCGTTCGGAGGCGTATGTCGATGTGCAGGAGGTGGCGCGCCGCGTCATCGACCGCATCGGCTACACGAAGGGCGAGTATCGTTTCGACAGCAATTCGTGCGGCATTCTCTCGGCCATCCACGAGCAGTCGCCCGACATCAACCAGGGCGTCGTGCGTGAGACGGAGGAGGAGCAGGGTGCCGGCGACCAGGGCATCATGTTCGGCTACGCCTGCAACGAGACACGCGAGTACATGCCCGCAACGCTGATCCTCTCGCACGTCATCCTCAAGGAGCTGGCGGTGATCCGCCGTGAGGGCAAGGTGATGCGTTACCTGCGTCCCGACGCGAAGTCGCAGGTTACGATCGAGTACGACGAGCAGACGCGCAAGCCGCTGCGGGTCCATACGATCGTCGTATCGACGCAGCACGACGAGTTCATCCTCCCGGGCGAGGGTCTTACGGAGAAGCAGGCCGAGCAGCAGATGCAGGAGCAGATCCGCGAGGATGTGCGCACGATCCTCATTCCGCGTGTCAAGGCGCGCCTGGAGCGTGCCGGCGACAAACTCGCCGACCTGATTACGGGCGACTACATCCTGCATGTGAACCCCACGGGCAAGTTCGTCATCGGCGGCCCTCACGGGGACACGGGCCTCACGGGCCGCAAGATCATCGTCGATACCTACGGAGGCCGCGGTGCCCACGGCGGCGGCGCCTTCTCGGGCAAGGACTCCTCGAAGGTGGACCGCTCGGCCGCCTATGCCGCGCGGCACATTGCCAAGAATCTCGTGGCCGCGGGTGTCGCCGACGAGGTGCTCGTCGAGCTGTCGTATGCCATCGGCATCGCGCAGCCGCTTTCGGTCTACGTCGATACCTACCGCTCGCAGCGTCCGGCAGCCCTTGCCGGCATGACCGACGGGGAGATCGCCCGCCGCATCGAGAAGCTCTTCGACCTGCGCCCGGCGGCCATCGTCAAGCGTTTCGGTCTGAAGAACCCGATCTTCGAGGCAACGGCCTCCTACGGACACTTCGGAAACCGTCCCTACCGGAAGGTCGAGAAGGTGTGGGAACACGGACAGGAGGTCGAGCGTGAAATCGAATTCTTCGGCTGGGAGCGGCTCGACGCCGTGGATGCCATCCGTAAGGAATTCGGCCTGTAAACATCTGACAACGTGAGTGATCGGGGCATTCCGTCGGAGTGCCCCGTTTTTTTGAAAAAAAGACATACTAATCCGCCCGCCGCTTGCGTTTGTCCTCCAAATGAACTTGAAAAACCGGTAATCTATGCAGTGAAATTGCCTCCGCATAAAGTGAATTTCAAAACTCGATTGATTATGAAAAAGGCATTTTTGATTTTGGGCCTTGTCGCCGTGTCGGCCGCTGCCGGCGGTGCAACGGCCTGGGCCGTGTCGAAGAACAGCGACGGCGGCAATGTGGAGTATATCGAACGCGAAGTGGAACGTACGCCGGCGCTGGGTACGCACTTCACCTCGTATCAGAGCGAGAAGTATCCCGACCTGACCTATGCGGCGGAGAACGCCGTGAAGGCCGTCGTCAATATCGAGGCGATCCAGCAGATCGAGATGCGCCGCAACCGGAGCTACGATCCCTTCCTCGAGTTTTTCGGCATTCCCCAGCAGTACGGCTACGGCGATGACCGTCCGCAGTACCGCGAGCAGCGTGCCGGCGGCTCGGGTGTCATCATCTCCGCGGACGGCTATATCGTTACGAACAACCACGTCGTGGACGGCGCCTCGAAGCTGCGCGTGAAGCTCAACGACGGCCGTACGTTCGATGCCAAGCTCGTGGGTACGGATTCGGCCACGGATGTGGCGCTGCTGAAGATCGATGCCAAGGATCTGCCGACGCTGGCCTTCGGTTCGTCCGATGCGCTGCGTCTGGGCGAGTGGGTGCTGGCCATCGGTTCGCCCTTCGACCTGCAGTCGACCATCACGGCGGGTATCGTGAGCGCCAAGGCGCGTAATCTGGGCGCCATTCCCAACGATTTCCGCATCGAGTCGTTCATCCAGACCGACGCCGCGGTGAATCCCGGCAACTCGGGCGGTGCGCTGGTCAATACGCACGGTGAGCTGGTGGGCATCAATACACTCATCAAGTCGCAGACGGGCAGCTACATCGGTTATTCGTTCGCCATTCCCGAGTCGATCGTCCGCAAGGTGGTGGTCGATCTGAAGGAGTACGGCGTCGTGCAGCGCGCCATGCTGGGCATCATGTTCCGTCCGGTCGACCAGGATTTCCTCGATACGGAGGGCAAGGAGCTGGGCATCGACCAGATCGGCGGTGTCTATGTGGCCAGCGTCGTTGAGGGCGGTTCGGCTTCGGAGGCCGGCATCCGCAAGGGTGATGTTATTCTCGAAATCGACGGCCTGAAGATCAACGACGCCGCGACGCTGCAGGAGCAGATTGCCCGCCACCGACCCAACGATAAGGTGAAATTGTCGGTAAAAAGAGGCGGCGACGTGAAACAATTTGACGTTACTTTGCGTAATAAGGCAGGTAAAACGGAATTGATCACCCGTGAGAGTGTCGATGTGGTCGAGGCCCTGGGCGGCAAGTTCGCCGATGCGGGCACGAAACTCTGCCGTGAGCTCGACATCCGGGGCGGTGTCCAGGTTGTCGGCATCAAGAACGGCGGCATTCTGGCCCGGGCGCGCGTAAGAGAGGGATTCGTCATTACGCACATCAACGACACGCCGGTTTACTCGCTCTCGGACATGGAGCGCATGACCGAGAAGATCCGCTCGATCGACGGCATCTATCCCGACGGCCGCTCGGCAAGCTACACGCTTGTGGAGTAGCCGTTGCGACCGGGGCGGGTTCGAACGTATGACTAACTTTTTTGGAGTAGAGAGATAAGAAATGCGTCAGTTAAAGATTACGAAATCCATCACCAACCGCGAGAGCGCCTCGCTGGACAAGTATCTCCAGGAGATCGGCAAGGAGGAGCTCATCACGGTCGAGGAGGAGGTGGAACTCGCCCAGCGAATCAAGAAGGGAGATCAGGAAGCTCTTGAGAAACTTACGAAAGCGAACCTTCGTTTCGTGGTTTCCGTGGCAAAACAGTATCAGAATCAGGGCTTGAGCCTTCCGGACCTGATCAATGAAGGCAACCTGGGCCTGATCAAGGCTGCCGAGAAGTTCGATGAAACGCGTGGTTTCAAGTTCATCTCCTATGCCGTGTGGTGGATCCGTCAGTCGATCCTCCAGGCGCTGGCCGAGCAGTCGCGTATCGTGCGTCTGCCGCTCAACCAGGTGGGATCGCTCAACAAGATCAACAAGGCCTTCGCCCGCTTCGAGCAGGAGCACGAGCGTACGCCGTCTCCCGAGGAGCTGGCTACGGAGCTTGAGCTTCCGAAGGAGAAGGTTACCGATACGCTGCGTGTCGCCGGCCGCCATGTCTCGGTCGATGCGCCCTTTGCCGACGGTGAGGACAACTCGCTGCTCGACGTGCTTGTGAACCCCGATTCGCCCAATGCCGACCGCGGGCTGATCAACGAGTCGCTCTCGACCGAGGTGGAGCGGGCCCTCGAAACCCTCACGGAGCGTGAGCGCGATATCATCAAGTACTTCTTCGGCATCGGCTGCTCGGAGATGACCCTTGAGGAGATCGGCGAGAAGTTCGACCTGACGCGCGAACGCGTGCGCCAGATCAAGGAGAAGGCGATCCGCCGTCTGCGCCACTCGTCGCGGTCGAAGCTGCTGAAATCCTACCTGGGCTGATCCCCGGCGGGAAAAATAAATGAACGGCTCCGAAGCTGATGCTTCGGGGCCGTTTTTTTGTCGGCGGCGTTTGAGGGCGCCCTTCTGCTTACCAGACGATGGGCTCCTTGCCGATCGAGCAGAGGTATTCGTTGGCGCGCGAGAAGTGGCGGCATCCGAAGAAACCCCGGTAGACCGAGAGCGGCGAAGGGTGCACGGCCTTGAGGATGAGGTTGCGCTGCGGATCGGCGATGGCACCCTTGCGCTGGGCGTAGCTGCCCCAGAGCATGTAGACAATCCCCTCCTTGTGCTGGGCGATGGCGCGGACCACGGAGTCGGTGAAGGTCTCCCAGCCGTGTCCGGCGTGCGAGGCGGCCTCATGGGCGCGTACGGTCAGCACGGCGTTGAGCAGCAGCACCCCCTGCTCGGCCCAGCGGTCGAGATTGCCCGTCGCGGGGATGGGGGCTCCGGTGTCGCTCTCGACCTCCTTGAAGATGTTCTGCAGCGAGGGCGGAAAGGGGATGCCGTCCGCCACCGAGAAGCAGAGCCCGTTGGCCTGTCCGGGGCCGTGATAGGGATCCTGGCCGATGATGACGACCTTGAGCTTTTCGAAGGGGCATTTGTCGAATGCCCGGAAGATGTTGCTGCCCCGGGGATAGATGCGCTGCGTGGCGTACTCGCGGCGTACGAAGTCGGTCAGTGCGATGAAATAGGGTTTCTCGAATTCGGGAGCCAGAATCTCTTTCCAGTCTGCGGCGATCTTTACCTCCATGGATGCGTGGGTCTGTTACTTTGCGGTTAATTTGTGTAAATGTAGTAAAAAGTTGGCTCAATATCGCTAACTTTGCCTCCGATATGAGAAAATGGATGCTTTTGATGGCCGGATTGCTGCTGGCGGCAGGGAATCTGGCGGCGCAGAACCCCGCAGGGGAGGTGCGCAACGTGATCTTTCTGATCGGCGACGGCATGGGCCTCGCGCAGGTCTCGATGCTCAAGATCGAGAACGGTTATGCTCCGACGGCGTTCGACCGGGCCGGGGGCATTGCGCTGATCTCGAGCTATTCGGCCAACAATCGCGTTACCGATTCGGCGGCGGCCGGTACGGCCCTTGCCACGGGCGGCAAGACCGACAACTCCACGCTGGGCCAGACTCCGTCGGGCGAGCCGCTGACATCGATGATGCGCCGGGCCTCGGACCACGGATTCCGGACGGGACTTGTCGTTACGGGGGCTCTTCAGGACGCAACCCCGGCCGCCTTCTATGCCCATGTCAAGAGCCGCCGGGATACGGAGGACATTCTGCGCGACATGCTCGTCTCGGACATCGACGTGATGATCGGCGCCGGATGGCGCAACCTTCTCAAGTCGTGCGACGAGGGCGGCAATTATGTGGAAGCCTTTGCGCGGCGCGGATACCGGGTTGTCTCCTCGCTCGGGGAGGCCGGAGAGGGCGATCCCTCGCGTCTGCTGTGCGCCGTCGATGAGAAGGAGACTCCGATGAAGGCTCCCGCGCGGGGCGATTTCCTGCCGCGTGCCGCGAAGCGGGCCATGGAGCTGCTCGCCGACGGGAGCGCCGGAAATGACGAGGGCTTTCTGCTGATGATCGAGGGTTCGATAATCGACGGCGGCGGACATGCGAACGACGCCGCGTGGCTGCTGGCGGAGATGCGCGATTTCGAGCAGACGGTCGCTGCCGCGATGGACTTTGCCGACCGTACGCCGGGTACGCTGGTCATTGTGGCTGCCGACCACGAGACGGGAGGCCTCTCGATCTGCAGCGGCAATCCCGACTTCACGCTCTCCGAAAGCGGCATCGACTACCGTTTTGCGACGAAGGGCCATACGGGTATCCTGCTTCCGGTCTATCTTTATGGTGCCGGGGCCGATGCCATCCACGGAATCATGGACAATACGGAGCTTTCGCACCGCATCATGCAGCTGCTTGATCTGGAAGAGAAGTAACGATCGGCTCCGATACGACAAGACGGCGCCTTCCGATCCCGGAAGGCGCCGTCTTGTCATTGGCGGATCGCGCGGCGGTGCGGGGAGCTGCGGCTATCCGATGGTTCCCGTTGCCGGGGTTGCGGGCTGCGGCTCCCCGGCTGGGGCCTCCGTAGCGTCGAGCCGGAAATCGATCGGGATGGTATATTTCAGCCGCACCTCCTCGCCCCGCTGTTCACCGGGCGTCCACAGGCCGCTTGCCGACCGGACGACACGGACGGCCTCCCCGGAGAGCTGCTCGTCGGGCGACATGAGGGTGTGCACCTCTCCGATCGAGCCGTCCTTCTCGACGACGAAGGTGAGGACCACCCGGCCCTGAATGCCCTGCTTGGCCGCCTCCTGCGGATAGCGCAGGTGGGTCAGGACCCAGTTGCGGAAGGTGTTCAGATCACCGCCCTGAAAGGTGGGCATCTGCTCGACAACCAGGAACGGTTCGTCGCCGGTCGCAGCTGTAGCATCAGCCGTCTGTTCCGGCTTTGAGGGAAGGCGGAAGTCGATCGGGATCACATACTTGATCCGTACGAGCTTCCCCTGGTCCCTGGCGGGCGTCCATTTCGGGGACTCGCGCAGCCGGCGGATCACTTCGTCCGAAAGCCGCGTGTCGGGGCTCTGCAGAATCTCGACGTCCGTTACGCTGCCTTCCTTCCCGACGACGAAGGTGATGACCACCCGGCCCTGTATGCCGGCGTCAAGCGCCCCCTGGGGGTAGCGGAGTCCCTCCTGCACCCAGTTGCGGAAGGTGTTCAGATCGCCGCCCTGGAACGTGGGCATCTGTTCGGCGACAAGGACCGTATCCTCGTCGTTGTCGGGAGTTGCGGCCTGCTCCCTGTCCGGAGCCTCGGAACGTTCCATCATAAGGATGTATCGTATCGGCTCGTTATCTTCGGAGACGCGTACCTCCTTTGTGTCGTAGCCGACAAGGGTGATCTGCATGGTCGAGCCGGGGGCAGCCTCGATCTCGGCAAATCCCTTTTCGTCGGTAACCGTGCCGCGGGAGGTTCCCTCAATTTTGATAAGGGTGTCTGAAAGCGGTTTCCCGTCCTGGTTGTCCGCGATGATGAAGGAGACGTTTTTTTCGTCGCCGGCTGTCTGGACGGTTTCGGATGTCGTGCGGATCTCGGCGGCGCGTGTGGTGAACGAGAAGGCGCACAGGAGGCCTGCGATTGTGGGAAGCGTTCCCGCGAGGCGGAGCAGGGCGTGCCTGCCCGGGGTCTGTGAAAGCATCATTTGGAATCGTTTTTTGGTTAATGAACTTCGCAGCCCGTTGGCTATTTCCGGACTATAACCGAAAAGCTGCCTGAATATCACATGCATGTAGAGTTCCTTGTCATAGCCTTCGTTCAGCACATCGCTGTCGGCCTCGAACTCCTCGGCTTCGGTCAGACGCCGTGCGGCGATCCATACGAAGGGGTTCCACCACAGCAGCGCCTTCATCGACTCCATGACGAGCCGTTCGATAGAATGGCGGTGGGCGATGTGGCTCATCTCGTGGCGCACGATGGCTTCCAGCTCCTCCGCCGGGGTCTGTTGCCAGACGTAGATCGAGCGCAGAAACGAGAAGGAGGCGATCTTCTGCGGGGTTCTGATGAGCGTGAAGCGCCTCGTGCGGGTGATTTCGGCACCGCGGCGCAAGCGGCGGATGCGTATGATCTGCGCCACCATCACGCCGGCGAGCAGCGCCGTGCCGAGTGCGAGCAGGGCGACAAACAGTCCCGTCGGATCGAATGCCGGCGAAGCAACCGGTTTCGCCGCAATCTGTGCCATCGGCAGGCCGGCCGTCGGCGCGACGGCCGTGATCACCTCACCGGGCCATACCGGTATGCGCAGCAGCGGAATTATGGCTGCCAGCGGCACCGAGAGCAGCAGGTAGATGCGGCACCAGCGGTGGGGTACGCGCCGTTCGAGGAGCCAGGCGTAGACGGCCTGCAGGATGCCGCTGCACACCGCAGCCTCGAACATATAGACGAGAAGTGCTTTCATTTCGGTCGGTGGTCGTGTGGTGGAACGTTATTTTTTGGCCTGCCGCATGATTTCGAGGATTTCCTCCATCTCGCCCGTCGGAATCTGCTCGTGCTGCGAGAAGAAGGAGACGAGCTGGGCCAGCGATCCGTCGAAGTAGGTCGAGAGCATCGAGGACATTACGCCGCGCTTGTAGGCCTCGCGGCTGATGACGGGGTAGTAGCGGTGGCTCTTCCCTTCGGCTTCGTGGCGGATGAAACCCTTGTTCTCGAGAATCTTGAGAAACGTTGCCACCGTGGTGTACTTGGGATGCGGTTCTTCGGTGCGGGCGATGATCTCGTTCACCACACCGTTGCCCAGCTGCCAGAGGATCTGCATGATCTCCTCCTCGCCCCGGGTTAGTGTCGTCTGTGGTTCGTTCATGATTCCGTTACTTGTCTATGATTCAAATTCCCGATACAATGTTACTACTAAAATTTTAGAAGAACAAATTTTTCTTCTAAAAATTTAGTAGATTCTGTGAAAAAAGATACATACCTATGTTAAAAATAGCGATCCCGGCAGCGATTTTCGCTGCCGGGATCGGTCCGATATGCTTTCTGTATCAGCGTCCGGCGTGCCGGGCCTCCTCGTTGTCCTTTTCGAGTTTTTCGTCCTCCTCCCAGTCGAACCAGGGGAAGTCGCGCTGCCCTCCGAGCGAGAAGCAGGTGTAGGTGATCGGCAGCCCCATGCCGAGGAAGCGGCTCTCATAGGCGGTCTTCACGGAGAGCACCTCGTCGGCATATCCCGAGCCGTAGATGTCGTCGTTCGACACGGTGCAGGGGAGTCCGAAACGGCGGATCACCTCGTTCGTGTAGGCGTAGAGGTGCTTCGAGTCGGTTTTCAGGTGGATTAATCCGTCGGGCTGCAGCAGTCGGGCGTAATATTCGAGAAAGAGGGGCGACGTGAGCCGTTTTTTGGCCCGGCGGGTCTTGAGTTGCGGATCGGGGAAGGTGATCCAGATCTCGGCGACCTCGCCTTCGGCGAAGAGGCTGTTGATAAACTCGATGCGTGTGCGCAGGAAGCCGACGTTCGCCATGCCGCGTTCGGTCGCCGTTTTGGCGCCGCGCCACATGCGGGCGCCCTTGATGTCGATGCCCAGGTAGTTGCGCGAGGGGTCGCGTTCGGCCAGCGCCACGGTGTATTCGCCCTTGCCGCATCCCAGTTCGAGGACGATCGGGCGGTCGTTGTGGAAGAATGCCTCGTGCCAGTGCCCTTTCAGGGGGTGGTCCTGGCGGAATACTTCGTCGAACTCGGGTTGTACGAAGCAGGCGAAGGTGAGGTTTTCGCGGAACTTGCGGAGTTTGTCTTTTCCCATGTTGCGGGGTCTCTTGTATGGATCGGGCGCGGAAGTCCTTCGATTTGCTCACGGTGCGGATACCGGCCCTGTTGCGGTTTTTGTTCTTCTGTCAGGGTGTCTGCTGCAGGGTGGCGCCGACGGCTTCAACGCCCCGTACGGGTCGGGTCGGGGTGAGGATCAGACGGTAGTTGCCGCGTTGTCCGAAAAGTACCCGGCGGCGGTAGAGCTGTTTCGCTTCGCGTGCGACGGCTGCGGGGGTGTGGGTCTGTGGAAACGGAATGCAGAAAAATTCTCCGTAGCGCAGCGAGTCGGGCGTAATCGTCTCGACGCGCAGCGTCAGCGTATCTTCGGCAAAACGGTCGTTGCAGCGCAGGAAGAGTTCCAGATCGTATTTCGCGAGGGTGTCTTCGTTGGGCAGGGTGAGAACGGCGCCTGTGCGCCATCCCTGCGGATCGACATCCGCGGCATACGACCGGCCGGTCTGCGCGCAGCCTCCGGCCGTGAAGACCGAAGCTGCCAGAACCAGTGCGCCGATGAGCCGTTTGATCTCCATGTTGCGGATCAGTCGTTTTGCGGAGCCGGATTGTTGTTGCCGCCCTTCTTCTCCCCGGGTTCACCGTTGCTGCCGTTGCTGCCGTTGTTTCCGCGGCGGCGGTTGCGGCGGCGGTTGCGGCCCTCCGAACCGTTTTCAGACCGTTCTCGCGGGGTATCGCCGCTGCCTGCCGGGTTCTCTCCGCCCCGGGGTCCCTTTTCGCGGGCCTCGGCCGGCGTGTTCTGACGCCGCTCCCTGCCCGGGCGCGCCTCCTCCTGACGACGGCCTTCGCCGCGTTCGTTCTGACCCTCGCCGCTGTTCGTCCGCTCGTTGTTGCGGCGCGTGCGGCGCTCGTTGCGGTTGCCTTCGCGTGCGGGACGTGCCGTCTCCTCTTTTTTTGCCGCGGAGTCGCCCTTCGCTGCGGTATCGTTCTTGGCCGTGGAATCGTTGCCCGCACGTCCCTGCCGCGACTCGTTCGGGGCGTGGCCGGCTGCGGCACCCTTCTCACCGTTGCGGTTGCGGTTGCGGCCGCCCCGCTTGCGGCGTTTTGCCTGGTCGAAGCGCGTGATGCTGTCCTCTTCGGAACGGTAGGTGGGCTCCTCGACCTCCGTATGCAGCGCCTCGGCATACTGCAGCTGCTCGGCCTTCTTGCCCTGACGGTTCAGCGCCAGAATCTCCTTGACGCGCGCCACGGGGAGCGTCGTGGTATTGACCATCGCCTCCTTCGACGACGAGAAGGTCATCGTCCCGGCCAGCACGTCGCTCTTGACGAGGAACCACTCGCCGTCGATCGTCTGCAGCGGTTCGCGCAGCCGCGGGAACTCCTTGCGGGCATCGACATAGGTGTCGTATTCGTACATCATGCAGCACTTGAGCTTCGAGCACTGCCCGGCCAGCTTCTGGGGATTGAGCGAGATGTCCTGCACGCGCGCCGCGCCGGTCGTAACGCTCGAGAAGCTCGACATCCACGAGGCGCAGCACAGCTCGCGTCCGCAGGCTCCCAGGCCGCCGATGCGGCCGGCCTCCTGGCGGGCGCCGATCTGCTTCATCTCGATGCGGATATGGAACCGCTCGGCGAAGACCTTGATCAACTCGCGGAAATCGACGCGCTCGTCGGCGATGTAGTAGAAGATGGCCTTGATCTTGTCGCCCTGATACTCCACGTCGCCGATCTTCATGTTGAGGCCCATCTCGGCGGCGATCTGTCGCGAGGCGATCATCGTCTCGTGCTCGAGGGCGATGGCCTCCTGCCAGCGTTCGATATCGAAGGGCTTGGCCTTGCGGTAGATCTTCTTGAACTCGCCGTTGTAGGGGTTGAATCCCGTGCGGCGCATCTGCCGGGCCACCAGGTCGCCCGTGAGCGAGACGATGCCGATGTCGTGTCCGGGCGAGGCCTCGACGGCAACGATGTCGCCGCGCTTGAGCGGCAGGTTGTTCACGTTCTGATAGAACGAACGCCGGGTATTCTTGAAGCGCACCTCGACGATGTCGGTGGGTATGTTGACGGGATATTCGTCGAGCCAGGCCGTCTCGTGCAGCTTGAAGCAGCCGTCGCAGGGCCGTGCCTCGACCTCGGAGCCGCAGTCGCAGAAGGCGCAGCCGCGGCCTATTTCGGGTTTGAAATGGTTGTTATGAGGTTTTTCGTTCTCCATCGTAGGCATAATTTGCGTAAAGATACGAAAAAATTTTTAATTGGCCGCGCGGAGTTTTCCGACACTGTGCCGGATGCGGGCGATAAGCAGCACGGCGGCCGTCGAGAGGCCGACGGCAAAACCCAGGTAGAGTCCCGAGGGTCCCATGCCGAGCGTGAATCCCAGCAGGTAGCCGACCGGCAGGTTCAGCAGCCAGTAGGAGACCAGGGCGATCGGCATGATGATCTTCACGTCCTGTATGCCGCGCAGAATCCCCACCGAAACGTTCTGTATGCCGTCCGAGAGCTGGTAGAGGGCGGCAAAGACGAGCAGCGTCGAGGTGGTGGCGACCACCTCGGCGTTCGAGGTGAAGAAGGTCGGGATCAGGTGGCGCAGGGTGATGAAGACCAGCGCCGCCAGGGCATTCCACGCCAACACGAGGTGGTAGGAGGCCCGGGCCGCGAGGGTCAGCTGTCCGATGTCGCGGACTCCGTAGCTGTGCGACACGCGGATGGTCGTGGCCGCACCGATTGACATGACGATCATGAAGGCGCAGTTCCCGAGCGTGATGGCGATCTGGTTGGCGCTCATGGCCACCGTCCCGAACCATCCCATCATGATGCCCGTGCCGACAAAGGCCGACGATTCGAGGAACATCTGCAGGGCGATCGGCAGCCCCATGTGGGTCAGGCGTCGGACGACCGCCGCCGAGAGCACGCCGAGCGAGAATCCGTCGAGGTAGCGGCGGTACTCCTTCCGGTGGCAGAAGTAGCCGACGATCAGCACGGTGGCCAGGACGCGCGAAAGCAGTGTCCCCAGACCGGCCCCTTCGGCGCCCATTTCGGGACATCCCAGCTTGCCGTAGATGAACAGGGCGTTGAAGCCGATGTTGGCGGCGTTCGCAAGGATCGTTACGACCATCTCGACCTTCGTGTTGCCGACCCCTTCGAGGAACTGCTTGAAGGCGAAGAAGAGCATCACGAAGGGCATGCTGAAGACGAGCATCCGGTAGTAGGGGATGGCCATCTCGACCACCTCCAGCGGTTGTCGGAGGTGATACATCAGGGGAATGACGGCATACTGCAGTCCGGCCATGATGAATCCCAGCAGCGTGTAGAAGAGGATGCCGTTCTGCAGCAGTCCTGCGGCCTGCCGCTGTTCGCCGCGGGCGAAATGCTCCCCGACCAGCGGGGTCATGCCGAGGGCGATGCCGATTGCGGCGATGAAGAGGATGAAGAAGACCGAGCCGCCGAACGATACGGCGGCCAGCGGCGTGGGGTCGCCGCCGCCGTAGCGGCCGACCATGAGGTTGTCGGCGACCTGCGTGAGGATCTGTCCCACCTGGGTCAGCACGATGGGCAGCGCCAGCCGCAGATTGGCGCGGTATTGTCTTTTGTAGCGGGAGAAACTGTACATGTTGCTTCGGTTCGGACGGCAAAGGTACTAATTTTGGAACGAATAACCGCAAGAGTGCTCTTTCCGAAGAAAAAAAGTCTCTTGCGGTTTTCCGGGAAGTGCGGGGCCGGTTTCTGCGGGAGGTTTTCGGCCTCTGCCGCGGGATCAGGCCACGCGCAGGCGGATGCCGCGGGCACGGTCCGATTCGACGACGACCGTGTCGCCCGCATGGAGCCGCCCGTCGATAATCAGGGCCGATAGGGGCTCCTCGACCTGGTCGGCCAGCGTGCGTTTGAGGGCCCGCACGCCGTAGCGGGCTTCGTAGCCCATCGAGGCCAGACGGCGCCGGGCTCCGTCGGTGATGCGCATGCGGTATCCCAGCCGGTCGGCCCGTCGGAGCAGCTCCTCGAGCTCCAGGTCGACGATTTGCCTGACGTCCCCCTCGTCGAGCGTGCGGAAGACGATGATGTCGTCGATGCGGTTGAGGAACTCCGGAGCGAAGACCCGTTCGAGCGCCTTGCGGTACTCCTCCTGCGGCGCCGGGTCGCGACGGCGGCCCTGCGACGGCGTGCCGTAGCCCACCTGCACGGGGCGTTGTGCCGCCTCGCGCGAGCCGACGTTCGAGGTCATGATGAGGATCGTGTTGCGGAAATCCACCGTCCGTCCCGCCCCGTCCGTAAGGCGTCCCTCGTCGAAGAGCTGCAGCAGCGTGTTGAAGACCTCCGGATGGGCCTTCTCGATCTCGTCGAGCAGCACCACCGAATAGGGCTGGCGGCGTACGGCCTCGGTGAGCTGTCCGCCCTCGCCGTATCCGACATAGCCCGGCGGGGCGCCGATCAGCCGCGAGACGTTGTGGCGTTCGCCGTACTCCGACATGTCGATGCGGATCAGTCCGCGCCGCTCGTCGAAGAGCCATTTCGAAACCTCCTTCGCCAGCAGGGTCTTGCCTACGCCCGTGGGACCCACGAAAAGGAAGACGCCGATCGGACGGTTTCCCTCCTGAAGCCCCGAGCGCGAGCGGCGGATCGTGCGAGCGATGCGTTCGACGGCCTGCTGCTGTCCTACGACACGCTGCGCGAGGTAGCCGTCCAGACGCTGCAGCCGGAGGCTCTCTCCCTGCGAGAGCCGTTTGGCCGGTACGCCCGTCATCTCGGTGATGACCTCCCGGATCGCCTCTTCGGTGATCGGTGCGGGGTGTTGTTCGAGCTGCTGCCGCCATTCGGAGCGTTGCTCTTCGATGCGGCTTTTCAGGGCCACCTCGTCGTGCCGTGTGGCAACGGCCTTTTCGTAGACGAGCGTTCGGACGGCTTCGCGATGGGCCTGCCGCACGGCGTCGAGCTCGGCCTCCATCGACCGCAGGACCTCGGGCTCGCGTGCGGCACGCAGGTGGGCCCGCGAACCGGCCTCGTCGAGCAGGTCGATGGCCTTGTCCGGGAAATGACGGTCGGTGACGTAGCGTTCGGCAAGGGTTACGCAGGCCTGCAGCGCCTCCTCCGTGTAGCGGACGTTGTGATGGCGTTCGTATCCGGGGGCGACGTGGCGCAGGATCTGCAGCGTGGTTTCGGGTGTTGTCGGGTCGACAAGGACGCGCTGGAAGCGGCGGTCGAGTGCCGCATCGGCTTCGATCGAGGTGCGGTATTCGTCGAGCGTCGTGGCTCCGATGGTCCGGATCTCGCCGCGGGCGAGGGCCGGCTTGATGAGGTTGGCCGTGTCGAGGCTTCCCTGCGTGGCGCCGGCCCCCACGATGGTGTGCACCTCGTCGATGAAGAGGATCGTCTCCGGCGAGCGGCGCAGCTCGTCGATGAGCTGCTGCATGCGCTCCTCGAACTCGCCGCGGAACTTCGTCCCGGCGACGAGCGCCCCGACGTCGAGCGCGAAGATGTGGCGGTCGGCCAGCGTGTAGGGCACCTCGCCGCGGGCGATGCGCAGGGCGAGCCCCTCGACGATGGCGCTCTTGCCGACACCGGCCTCGCCGATGAGCATCGGGTTGTTTTTCCGGCGCCGCGCGAGGATCTGCACGACGCGCTCGATCTCGCGGTCGCGGCCGATCACCGGGTCGATCGCTCCTTCGCGGGCCAGGCGCGTGAGATCCGTGCCGAACTGCCCGAGCGTGCGGGATATCCCGCCCTTTTTCGGCGTTTCGAGCGGTATCGGCCCGACGCTGTTCACGATGACCTCGGTGCGGAAGTCGTCCCCTGCAGCGAAGCGCTGCAGTTCGTCGGCGATCACCTCGGGGGTCATGCCGTACATTTCGAGGATGCGGGCCGTGGCGGTCGTGCGGTCGCGGGCTATGGCGAGCAGGGCGTGGCCCGTGGTGATGCTTCGGGTATTCTCGCTCTTTGTGCGCAGCTCGTCGGCGAAGCTGCGGAAAAACTCTTCGGGCGAACAGTTCCCGGCGCGGGACCCGCCGTCGCGGATCTCGTGCTCGATGCGCAGACGGATCTGGTAGAGTTCCCAGTCGCGCAGGCGTGCCGAGAGGAGCTGGAAGGCGAGCGAACCCTCCTCGCGGAGCAGCTCCAGCGCGAGGAAATCCTTGAGCGAGTGGGAGATTCCCGCCTTCGTGGTGTTGAAAGCCGAGCGGGCGATGAGCCCCTCCAGCGTTTTCGAAATCTTCAGTTGCATGGGTGCATCGTCTTTTTGGTTTCGCCCGAATAACGATGCGCCGGGAGGGTTATTTTGCCTTGCGGAATGCCGCGCGGAGGAAAAATCCGGACGGCGCATGCTTCCGCCCGAATGGCGTATGATGCGGCGCCGGACGCCGCCGGAACTGCCGTGGAGGCTACCTCCGGGGCCATTCGCCCACTTCGAGGTCGTACATGCGTTCGCCGTCGATCTTGAGCCGTATGGCCGTGCGGACCTTGTGGAAGCCGTGTTCGCCCGCCGCGCCGGGGTTGATGTGCAGCAGGTCGTACACCGGGTCGTAGATCACCTTCAGGATGTGGGAGTGGCCCGCGATGAAGAGCCGCGGCCGGAGGCTCTGGATGCGCTGCACGGCCCGCGGGTCGTAGCGGCGCGGGTAGCCGCCGATGTGGGTCATCAGCACGCGCACCTGCTCGCACTCGAAGCAGACGAAGGGGGGATAGACCCTGCGTGTCATGGCGTCGTCGATATTCCCGCTCACGGCGCGCAGCGGCTTGAAGGCCGCGATGCGGTCGGCCACGTCGAGCGAGCCGATGTCGCCGGCGTGCCAGATCTCGTCCACATCACGGAGGAAGTTGCGGAGCACGTCGTCGAAGGTCCCGTGCGTATCGGAGATGATTCCTATCCTTTTCAATGCTGCTTCGATTAGATTATCGGTAGGTCGATGAACAATGTATAGACAACGGTCCTGCCATCGGCTTTTTTTACGGTATATATGGTTTCTCCCTGAAGGTCCAGCCCTTTCCGCTGCTCTTCCCAAGGTATATCTTTCACCGGACGGCCGTTTATGGCGATGATGATATCCCCGATTTCGATGCCCGCCTTTTCGGCTATGCCGTCTCTGTAGAGTCCATTGACAACCCAGCCGTCGCAGATGTCTGTACGGTCAAAAGCTGCCATGTGTGTTACGGACGACTGCATGTAGGTCCCTTTGTCCGCATTCCGCTTCACCCACACCGAAGCGTTTGCCGGATCCAGGACAATATCATATAGCGACCATATCCCGTTGCCAATCAAACCGAGGTAGGGTTTGTCGGACGACAGGGCTCCCTTTTCATTGAGCGAATAGCTTATTACGAGGTTCCTGAGCGTATCGGCCATGCAGAATTTTGCCGCCCGTATCGTAACTTCGTCCGAGCCGCCCCCGATTCCTCCGGCTTGAGTGCGGAAACAGGCTTTGGGCAGCTCTCCCAGATTGAGTGTCGAGGCTGCTTCATTTGTGAGAATAACGGTGGAGCCGCATCCCAAATCCATTCTGAACCATCCCTCCAGCGTATTTTTATCGTCAATCTGCAGCCTTGCCCTTACATCAATGCGGTTGTTCTCGAATCGGGCTTCGAGTTTCACGTAATCGGCAAGCCTTTCGGTCGGAACGGGCGCTTTGAGCGGAAGCATGTAGCCCTCGCTGAAATTGATCTCCAGAGGGGATCTTAACAGGTGCGTATTGCCTAACAAGCCGTCCGTATGCCTCCCCAGAATATCGCGTAACGCGATTATGGGGGTAATCTTGTTTTGATATTCCATTGTTCCGCAACGGATCCGGACCGGGTCGATAAAGATCTCCGTGAGTTGGGGTCCGCTGTTTCCCGCCCCTCCCATTTTTGCCTTGCCCCTTCTTCCGAAAGCGTCTTGAAGATCGTTGAGCTTCAGGAAGTCCTTGTCAAGATAGAGGAAATCGGCTCCGGTATCGTAAACAACGGTAACGGGAATCGAATCATTCAGGGTAACCTGAAGGTACAGATGCCTGTCAAAGATAAACGGAATCGCTCCATCCGGAACGGCGGCAACGCTCTTCAAGGAGAGCAGAACTGAGAATAGCAGAAGTGTCAGTGTCTTTTTCATAATCAGGCGTTTAATGAAAACTTGTGTGTCGTCAGGCGGCGAGATGTCGTAAGCCGGATCTGCTGCCATCGGATCCGCAGGCGACAGCCGCACTACTGGTATTTCTCTTTCCAGAGGCGGGCGATGCGTTCGGCGATCTTCGCCTCGGCGGCATTCTGCGTGTCGGGTTCGTAGAATTTCGTCCCCGAGAGGCTCTCGGGCAGGAACTCCAGTTCGGCGAAGTGCCCCTCGTAGTCGTGGGCGTACTTGTAGCCCTCGGAGTAGCCCGCCTGCTTCATGAGCCGTGTCGGGGCGTTGCGCAGGTGGAGCGGCACGGGACGGTTCGTCGTGTCGTGCTCGACCATCGCGAGGGCCTTGTTGATGGCCATGTAGGCCGAGTTGCTCTTGGCCGAGGTGGCCAGGTAGATCGTCGTCTCGGCCAGCGTGATGCGCGCCTCGGGCATGCCGATCTTGTGCACCGTGTCGAAGCAGGCGTTGGCCAGCAGCAGCGCGTTGGGGTTCGCCAGCCCGATGTCCTCCGAGGCGAGGATCACCAGCCGCCGGGCGATGAAGCGCGGCTCCTCGCCCCCGGCGAGCATCCGCGCCAGGTAGTAGATCGCCGCGTTGGGGTCGCTGCCCCGCACCGACTTGATGAAGGCCGAGATGACGTCGTAATGCTGCTCGCCCTGCTTGTCGTAAAGGGCGATATTCTGCTGCAGGCAGTCGGTAACATACTGGTCGGTGATCGTAACCTTTCCGTCGGTGGCTCCCACGATGATGTCGAGGATGTTGAGCAGCTTGCGGGCGTCGCCTCCCGAGAAGCGGAAGAGCGCCCCGGTCTCGCGTACCTCGATGTCGCGGCTGCGGAGCTCCGTATCCTTCTCCAGCGCGCGGTCGAGGAGCTTTTGCAGGTCCGCATCCTCCATCGGGCGGAGGATATAGACCTGGCAGCGGCTCAACAGCGGCGAGATCACCTCGAACGAGGGGTTCTCGGTCGTCGCGCCGATGAGCGTTACGATACCCTGCTCGACGGCCCCGAGCAGCGAATCCTGCTGCGATTTGTTGAAACGGTGGATCTCGTCGATGAACAGGAACGGCGGCCGCTGGTCGAAGAAGCGGCTCTTGCGCGCCGACTCGATCACCTCGCGCACCTCCTTGACGCCGGACGTTACGGCCGAGAGGGTGAAGAAGGGGCGTTCGAGCTGCGTGGCGACGATCTTCGCCAGCGTCGTCTTGCCCACGCCCGGGGGACCCCAGAGGATGAACGAGGGGACGTTGCCCGTCTCGAAGAACTTGCGGAAGACGCCGTTCGGGCCCACAAGATGCTCCTGACCGATGTATTCGTCGATCGTCTTCGGGCGGAGGCGTTCGGCAAGAGGAATGTTCGACATGGCTTTTGTTGCTTTTCCGAGGTCAAAGATACGCAATTTTCGAAAAATTCGCTACCTTTGTCCAGATGGCGGTTGCATCCGCCGCAGACATATTTTTTATTAACGTAAGCGTTACGTTATTGTTCCTGCTGACAAAAAGACCAAATTTTATACGCAAGGGAACGATAAATGTGATGCTCGCGCGGTTGCGCGGGCTTTTATTTATCGTATGCGTGGGTATTGGTCTACCTTGTCAGCCGGTAAGTAACTGACCCGTGCTTTTTTATGGACAACCGGCAATTCCGTTTCTCTCTGTTTTTCGTGCTCGCTGCGGTGCTGCTGCTTGCGGGCTGCTCCCGACAGTCCCGTTTCGCGGCTGCGGAGCGGGCGTTTCACGATGCGGCCGCCTGCCAGTCGGCGCTGCTTGACTCCCTGCTCGGCACCTATGCCGGGGCGGATGCCGCGCTGCTCGGCCGCCTGCATGCCGGCTACCTCCGCGACGGAACCTTCGCCCGGCTCGATTCGCTCGACGCCGTGCTGGTCAGCCAGCTGGAGCGCATGCAGGCCACATGCACCCGTCGGGAGGTCTCCCGGCTGGTGGTGTGCCTGACCCTGCACTTCCGCCTGTCGCGCCGGCTTACGGATGCCGAAATTCCCTTCGTCTACCGTCGCTTCCCGCCTCCGTGGGAGTACCTCGAACCCGATGCGGCGATACGTCTCGGTACGGGCCGCTGAATATAAAAAGAATCGGCCTCCTTTCGCGGGGGGCCGATTCCTTGGTCAGAGGCTTTATCCTTATGCCTCGGGCTTGCGCAGGTCGAGACAGAGCTCGTCGAGCTGTGCCGGAGCGATGGCCGAAGGGGCGTCGAGCATCACGTCGCGGCCGGCGTTGTTCTTCGGGAAGGCGATGTAGTCGCGGATCGAGTCCGAGCCGCCGAAGAGCGAGCACAGACGGTCGAAACCGAAGGCCAGACCTCCGTGAGGGGGTGCGCCGTACTTGAAGGCGTTCATCAGGAAGCCGAACTGCTCCTCGGCCGCCTCGGGCGTGAAGCCCAGGCACTCGAAGATCTGCGCCTGGAGCTGCTGGTCGTGGATACGGATCGAACCGCCGCCGAGCTCCGTGCCGTTGCAGACGAAGTCGTAGGCATTGGCGCGCACGCGTCCCGGGTCGCTCTTGAGGTACTGCACGTCCTCGGGTTTGGGCGAGGTGAAGGGGTGGTGCATGGCGTAGAAGCGCTGCGTCTCGTCGTCCCACTCGAACATCGGGAAATCGACCACCCACAGCGGGGCAAACTTCTTCGGGTCGCGCAGACCAAGCTGCTGGGCCACCTCAAGACGCAGCGCACAGAGCTGCGTGAGGGCCTTGAACTTCTTGCCGCAGAGGATGAATACCATGTCGCCGGCCTTCGCGCCGCAGCGTGCGGCCAGGGCCTGTACCTCCTCGGGCGAGAAGAACTTGTCGATCGACGACTTGACGGCACCCTCCTCGACACGGATCCAGATGAGCCCCTTGGCACCCACCTGCGGGCGCTTGACGAACTCGGTCAGGGCGTCGATCTGCTTGCGCGTGTAGGTGGCGCATCCCGTGGCGGCGAATCCGGTGATGTACTCCGCATCGTCGAAGACGGAGAATCCGTGTCCCTTGGCCAGGTCGGTCAGGTCGGCGAACTCCATGCCGAAGCGCAGGTCGGGCTTGTCCGAACCGTACTTCTCCATCGCCTCGATCCACGGCATGCGGCGCAGCGGCTCGTTGAACTCCACGCCGAGCACCTCGCGGAACATGTGCTTGGCCCAGCGCTCGAAGATCTCCAGCACGTCCTCCTGCTCGACGAACGACATCTCGCAGTCGATCTGCGTGAACTCGGGCTGGCGGTCGGCGCGCAGGTCCTCGTCGCGGAAGCAGCGCACGATCTGGAAATAACGGTCATAACCGGCGACCATGAGCAACTGCTTGAGCGTCTGCGGCGACTGCGGCAGGGCGTAGAACTGGTTGGGGTTCATGCGGCTCGGCACGACGAAGTCGCGGGCACCCTCGGGGGTCGACTTGATCAGATAGGGGGTCTCGATCTCGAGGAATCCCTCGGCGTCGAGGAAGCGGCGGATCTCCTGGGCCATCTTGTGGCGCAGGATCATGTTGCGCTGCAGGGGCGGACGGCGCAGGTCGAGGTAGCGGTACTTCATGCGCAGGTCGTCGCCGCCGTCGGAGTTCTCCTCGATGGTGAACGGCGGGGTCTGCGCCTCGTTGAGCGCCTCGATACGCTCAGCGACGACTTCGATGTCGCCCGTGGGCATCTTCGGGTTCTTGGCTTCGCGCTCCACGACGCGTCCCGTAACGCGGAGCACCCATTCGCGGCCTACGCGGGCGGCAGCCTCGCGCACCTCGGCGGGCGAATGCTCCTCGACGGTGATCTGCGTCAGACCGTAGCGGTCGCGCAGGTCGATGAAGGTCATGGCGCCGAGGTTTCGCACTTTCTGCACCCACCCGGCCAGGGTTACGGTCTCGTTTACGTTGCCGGCTCTCAGACAGCCGCAAGTATGGGTCCTGTACATGTCGATGGTTGTATTATTTGTTCCGATTTTGTATCTTTGTCCTTGCAACCCACAAAGGTAAGCATTTTCACGGGAATGTCGCACCTGACAGGCGAAAAATCCGCTGTCGGGGCTCCGGCCGCATCGGCTGAGGGCCCGAGGGGGCGGTAGAAGAGCAACGAAGGGGCGACGGAGAAGGCGACGGAAGAGGAGGCGAACGGAACATCAGTAGTTTATGGAAGAACAGCAGCAGACCGACGAGCGGTTCATGCGTCTGGCCCTTGCCGAGGCGCGCAAGGCACTCGATGCCGGGGAGGTGCCCATCGGTGCCGTGGTCGTGTCGCACGGCGCGGTCATCGGCCGCGGCCACAACCTTGTGGAGACCCTCGCGGACCCCACGGCCCATGCCGAGATGCAGGCCCTGACGGCCGCGGCCTCGACGCTCGGCGGCAAATACCTCCCCGAGTGCACGCTCTACGTTACCGTCGAGCCGTGCATCATGTGCGCCGGGGCGATCGCCTGGGCGCAGGTCGGGCGTGTGGTGTGGGGCGCCGATGATCCGAAGCGGGGCTATCGCCGCTATTCCGAGACGGTTTTCCATCCCCGGACGACCCTCACGCGGGGGGTTCTGGCGGCGGAGTGCGGGGAGTTGATGACCTCGTTTTTCACCTTTTTGCGGAAATAGTGTTTGAGAAATCGTAAAAAAAACATAATTTTGCAGGAAATGCGTCCCTCCAGGCAGGACGCTCCGGTAAGAAAACACATTTAGAAAAACACACAACCATGAAGAAATTATTTGTTTCAGCAATTGCGCTGTTTGCGACTGCCACGCTCTCGGCGCAGGACGTTACGGCCCTCTACAACGAGGCGGCCGCTGCCTATGGAGCCAAAGATTATGCAGGCGCTGCCGCTAAATTCGAGCAGGTGATCGACCTGGGCCTCGACAATGCCGATGCCGCATCGCTGGTCGCCACGGCGAAGAAGTCGCTTCCGCTGTGCTATTACATGTTGGGAGGTAGCGCCCTCAAATCGCAGAATTATGACGCCGCTCTGCAGAACTTCGAGAAATCCGCCGAGCTGGCCGAGCTCTACGGCGATGTAACGCAGATGGGCAAGTCGAACGGCTGGGTAGCCAAGATCTACCAGATCCAGGGTGGATCGGCCTTCAACAACAAGGATTACGCTACGGCAGTCAATATCTTCGAGAAGGGTTACAAGGCCGACCCCGACAACACGGGCATGGCGCTGAACCTGGCGATGAGCTACTGCGAGCTGGGCGAGTATGCAAAGGGCATGGAGATCTACGAGGCCATTGCCGCCAAGACGCACCCGAAATATGCCAACGACGTGGAGACGGCCAAGAAGATGATGGCGCTCTACACGAACAACAAGGTGGCCGAGATGCAGAAGGCCGGTGATTTCGACGGCATCATCGCCATGGCCGATGCACAGCTCGAGAAGAACCCCGCAAGCGCCCTGTTCCAGAACGTACGCCTGCAGGCCTACTCCGGCAAGAAGGACTATGCCAAGGTAATCGAGCTGGGAGAGGCTGCCGCCGAGGCTCAGACCGATCCCGTTGACAAGAGCCTGATGTACTATGTGCTGGGCAGCGCCTACAACGCCAAGGAGATGCGCGACCAGGCCATCGCCGCCTTCCAGAAGGTTACCGACGGCGAGGCTGCCGAGAACGCGAAGGCTGCTCTTGCCGAACTGACCAAGAAATAGGCATACGCCGCAACAAGCTGCGAAGCGGACCCTCCTGCGGGAAGGTCCGCTTCTTCGTTTCCGGAGGCGGTTGCCAGTCGGAGGCGACCGTCGGCTTGTGCCGGCGGTTGTCGGCGGTTGTCGGCCGGTGGCTGCCGGCCGACATGATGCGGGCGGCTACCGCTTGTCGCGGATGTTTCCGCGGATCCGCTCCAGCCCGCTCCGGGTCAGGGGCGTCGTGCCGAAGCAATCGGTGAACTGCCGCTCGTCGAGCGCGCGCCACGCCTCGGCATCGAGTTCCGCCGGGTCGAAGAGTGTGTCGAATGCCGGGTTGCGGTGCTGCGGTGCGCGCCGGTTGTAGGGGCAGCAGCTCTGGCAGGCGTCGCATCCGAAGATCCAGCCGTCGAGATCGATCCCGGTGTCGGGCTCCCGCTCGATCGTGTGGCAGGCGATGCAGCGCCCCGTGTCGATCATCCGCTCGTCGAGGATCGCCCCCGTGGGGCAGTGCTCGATGCAGGCACGGCAGCTGCCGCAACGGGAACCTTCGAAGGGGGTGTCGTATGCGTCCGTTTCGTCGTTGAGGAGCAGCTCGCCCAGCAGCACGAAGCTCCCGAACTGCGGGGTTACGAGCAGCGACTGCCGCCCGATCCATCCCAGCCCGGCCTCCACGGCCAGCTGCTTCTCGGCCAGCGGCGCCGTATCGACGAAGGCTCGCCCTTCGAGCCCCGGATAGGCGGCTTTCAGGGCCTGGAGCATGCCGCGGAGCATGTTGCGGATCGTCGTGTGGTAGTCTGTCGTGCAGGCGTAGGAGGCGATTTTCGTGCGGCATGTCGCGGGATATCCGTCGCTTGTGCGGTTCTTGTAGGCCACGGCGCAAACAACTGCCGTGCGGGCTCCTTCGACCAGCCGTGCCGGATCGAACCGCTTTTCCGTGTGGCGTTCCAGATAGGCGAGCGATGACTGATATCCCTGCCCGAGCCAGCGGCGGAAGCGGGCCTCGTTGGCTGCGAGGTGGCGGCAGGGCGCCACGCCGCAGAGGTCGAATCCCGCCTGTGCGGCGAGCCGTTTGATGTTCCGTTGGTCGAGCATGCTGATATTTTAGTCCAAAAGTAGCGATTTTCGATCGAAAATTCGTATCTTTATCCCGCATTTTTGCGTTATTCACATGACGCTAATTCGATTTTGACATGACGATCAACACTCTGTACGACCTGGTTCGTAACAGCACGGAGCGCTTCGCATCGAGAATCGCTTTTTCCATGTACGACGGCGACGAGCTGACGTACGCCGAAGTAGGGCGCCGGATCGGTCGGGTGCAGGAGATCCTGACCGAATCGGGTCTCGGGCCCGGAGACAAGGTGGCACTGTTGAGCAGCAACATGCCCAACTGGGGCGTCTGCTATTTTGCCGTAACGTCGGCGGGCATGATCGCCGTACCGATTCTTCCCGATTTTTCGGGTGAGGAGCTCGACATGATCATCGAGCACTCGGAGGCCAAGGCGCTGCTTGTTTCCGATAAACTCTTCACGAAACTTTCGAAACGGACCATCGAGCGGCTCCATGTCGTGGTCCGCACCAAGAATCTGGGAATCATCTCCCAGCGGGTGCGCACCGCAGGCTCGACGGCCGTTCCTTCGCCGGACGATCTGGCGGTCATCATCTATACGTCGGGTACGACCTCGAAACCCAAGGGGGTGATGCTGACGCACAAGGCGCTGTGTGCCCAGGTGGATATGTCGGCGGCCATCTTCCCGATCGGCGGCGAGGATGTCTTTTTGTCGGTGCTGCCGCTTTCGCACACCTACGAGTGTTCGATCGGCATGATCTACCCCTTCTCGATGGGGGCCCGGGTCGTCTATCTGGACCGTCCGCCCACGGCGTCGGCCCTGATGCCCGCCCTGCGTGCGGTGCGGCCTACGGTCATGCTCATCGTGCCGCTCATTATCGAGAAGATCTACCGCCATCAGGTTCTTGCGAAGTTCAACTCCAACGCTCTTTGGCGCACGGTCTACCGGGTGGGATTCCTGCGCCGCTACCTGCATCGCGTGGCGGGCAAGAAACTCATGAAGCTCTTCGGCCGTCGGCTGCGCTTCCTCGGTATCGGCGGAGCGAAGCTTGACGGCGGTGCCGAGCGGTTCCTGATGGAGGCGCGTGTTCCCTATGCGATCGGCTACGGATTGACCGAGACGGCTCCGCTGCTGGCCGGTGCGGCCCCGTCGCAGGTACGCCTCGGATCCACCGGACCGCAGGCCCCGGGTGTGCAGCTGCGGCTGGAGAATGTCAATCCCGAGACGCGGCAGGGCGAGATCGTAGCCCTGACACCGAGTGTCATGTTGGGCTATTACAAGAGCCCCGAGGTAACCAAGGAGGTCTTTACGGTCGACGGCTGGTTCCGTACGGGTGATCTGGGTGAGTTCGACTCGGACGGCTGGCTCTATATCAAGGGGCGCCTGAAGAACATGATTGTCGGTCCGGGCGGTGAGAATATCTATCCCGAGGATATCGAGAGCGTGCTCAATTCGCATGTCTGCATTGCCGATTCGATCGTAACGGAGCACGAGGGACGTCTGGTCGCCCTGGTGCATTTCAATCGCGAGGAGATCGAGGCGATGATCGACGACTGGCGCGAAGAGTGGGCAACCTACAAGGAGGCCTGGGAGGCGAAGACCGAGCAACTCAAGAAGGAGATTCTCGATTTCGTCAATGCCAAGGTCAATCGCTTCTCGCGCATCTCGGAGGTGGTCGAGGAGAAGGAGGCCTTCATCAAGACCCCGACGCACAAGATCAAGCGGTTCCTCTACAGCAAGCGCGGCAAGGGAGCCGATCCGGCCGTGAAGGCCGGTGCGGGTCTCCCCGGTACGAAACCCGAGGGGAAAGCCTGATCCGGGTTTCTACCGGAATCACAGGGCGGGATGTTGCATACCGCCCTTTTTTCTGCAGCCGCCGGATCCGGCGATGCGGGAATCCTCGAAATCTGGCTCCGAAGCACATGGCAGCCGGGACCTGTCCGGGCATTGATCCCGGTGTCGCGCACCCCCGGGATCTCTCCGATCCGGACGAAGGCATACAAAAAAGGATATCCGACCGGATATCCTTTTTTCTGGTGTCGGAACGGAACTCTCCATCCCGTGGAACTGGGCCTCCTGCAGGTCGGCGATGCCGCCTGCCGACGGATGCGCCCCATGTCGGCAATTCGCGATCTGGGGTGCTCCCCTTGCGGGGCATTTCGGCCGGAGCCTACTCCGTAACCTCCTCGAACTGGTCCTTGCCGACGCCGCAAAGCGGGCATACCCAGTCTTCGGGAATATCTTCGAAGGCCGTTCCGGGGGCGATGCCGCCTTCGGGATCACCTACTTCGGGGTCGTAGATCCAGTCACATACCGTGCAACGATACTTTTTCATCTTTTTGTTTTTTTAGTTAATAAAGGGTCTATTGATCGATTTCCAAAATCATGCCCGACCGGGCCAGTCGTTCCGCCTGTTTTCAGCCGCCGCATCTTCGCTGCTTTTCCCGGCCTTTTGCCCGCTTCTCTCCCCGCTTTCCTTCTCGGCCCGCTCTTCTGCCTTCTCTTCCCGTTCGAGCTCTTCGATCGCCTCCTCGTCCTCCTCCTCTTCGTCGGGTCGGTTGCCGCCCGGAGGAGTCAGCTCGGCCACAAGCCGGTCGGCATCCGCGCAGGAGACATAGAGCCGCTCTTCGTAGATGTCGGTGATCTCGACGAAATTCTTCCACTCCGAAGCGTAGAGCCGCACGCGGTCGAAGCGCCGCAGGTCGAGGAAATGGCCGTAATAGCCGAAAAAGCCGTATCCGCCGAAGATCGGGATGAACCACTTCATGCGTCCGGGTTCCACGCGCCGTACGGAGGCGATTTCGTCCCGGCGCACCTCGGTGATGTCCAGCAGGCAGCGTATCTCCACGCGGTCCTCCGTAACGACGATCTTGCGCGGGATGGAGAGGGCCATCAGGGCGATGATCGCCACGATGAACGACGTGAACCAGGCCGAGAGGTATCCGCCCTCGTAGAGATGGAAGAGCAGCCAGCCCAGCAGTCCGAACAGTGCCAGATAGACGACGGCGCCGTAATACGCCGAGCGGCCGAAACGGTATTTGTAGATGTGGGGTTCCATGTCCTGCGGTCCGAAATCTTATCGGGTATGCTCCTCTTCCGCCGTTTTCGCCTCTTCGCGGGCTGTGAGCAGCGCTCCGGCGAGGATGAAATCCTCGGGTGTGGTGATCTTCAGGTTGCTGCGCTCGCCTTCGGAAAGGAAGATGCTTCCGCCAGCCGCCTCCACGACCGATGCGTCGTCCGTGAATTCCGGGCGGTAGGGCGCCCCGTATGCCTTTCTCAACAGCTCCGCCCGGAAGATCTGGGGGGTCTGCACGCTGCGGAAGCGGCGGCGGTCCACGATGTGCGAAGCCGTGATTTCGCCTTGCGCGTCGGTCTCCACCTCGCGCAGGGAGTCGACTGCCGCGATGGCCGGAACGGCCGCACCGTAACGTGCGGCATCGGCTGCCACGCGGCGGATCAGCCCGACGCTTGCCAGCGGCCGTACGCCGTCGTGTACGGCGATCAGCTCGGGATCGGTGCGGAGCGCCTCGATCCCCCGGCGGACCGAGTCGAAACGTTCGGCGCCGCCGGCTGCGGTATGGTGCTTCGCCACGTCGAACCGGGCCGCAAAATCGCTCCAGAAGGCCGTGTAGCGCTCCGGCAGGACGACGACGATCTCCGCGCCGGGCAATGCCTCGGCGCAGACGTTGATCGTCCGGGCGAGGACCGGCAGGCCCTCCAGCAGGACGAACTGCTTGGGCAGCGCGCCGCCGCAGCGTGTGCCGCTGCCTCCGGCGACGATGATGATTCCCGTACGTTCCATCGTGCTATTTTTTGTCGGCGGTGCCGGTCTCCGATGCCGGCTGCTCCGGTGCAGCGGCCGGGAGCACCAGCGAATCGAGCTGCGTGATACGCTCCTCGGGCTTCACGTCGCCGTTGAGCTCGGCCATGATGCGGTCGCGGACAAATTCGAACAGCGGCCGGTTCTCCTTCGAGATCGGCTCGGCGGGCTCCTGCGGCACCTTCAGCGGATTGATCGGCTTGCCGTTTTTCCAGATGCGGTAGTCCAGATGCGGGCCCGTGGAGGCGCCCGTCGATCCGACGTATCCGATCAACTGGCCCTGCGAGACATGCGTGCCCTGCGAAATGCCCTTGGCATAGCCGCTCAAATGGAGGTATCCGGTCATCAGATTGCCCGGATGCTTGATCTTCAGCGTATTGCCGCCTCCACCGCCCCAGCCCTTGAAGACGACGACGCCATCGGCCACGGCATGCACGTGCGTACCCTTCGGTGCGGCGTAATCGACGCCCGTGTGGGGCCGGTAGACCTTGTATATCGGGTGCTTGCGGGCGTAGGTGAAGCGCGAACTGATGCGCGTGTACTTGAGCGGGGCCTTCAGCAGCTGCTTGCGCAGGCTGGCGCCGTCGGCCTCCCAGTACTGGATCTTGCCGCCCTGGCGGAACGGTATGGCGTAGTACTCCTTGCCGCTCTGCGTGAATTTTGCGCCCCAGATGCGGCCGATGCCCACCGAGACCGTGTCGTCGATGAAGCGTTCGTCGTAGATGACCGTGAAGGAGTCGCCCTTCTGGATGCCGAAGAAATCGACGGTCCACTGGTAGATGTCCTCCATCTCTGCGGCCAGTGCGTAGGGCAGGTCGTGCTCCATGATCGAGCCCCAGAGCGAGGAGGTGATCACGGCGCTCTTCTTCGTCCGGCGGAGCGTGCAGGGCTTCACGTCCTTGCGGATCGACACCGAGTCGCTGCCGTGAAATCCGAAGACGACGTATTCGGTTGTGGAGATCTCGTAGGCCAGAAAGTCCAGATGCGGGGCATAGAGCGAGTCTTCATGGATGAAGCAGGTGTAGGGATGCCCCGCGCGGATGTTGCGCAGCGGGAAGATCTCCCTGGCCTTGCGGTCGAGCAGGTCGACCTCCTGGGCCGAGATGCCGTATCCGCCGAGAATTTTTCCCAGCGTCTCGCCCGAACCCACTTCGCCCGTTTCGAGACGGTAGGCGTCGGCGTCGATGCCGTAGACGAGGTTTTGGGGTGCGGCCTCTTCCGTTTCCGCTTCGGATTGGGCCGTATCGGTCCGGCCGCAGGCTCCCGCGGCCCACAGCAGCAGGAGGCATATCGAGACTTTCAGGATTTTCATAGTATGTGCAAAATTAGAAAAAAAACGGAGGATCGCGAATTTTAGTCTTCCTTTTCTTCGGACTTTTCGCCCGGATCCGGCGAAAAGCGGATCCGGTTTTTGTTTTCCCGGAAAAAAGGGCTATCTTTGAACGATTCATAGTCTTTAGCGAACGAACGATGTTGAAAAGCCTGCTTGCGCCGGTAGCGGCTCTTTACAAGGCGGGGGTGACGTTGCGTCACCGCCTCTTCGACTGGGGCATTCTCAAAAGCGTGAAGTTCGACATTCCGATCATCTGTATCGGAAACATCACCGTCGGAGGAACGGGCAAGACGCCGATGGCCGAGATGGTAATCGACTACATGTCGCAGTTCCATCGCGTGGCGCTGCTTTCGCGCGGATACGGACGCCGTACGAAGGGTTATCTGGAGGTTCGTGCGGATTCCCATTATCGGGATGTGGGGGACGAACCGCTGCAGATCAAGCGCAAGTTCCCCGATGTGGTGGTCGTCGTGTGCGAAAAGCGTGTCGAGGGAATCCGCCGTCTGCGCGGGGAGCATCCGGAGGTGGACCTCATCGTCATGGACGACGGCTTCCAGCACCGCTATGTGGAGCCGAAGATCAACATCGTGATGATCGATGCCACGCGTCCGGTGCAGCACGACCGCATGCTGCCCGTGGGAACGTTGCGCGATCTTCCCGAGCAGTTGCACCGCGCGCACTATTTCGTCGTTACGAAGTGTCCCGACCGCATGGCGCCCATCGACCGGCGGATCCTGCGCAAGGTGCTGATCCAGGTCGCCTATCAGCAGGTCTATTTCACCCGTTTCGAGAGTTTCATGCCCCAGCCGCTCTATGCCGACGAGGCTGCCGAGGAGCCGCTGGCGCACGGCCGGAGCGTGATCGCCCTCTCGGGCATCGGCAATCCGCGCCCCTTCGTGCGGTCGCTTGCCGAGCGTTACCGGGTTGTTGCCGAGATGACGCTCGACGACCACCACGTATACAGGGTTCGGGACATGCACGCACTCGAGGCGCTTCTTGCCGAGCACCCGGATGCGGTGATCGTTACGACCGAGAAGGATGCCGTGAAGATGACGCGCCGGGAGAAGATCCCCGCGGTCGTCCGCAGGGTTTTGTATTACCAACCGATCAATATTTCGTTCATAGAGGATTCGGCAACGGATTTTCTGCAAAAACTCGAAGAAGATGTTAGAGGAAATTAAGAACACCGCCGCATTCATCCGCTCCCGGACCGGGGAGTTTCGTCCCGAGGTGGGCATCGTGCTCGGCACGGGGCTGGGCGACTTCGCCGACCGCATTGCGGCGCACACGATCATTGACTACAAGGAGATTCCCGGATTTCCCGTCTCGACGGTCGAGGGCCACAAGGGCCGTCTGATCTTCGGGGAGATCGGCGGGCGGCGGGTCGTCGCCATGCAGTGACGCTTCCACTACTACGAGGGCTACACGATGCAGCAGGTAACCTTCCCGATCCGCGTCATGCAGCAGCTGGGTATCCGTTATCTGTTCGTGTCGAACGCCTCGGGCGGCATCAACACCTCGTTTCGCACGGGCGACCTGATGGTCATCACCGACCATATCAACCTGATGCCCAATCCGCTCATCGGCCCGAATCTGGCGGAGCTGGGACCCCGTTTCCCGGACATGCACAACTGTTACGACAAGGAGCTCATCGCCGCCGCGACGCGCATTGCCGGGGAGGAGGGGATCAAGCTCCAGTACGGCGTCTATGTCGGAGGCACGGGCCCGACGTTCGAGACGCAGGCCGAATACCGCTACTTCAAGGCCATCGGCGGTGATGCCGCGGGCATGTCCACCGTCCCCGAGGTGATCGTGGCGCGCCACATGTCGATTCCCGTCTTCGGCGTCTCGGTCATTACGAACTGCGGCCTTTCGGACGAGGTCGGCGACCATGAGGACGTGCAGCGCCAGGGCCGCAAGGCCGGAGCGAAGATGCAGACGCTCTTTATCCGTATGATTGAAAATCTCAAATAGCAATATGGTAAACAAGGTAATTCTGGTGGGCAACGTGGGCCTCGATCCCGAGGTCCGCACGCTCGAAGGGGGTGCGAAGGTCGCCCGTATCCGCCTGGCTACGACGGAGCGGCTCTACGACCGTGCGTCGAACGAGACGAAGGAGCATACCGAGTGGCATACGATCACTTTGTGGCGCGGTCTTGCCGATGTCGTGGACCGCTATGTGCGCAAGGGCACGCAGCTCTATATCGAGGGGCGCTTGCGTACGCGCGAGTGGATGGACAAGGACAACAACAAACGCTATACGACCGAAATTCTGGCCGACACGATGAACCTGCTGGGCCGTCGCAGCGACAACCCGGCATCGGAGGGCTCCACCCCGGCATACGGAGGCGCGCGGGGTGCCACCTCCGGACAGCAGGGAGGTTATGCCGCACCGCGTCCGGCTCCCGCACCGCGTCTGGCTGCCGCGCCGCAACAGCAGCCGACCGTTCCGGCCGACGATCCCGACGATTTGCCGTTTTAATCGTTCCCTTTACATGCGGGAGCTCCGGAGGGTCCAGGACTCTTCGGAGTTTTTGCATGAAATGCATGTTGTTCCCGCGGACCGCCGCGGCGGTTTCGCGGGCATGAAATCGGATTGTTCCCACAATGAAAAAGATCGAAAATCCCTGGCGGGGGATGAAAGGGTATCGCTGCTACGGCTGCGATCCGCACAGTGAGCAGGGGCTCCGCATGGAGTTCTATGAGGACGGCGAGGAGATTGTGAGCGTCTGGCATCCCCGCCCGGAGTTTCAGGGTTGGGTGGATACGCTCCACGGAGGCATTCAGGCAACGCTGGCCGACGAGATCAGCAGCTGGGTGGTCTTCCGCAAGTTCCAGACCAGCGGCGTTACTTCGCGCATGGAGGTGCGCTACCACCGGCCGATCCATACCACCGACGAACGCATTGTCCTGCGTGCGGCCGTGTGGCAGCAACGGCGCAACCTGGTCGAGATCGGCGTGCGGATCTTCGACGGCGCCGGAACGCTCTGCACCGAGGCGACCTGCCTCTACTTCCTCTTCCCGAAGGAGAAGGCGCGCGAAGAGTTCCACTTCTGCGACTGCAGCGTCGCGGACGAGGAGGTCGATCCGCTATGCGGCAAATAAACAAGGAGCGGCGCGTTATGTAACGCGCCGCTCCTCTTTTGTCCTTCGGTTGCCGTCAGGCCTCCTCCGCGAGCCGGTACTGGACACACTCGATGCCGACGCGGCGCAGCAGCTCCAGCCCCTCCTCCGAACGGTAGTCGTCCGAATAGACCACCCGCTTGATGCCCGCCTGGATGATGAGTTTCGAGCACTCGATACAGGGGGCTGCGGTGATGTAGAGCGTCGAGCCGTCGCAGTTGTTGGCCGACTTGGCGACCTTCGTGATGGCGTTGGCCTCGGCGTGCAGCACGTAGGCCTTGGTCTTGCCGCTCTCGTCCTCGCAGATGTTCTCGAAACCGGCCGGCGTGCCGTTGTATCCGTCCGAGATGATCATCCGGTCCTTGACGATCAGCGCCCCGACCTTGCGGCGCACGCAGTATGAATTCTCGGCCCAGATGGCCGCCATGCGCAGGTAGCGCAGGTCCAGCTGATGCTGTTTCTCCTCCTGGTAACCCATCGTTGTCGCTTTTGAGTAGTTCGCAGGGCCCGGAAATCCGGGAACCCGGCTGTCTGACAGCCTCGGCAGCCTTGATTATCCCGGCTGTCTGGCTGTCCCGACCGATCGTGGGGCCGGTTTACAGTCCCTTGCCGTGGCAGTTCTTGTACTTCTTGCCCGATCCGCAGGGACAGGGGTCGTTGCGGCCGACCTTCTTCTCAACATGCACCGGCATGGGCTTCGACTTGTCCTGCTGTCCGGCCTGTGCGGCGGCCTGCATGCGCGAAGCCTGGAGCTTGTTCACGTCGATCTTGGCGCGGCGCTCGCGTTCCATCTGCTGCCGTTCGCGGGCCTGCTGCTGGCGCTGCATCTCCTCGGGGGTCTGCTCCCGCACGGGAACGTAGGCCTTGTCGAGGATCGAGAGCACCTCGCGGTTTACCTTGACGAGCATCTTCGAGAAGAGTCCGAACGACTCGAACTTGTAGATCAGCAGCGGGTCCTTCTGCTCGTAGGTGGCGTTCTGCACGCTCTGGCGCAGGTCGTCCATCTCGCGCAGGTGCTCGCGCCAGGCGTCGTCGATCGTGGTGAACATCACCACCTTCGAGAAGACCTTGTAGATCTCGGCGCCGTCCGTATCCTTGCATTTCTGCAGGTTTACGGGGATGTTGTATCCGAGGTGTCCGTCCGTGAGCGGGAAGTAGATGTTGGCATCCAGCTGGTCCTTGCGGTCCTCATAGATGCGCTGCATGACGGGACGCACCGTATCGGCCACGGCCTTCGCACGGCGGGCATAGGTCTCCTTGAGCGCCTTGACGATCGCCTCGACCAGCTCGTCGGGCTTGGCGGCTCCGTACTCCGTCTCGCTCATCGGCAACTCCACGGCCACCTGGCGGATGAGCTCCATGCGGAACTCCTCATATTCGATGCCGCGGTTCTCCTCGACGAAGTTCTCGGCGAAGTCGTACATGATGTTGTTCAGGTCGATCTCGATCCGTTCGCCGTAGAGGGCGTGGCGGCGGCGCGTGTAGATCACCTCGCGCTGCGAGTTCATCACGTCGTCGTATTCGA
>DXDG01000013.1 GCA_019115605.1 Candidatus Alistipes faecigallinarum
AAGATAGCAAACTTTATCCATTCAGAGTGAGAGAAAGGGGGACATTGTCTCTCTTTCCTCTCTGAAAAATAAATGTTTTTATTGCTTATTATCCGCACCCAAAAAGTTGCATTTATAAGTTGAACTCAAGACAGTTCTCCCTGACGGGGATCCGGCGTGCCGGTTGCCGGTTCCCCGGTCGTTTGTTGTGCCGGAGCGGCGGAAGGCGCCTCGGCGGCCGGGGCCTTCACCTGCGGATCGGCTCCCGTTTCGAGCATCTGGAGGAACTCCTCCTCCGAGAGGATCCGGATGCCCAGCTTCTCGGCCTTCTTCCGCTTCTCGGGCCCCATCTTCTCGCCGGCTACCAGGTAGTCGACGTTGCCCGAGACGGCCGAAAGGTTGCGGCCTCCGTGCTGTTCGATAAGCTCCTTCATCTCCTCGCGGCTGCGCGAGAAGCGCCCCGAGACGACGAAATTCCGCCCGGCGAGCGCTTCGGAGGCCAGCTCGCGGGCCGAGGCCTCGAACTGCAGGCCGGCACGGCGCAGCCGTTTGATGATGCGCCGGTTCTCCGCGTCGGCGAAGTATTCGAGGATCGCGTCGGCGATCTTTCCGCCCACCTCGTCCGCCTCGACCAGCTCCTCGCGCGAGGCCTGCATCAGGGCCTCCAGCGAGCGGAAGTGTTCGGCGAGGTACTTGGCCGTCGTCTCGCCGACGAAGCGGATGCCCAGGCCGAACAGCACGCGGGGGAAGGGCACCCCGGTCGAGCGGCGGATCGAGCGGATGATGTTCTCTGCGGACTTCTCGCCCAGACGCGGCAGCGGCGCCAGCTGGTCGGCCTTCAGGTCGTAGAGGTCGGAGATGTCGTGCACGAGCCCGTTGTCGTAGAGCAGCTCGACGGTCTCCTCGCCCAGCCCCTCGATGTCGAGGGCCTTGCGGCGGATGAAGTGGAGGATGCGCCCGATGATCTGGGGGCGGCAGCCGCTCTGGTTGGGACAGTAGTGTTTCGCCTCGCCCTCGTAGCGCACCAGCGGGGTGTGACACACCGGGCAGCGGGTGATGTATTCGAAGGGGCGGCTGTCGGCGGGACGTTTCGAGAGCTCGACGCCCGTGATCTTGGGGATGATCTCCCCGCCCTTTTCGACGTAGACCATGTCGCCCGGGCGGATGTCCAGCAGGGCCATCTGCTCGGCGTTGTGCAGCGTGGCGCGCCGCACGGTGGTGCCGGCAAGCAGCACCGGGTCGAGATTCGCCACGGGGGTGATCGCTCCGGTGCGGCCGACCTGGAAAGAGACGCTCACGAGGCGTGTGAGCGCCTGCTCGGCCTTGAACTTGTAGGCTACGGCCCACTTCGGCGCCTTGGCCGTGAAGCCCAGCTGGCGCCGCAGGGCGAAGTCGTTTACCTTGATGACCACGCCGTCCGTGGGGAAGGGGAGCGAGCGCCGCGCCTCGTCCCAGTGGGCGATGAAGGCGTCAATCTCCGCCGTATTGTGGCAGATCCGCATGTGCTCCGAGACCTTGAAACCCCACTCGCGGGCCTTCTGAAGGCTCTCCCAGTGGCTGGTGAAGGGGAGCTGGTCGCCCGCAAGCTGGTAGAGCGTGCAGTCCAGGCCGCGCCGGGCCACGACGGACGAGGCCTGCTGCTTGAGCGTCCCGGCCGCCGCATTGCGCGGATTGGCGAAGAGCGGCTCGCCGTTGGCCTCGCGCTCGGCATTGAGGCGGTCGAACGAGGCGTAGGGCATGAGGATCTCGCCGCGGATCTCGAACAGCTCGGGCCACCCCTCGCCCCGCAGCCGCAAAGGCACGGAGCGGATCGTGCGGACGTTGGCCGTAACATCGTCGCCCGCGACGCCGTCGCCGCGCGTTACGGCCTGCGTAAGACATCCGTGTTCGTAGGTGAGCGAGATGGCCGTGCCGTCGAACTTCAGTTCGCAGACGAAATCCGTCGGACCGACCTCGCGTTCAATGCGTTCGATGAACTCGTGCAGCTCTTCGGCCGAGTAGGTATTGCCCAGCGAGAGCATGGGGTAGCGGTGGCGGACGGTCCGGAATTCGGCGCAGAGGTCGCTGCCGACGCGCATCGTGGGCGACGTGGGATCGGCATATTCGGGGTGTTCGGCTTCGAGGCGCTGGAGCTCGTGCATCATCGTATCGAACTCGAAATCGGAAATTTCGGGTGCGTTTTCGACGTAGTATCTGTGATTATGGTAGTCGAGCTGCCGGCGCAGCTCTTCGATCCGCTCGCGTATCATGATATAAGTATAACCCGCGTAAAGGTACGCAATTTGTCCGTATCTGGGGGCAAAATCAAAAAAAATGCAAAAAAAAATTGCGAATGCCGTGCGATATGCAAATTTTGCGTATAATTGCAGAAAAATTCGAAGCACAATTATGGCTAAACAGAATACGGCAAAGAAACATATCGTAACGAGCTTTCACAACCTCAGCGCGGAGCTGCAGGACGAGGTCAAGGAGAAGTATCCCCTGGGATTCACCGACGCGATGATGCGGGTGGACAAACCCAACGGAGACTTTTTTTATGCCGTGCCCTTCGAGACTGACGAAGTCTCCTATCTGGTGAAGATCGACGTGAAGATCGACGATCATTCGCAGGACGACGACGAGAAGGACTACTACGACGACGATATCAAGGGTGCGGACGAGATCCAGGGCGACGACGAGGTTGCGGAGAGCCTGGAGAGCTCCGACGACGACGTCGATATCTGATCCGTATGCGAAGTCTGCTCTGCTGCGCCGTGATGCTGGCGGCCGGGGCCTGCGGCCTGGCCGACGACGAGCGCCGCGAAGAGAACCGATACATCTATCCCGTATTTTCCGACAAGACATTCGAGGCCTACTGCATCCGCGAGTTCGATCTCGACGGCAACGGCCGCATCTCGCGCTACGAAGCGCAGCGGGTCGTGCGTGTAGATTGCTCGGGGCTGGGCATTGCGACGCTTTATGACATTGCCGAGTTCTCGAACCTGCGCGAACTCGACTGCAGCGACAACGACCTTGCAACGCTTGACGTGAGCATGCTCGCGCACCTCGAACGGCTCGACTGTTCGCACAACCGCCTGGCGACGCTTGAGGTCGGAGGGCTGCGCGGCCTCGTCTCGCTCGATGTCGGCGGCAATCCGCTGCGGCAGCTCGACCTGTCGTCGAACGGCTCACTCGTGCGCTTCGGAGGACGCGACTGCGGCTTTGTAACGCTCGACGTGGCGCCCTGCGCCCGGGTCATGGAGCTGGTCGACGTGCGCGGATGCGCCGATCTGGCTGTCCTCTACATCGCCTCCGGGCAGCAGATCTCGTCGCTTTGCTACGACGGGGCGACGCAGGTTGTCGAGCGCTGACGCGCCGGCAGAACCGCTGCACGGTGGCCGCACCGCCTGAAAATACCGGCCGGAGCAACATGCTCCGGCCGTTTCCGTTTCGTTTCTGCAGTTCCTTCGGGCCGTCTGCGCACCGGGGCGAAACGGTCTTTTCGTGCGGGGCAATCTTTCATAATTTGTTGAAAAGTACCCGCCCGGCATGTTTCTATTCGAAGAAAAATTCGTACCTTTGGAAGCAAAAAATGTCTTTTGCACTAAACTTTTAACCGGATACGATGAAAAAAGTAGATGTAATCCTCGGCCTGCAATGGGGGGACGAGGGCAAGGGAAAGGTCGTGGACGTGCTGACTCCCCGCTATGAGGTCGTAGCACGTTTCCAGGGCGGTCCCAATGCGGGTCATACGTTGGAATTCGGCGGTGAGAAATACGTCCTGCGGTCGATACCTTCGGGCATCTTCCAGGGAGGCAAGACCAACGTCATCGGCAACGGCGTGGTGCTGGACGCCATCCTGTTCCGCGAAGAGGCCGAGGCGCTGGCGGCCAGCGGCCACGATCTGACCCGGCAACTCGTCATATCGAAGAAGGCCCATCTGATCCTTCCGACGCACCGCATGCTTGACGCGGCCTACGAGGCCGCCAAGGGCAGCTCCAAGATCGGCACCACGGGCAAGGGTATCGGCCCGACCTATACGGACAAGGTCAGCCGCAACGGCATGCGCGTGGGCGACCTGCTGAATCCCGACTTCCGGGCGATCTACGCGAAGGCCAAGGCGCGTCACGAGCAGATTCTCCGCAGCCTGAACTACAGTTACGACATCACGGAGCTCGAGAAGCAGTGGTTCGAGGCCGTCGAGTACCTCAAGCGCTTCCGCATCGTCGACAGCGAGTATTTCGTGAACGGCTGCCTGGCCGACGGCAAGTCGATCCTCGCCGAGGGCGCGCAGGGTACGCTGCTCGACGTCGATTTCGGTTCGTATCCCTTCGTAACCTCGTCGAATACGGTCTGCGCGGGTGTCTGCACCGGACTGGGCGTGGCGCCCAACCGCATCGGCGAGGTCTACGGCATCTTCAAGGCCTACTGCACGCGCGTGGGCAGCGGCCCCTTCCCCACGGAGCTCTTTGACGAGACGGGTGAGCGGCTCTGCCAGCTCGGGCACGAATTCGGAGCCGTTACGGGACGCCGCCGCCGCTGCGGATGGCTCGATCTGGTGGCCCTCAAGTATGCGATCATGATCGATGGCGTAACGCAGCTCATCATGATGAAGTCCGACGTGATGAACGACTTCGAGACGATCCGCGTGGCCACGGCCTACGAGATCGGCGGAGAGCGCACGACGGAGTTCCCCTACGAGATTACGGACGATGTGAAGCCCGTCTATACCGAGTTCGAGGGGTGGAAGTGCGACCTGCGCGAGTGCCGCCGTTACGAGGACTTCCCCGAGGCGTTCCGCCGCTATGTGGAGTTCATCGAGCGCGAGACGGGCGTTCCCGTGAAAATCATCTCCGTGGGTCCCGACCGCGGGGAGACGATCGAAAGATAGTTCAATACCTAAATAGCTGCTATGAAACAACCTATGAAAATCGTAGTACTGGCCAAGCAGGTGCCCGACACCCGCAATGTGGGCAAGGATGCGATGACGCCCGAAGGGACGGTCAATCGCGCGGCGCTGCCGGCCATCTTCAATCCCGAGGACCTCAATGCCCTCGAAGCCGCGCTGCGGCTCAAGGATGCCGTTGAGGGGTCGACGGTTCATATCCTGACGATGGGACCCCAGCGTGCCGCCGACATCATCCGCGACGCGATGTTCCGTGGTGCCGACGGCGGCTACCTGCTTTCGGGCCGCGAGTTTGCCGGTTCGGATACGCTGGCAACCTCCTACGCCCTTTCGTGCGCCCTGCGCAAGATCGCGCCCGACGTGATCTTCGCCGGACGCCAGGCCATCGACGGTGATACGGCGCAGGTAGGTCCCCAGGTAGCCGAGAAGCTCGGCCTGCCGCAGGTTACCTATGCCGAGGAGGTCGTCGAGGTCAAGGAGTCCTCGCTGGTTGTCAAGCGCCGTCTGGAGCACGGCGTCGAGACGGTCGAGTGCCCGCTGCCGGCCGTCATCACGGTCAATGCCTCGGCTGCCGAGTGCCGCCCGCGCAATGCCAAGCGTGTGATGAAGTACAAGTATGCCCTTGCCAAGTCGGAGATCGCCGCAGCGGCCGGAACACCCGCCGCGGAGCGTGCCGCCTCGACGCCCTACCTGCAGATCGTCGAGTGGGCTGCCGCCGACGTCGATCCGGATCCCGCGCAGCTCGGCCTGCAGGGTTCGCCCACGAAGGTCAAGAAGATCGAGAACGTGGTCTTCGCGGCCAAGGAGGCCAAGCGCCTCACGGCTTCGGACGAGGATATCAATTCACTGATGGTCGAACTTATCGCGAGCCACACGCTCGGTTAATGCACTTTGGAGATGAACAACGTATTCGTATATATCGAGATGGAGGGCGGCAAGATCGCCGACGTGAGTCTCGAACTGCTGACCAAGGGCCGCGAGCTGGCCGCACGGCTCGGTGTGAAGACCGAGGCCGTCGTCCTGGGCCACAACCTCGCGGGTATCGAGAAGGAACTGGCAAAATACGGTGCCGATACGGTGTGGGTGGCCGATGACGGGATCTTCGATCCGTTCCGCACGCTGCCCCATACGGCCGTGATGTGCGGGCTGATCGAGCAGGAGAAGCCCCAGATCGCGCTCTTCGGCGCTACGCCCGTGGGCCGCGACTTCGCACCTCGCGTATCGTCGGCGCTGCACAGCGGTCTGACGGCCGACTGTACGCAGCTCGAAATCGGCGACCACAAGGATGCCAAGACGGGTCGGGAGTACAAGGACCTGTTGTATCAGATCCGTCCCGCCTTCGGCGGCAACATCATCGCCACGATCGTCAATCCGGACCATCGTCCGCAGATGGCCACCGTGCGTGAGGGCGTGATGCGCAAGGAGTGCGCCGCACAGCCCGCGGCCGGCGAGGTGAAGCCGATCGACTGGCAGAAGTTTGTCAAGGATACGGATCTGGCGGTGAAGATCGTCGATCGTCAGATCGAGGAGCGCAAGATCGACATCAAGGGCGCCTCGATCATCGTGGCCGGCGGCTACGGCATGGGCTCGAAGGAGAACTTCAAGCTGGTGCACGACCTGGCCGACGTGCTGGGTGCCGAGGTCGGCGCAAGCCGTGCGGCGGTCGATGCCGGCTTCACGGAGCATGAGCGTCAGGTGGGACAGACCGGCGTTACGGTGCGTCCGAAGCTCTATATCGCCTGCGGCATCTCGGGTCAGATCCAGCATACGGCCGGCATGGACCAGTCGTCGATGGTCATCTCGATCAACACGGATCCCGATGCGCCGATCAACAAGATCGCCGACTACGCCATCACGGGCGACGTGAACGAGATTATCCCGAAAATGATCAAGTACTACAAGCAAAACTCGAAGTAATGGCTAATTTCTTTTCAGATAACAAGGATTTGCAGTTCCACCTGAATCATCCGCTGATGCGGAAGATCGTGGAGCTGAAGGAGCGCGGCTTCGCCGACAAGGAGCTCTACGACTATGCGCCGCAGGATTTCGACGACGCGATGGACTCCTACCGCCGCGTGCTTGAGATCGCCGGCGAGGTGTGCGGCGACGTGATCGCCCCCAACGCCGAGGGCGTGGACCACGAGGGTCCGCGCGTGGTGAACGACCATGTGGAGTATGCTTCGGGTACGGTCCGCAACATGAAGGCCGTCGTGGATGCCGGTTTGAGCGGCATGACCCTCCCGCGCAAGTACGACGGACTGAACTTCCCGCTCATCTGCTTCGTTATGGCCAACGAGATGGTGGCCCGTGCGGATGCCAGTTTCGAGAATATCTGGGGTCTGCAGGACTGCGCCGAGACGCTCAACGAGTTCGCCTCGGAGGAGCAGAAGGAGAAATTCCTCAAGTGGGTGTCGGCCGGCGCGACGTGCGCCATGGACCTCACGGAGCCCGATGCCGGATCGGATCTGGGTGCCGTGATGCTGAAGGCCACCTGGTCGGAGGAGCGGCAGACCTGGCTGCTCAACGGCGTGAAGCGCTTCATCACGAACGGCGACGGCGAGGTTTCGCTCGTCCTGGCCCGTACGGAGGAGGGCACGACCGACGCCCGCGGCCTGTCGATGCTCGTCTATGACAAGCGCGACGGCGGCGTGAAGGTGCGCCGTATCGAGAACAAGCTCGGTATCAAGGGCTCGCCGACGTGCGAGCTGGTCTTCACGAACGCTCCGGCCCAGCTGGTCGGCGACCGCAAGATGGGTCTGATCAAATACGTCATGTCGCTGATGAACGCCGCCCGTCTGGGTATCGGCGCACAGTCGGTGGGCCTTTGCGAGGCTGCCTTCCGTGAGGCGCTGAAGTATGCCCGCGAGCGTGAGCAGTTCGGCAAGCCGATCATCCGCTTTGCCGCCGTTTCGGAGATGCTCTCGAACATGAAGGCCAAGTTGCAGGGCGCCCGTGCGCTGCTCTATGAGACGGCCCGTTTCGTGGAGGTCTACAAACAGTACATGCACATCTCGCACGAGCGTTCGCTCGAAGCCGAAGAGCGCCAGGAGATGAAGTTCTACAACCGCCTGGCCGACGGTTTCACGCCTCTCGTGAAGCTCTTCTCGTCGGAGTATGCCAACCAGCTGGCCTACGATGCAATCCAGATCCACGGCGGTTCGGGATTCATGAAGGACTATCCCTGCGAGCGCCTCTACCGCGACGCCCGTATCATGAATATCTATGAGGGTACGTCGCAGCTGCAGGTCGTAGCGGCGATCAACGCCGTAACGAAGGGCACCTTCATGGAGCAGATCGGACGATATGCCGCCGAAGAGTACTCGGAGGCCATGCAGCCGATCGTCGAGAAACTGAAGGCGCTGACCGTGAAGTTCTCGGAGATGGTGGCCCGCGTCGAGGCCGGCGACAAGGAGTGCGCCGGATTCAAGGACTTCCATGCCCGCCGCCTGGTCGAGACCGCCGGACACATCATCATCAGCTACCTGCTGGCCCGTCAGGCCGGTGAGTCGGAGGAGTATGTCGCCTCGGCGCGCATCTTCTCGAAGCTGGCTGAGGGCAGGGTGACGGAGGCTTATACCTACGTCATGAGTTCCTCGACCGAGGATGTCGAGCTGTTCCACGCCGTAGGCAGCGAAGAGTAGGGCAGTCAGCCCATCCCATGCGGGGCGTCCCGGTTTGGTGCCGGGACGCCCTTTTTGTTCGCGGGCGGGATTTCCGCGTCGGACGGAGCGGCATGGCGGCCGTCGTTTTCACGCACCGGAAATTTGTATGCGCACGATTTTTGACGTATATTTGTCTCAAACCGTTCTAAAACAGGAAGTCTTATGAAGAAGATTTTGTTTCTCGCGGCCGCCGTGCTCTTCTGCATGCCGCTCTTTGCGCAGGATCACCGCAGTGAAATCACCGTTTCGTACGGATATGCCCCCACGTCGAACTGGAGCGACTCGTTCAGTGCGATCAAGGACCTGGTTTCGGACGCCAAGACCGATATCTCGGGATGGGGTGCCGTTACGGTCGGCTACAACTTCCGCCTGCTGGGCCCGTTGAGCATCGGTGCCCAGGTGGTCTGCTCGACCAACGACCAGAAGATCCGGAGTACGGGTACCGACATCCGGAACCGCTACTGGGCCGTCATGCCCAACGTGAAGTGGACGTGGCTCAACCTGAAGATCATCACGCTCTACTCGCGGGGAGCCATCGGCGCCGTCTTCTCGAAGGCTGAAATCGAGGATGCGAAGGATGAGAACGCCACGCGCTTCGCCTATCAGGTGTCGCCCATCGGCATTACCGTCGGCGGCCGTCTGGCGCTCTATGCCGAGGCGGGTATCGGCGCTTCGGGATCGATTCTGGCCGGCGTGCGCTACCGCTTCTGATCCGATCCGCTGCTGACAAAGGAGCCGCTCCATCGATTTGGAGCGGCTCCTTTTGCGTTGGGAAGCCCGGCCCGGAACTACGCCTCGACAAGGCTGCGCTCCGCCTCGGTAACGATGCCGTGAGTCGTGTTGAAAAGCCCGAGTGAGAGGCGGTCGGCGATTTGGGCCAGCGCCTTCTGGGCCTTCACCGAGTTGCCGGCCTCGTCGAGCGGGGGCGCGAAGGCCGCCAGACCCATGACGCCCGGCACGACGGCCAGAATGCCGCCTCCGACACCCGATTTCGCGGGCAGCCCCGTTGCGTAGAGCCAGTCGCCCGTATGTTCGTAGAAGCCCACGGTGGCCATCAGGGCCGTGATCTTCGGGGTCAGCGCCGCATCGAACACCTTGAGGTGCGTGATGGGATTCACGCCTCCCGAGGCGATCGTTGCCGCCATGACGGCCAGCTGCCGGGCCGTGACACCCAGCGAACACTGTCGCGTATAGAGGTCGAGCGAGAGCTCCGGATCGTCGTAGATACGTCCGTAGTTGCGCAGCAGCCAGGCGATCGCGCGGTTGTTGAAGTTGGTCTCCGATTCCGACCGGTAGAGCTCGTCGATGACGGCGATCCGCGAGCCGGTGAGCGCCTCGATGAACTCCGTGATGGCTTTCCATTTGGCGTCCGAGGCTCCCGTGGGGCGGATCATCGAGCAGGCCGCGATGGCTCCGGCATTGACGAGCGGCGTCGAGGGATGGTCGTTTTCGAGCAGGATCGCCATGATCGAGTTGAAGGGTAGCCCCGTCGCATCGGCGCCGATCTGCCGCAATACGGTCTCCGCACCGTACTGGTGCATGGCCAGCAGGGCCGTCGGTACCTTCGAGACCGACTCGATGCCGAAGGCGTAGTCCGTGTCTCCGACGGCGATGAGTTCGCCGTCGGGCAGGCAGGCCGCGATGCCGAAGAGCCTGGAGGGAACTCCGGCCAGGAAGGGGATGTAGTCGGCATTCTTTCCTTCGGTGTTGTCCTTGTAGTGATCGTAGGCCTCTTCGAGTGCCGTACGGATCTGTTGCTTGTTGAGTTTGAGAATCATGTGCGTGTGTTTTTTAGGCGTTGCGTGGAGTGCTTTGTTTGCGGGGTTTGCGGGGCCGGGATGCCGGCTGCGGCGGGGTGGAAGCGGCCGCCGGCTGCTCCCAGTGGAAGGGTGCGAACTCGGCTGCGGCCTGCGGGTCGCGCCACGAGGGCTTGCGCAGGGCGTAGATGACCAGCGGAGCGCCGACGACAAGCAGGCATCCGACAACGAGTACCGCATACCATACGGTATTGCTTCCCGTGGCGATCTGTCCGGGCGGGATGAAGCTCAACACGAAGGCCAGCAGCGATCCGAGGAATCCCAACCCTCCGAGCAGCCACATCATGCCGTTCCGTTTGCCGAGACGGAAGGGCCGCGGGGTTGTTTTCATGCGGTAGCGCAGGACGATCGCCGCGGCGAACATCAGCATGTACATGATCAGGTAGAGCAGCACGGTGAGCTGCGAGAGGATCTGGTAGAACGACTGTACGGAGGGCATCACGACGAAGAGTAGCGCCAGCAGCGTGACGATCACCCCCTGGACATAGAGGATGTTGCTCTGCACGCCGTTGCGGTTGGTCTTCTGGAAGAAAGGGGGCAGGTATCCCGCTTTGCCGACGGTGAAGATACCCTTCGACGGGCCGGCGACCCAGGTCAGCACGCCGGCCAGCACGCCGAACATCAGGGCGATGGTAATGACGGGCGAGGCCCACGAGAGGTGCAGGTAGCGGAAGTAGTTGTCGAAGCCGATGAGCAGCGACTGCGTGAGGCTGATATCCTTGGCCGGGATGATGAGCCCCAGGGCGAAGGTGCCCAGCACGAAGATGCAGACCGTGACGAGCGAGCCGATGATGATCGCCCGCGGGTAGTTGCGCGTGGGGTTCTTCACGTCCATGACGTGGATGCCCATCATCTCCATGCCGGCGTAGAAGAGAAAGATGCTGCTGGCCAGCACGAGGTTGTCGAGCTTCGTGAGGTCGGGGAAGAATCCCTGCGAGAGGTCCATGTGGTTCGTGCCTCCCGTGGCCAGGTAGACGATGCCCAGAATGATGAGCAGGCCTGCGGGGATGATCGTGCCGATCATGCCGCCCCATTTGCTGATCTTGCCGACCCAGTCCATTCCCTTGAGCGAGATGAAGGTTGCCGCCCAGTAGATCGCCATGACAACCAGCAGCGTGAAGAGCTTGTTCGAGGCCAGTGCCATGTCGTGCGTTTCGCTGGCGCCGATGAAGGCGATCGACACGGCGCCGAAGGTCAGCACCGTCGGATACCAGATCGTCGATTCGATCCATTGCAGCCAGATGGCCAGAAATCCCGTGCGGGCGTCGAAGGCCTCGCCGACCCAGCGGAAGACACCGCCCTGCTTGTCGGCAAACATTGCGGCAAGTTCGGCGGCGACCAGCGCCGTGGGAATGAGGAACACGACGGCCGCGAAGAGGTAGTAGAAGGCCGACGAGAGGCCGTAAACCGCTTCCGCCGGGAGTCCGCGCAGGCTGACGACCGCCGTGACGTTCATGATCGCCAGCGTCATGACGCTCAGCTTGAACCCCGTGCTTGAGGTAGTCTTTTTTACATCCATATCCGTTTGTTTTTTTGGAACGTTGCTGGATGTGCAACTACCGTGCAAAACCGTGCGGCACGTGATGTCATGCCGCGGTCGGGGTATCCGGAATCCCTGTGGGATGGTTCGTTCTACAGACGGTGGCAGGGGCAGTAGAGCAGTTCGCCCCGGTCATCGCGCAGGTGCATGCCTCCGCCCAGGCAGTAGCGGAACATGCGGCAGTCGCCGCACGTTCCCCGCCGCATCCACTCCCGGTCGCGGTAGGGTTGGAACCGGTTCTGCCACACCTCCCAGAAACGGTCGCGGTAGATGTTGCCCTGATGGAAGTTGGCCCGGATCGACGTGCAGCCCGAGATCGCCCCGTCCACCCGGACGGAGGCTACCGATACTCCCGCGGCACACTGGTAGAAGTGGTCGCGCACCTCGGCCTCGTAGCCGCCGAGGAATCCCTCGCAGGCATAGCTGGCGTCGATGCGCCCTTCGCGGCGCGTGCGGCGGATGAATTCGAGCAGCGTGCGGAACTCGTCGTCCGCGAGGCGGAGTCCGGGGTCGTTTTTGGCGCGGCCCGCGGGGAAGATCGTGAAGAGCCGCCAGTGGCGTACTCCTTCGGCGATGAGAAGGTCGCGGAAAGCCTCCAGCCGCGGGATGAGGGGCGCCGTAACGCAGGTTACGACGTCAAAGGCGAGCGACGGCTCGCGGACGGCCATCCGCACGGCCCCGAGCGCACGTTCGTAGCTGCGGGGATCTCTGCGGACAAAGGTGTGTTCGGCCTCGAAACCGTCGAGGCTGACCGATAGGCTTCTGATTCCGGCATCGAGCAGGGCCCGGAAACGCTCGGGGGTCAGCGCCATGCCGTTGGTAACCATACCCCACGGATAGCCGCGGCGGGAGATCTCCGCACCGGCCCGTTCGAGGTCGGGGCGCACCAGCGCCTCGCCGCCCGAGATGATGACGAGCACCTGCGCCGGATCGACATGAGGCGTTACCTCCTCGTCGAGCACGCGCAGAAAATCCTCCAGCGGCATGTCCGCCACACCGGGATCCGTGCGGCAGTCGCTGCCGCAATGGCGGCACGAGAGGTTGCAGCGCAGCGTGCACTCCCAGAAGAGCGTGTCGAGACGGTGTTCGCGCACCCGTTCCCGGTATAGATCGGAGAAGAGATCGAGGGCCAGACGCTTGCGGAGGCCCGGGCGACGGCCGCGCATGGGTCAGCGGTCGGTTTGCGGCGTCGTGCCGCCGTCGGCCGCCTCCGGAGCGGTCGGTGCGGAAGGCTCGGAGGATTCCGGTGATTCCGGAGCGACCGGCTGCTGCGGATTTCCGGCCCGGTCGATAACCCGGCCGTCCTGCAGGGGATCTCCCACGGGAGGCCGTACGCCGTACATGACGATGATCTGCGGGTTCACCTTGCCGCCGACAACCGTGGAATCCGCCTGTCCGGCCGTTGTCGGATCGTTTTTCACGGTGTTTTTCACCGAGGAGCACGCCGTGGAGAAACCCAGCAGCGCCAGGATCGACCATTTAAACCGTCTGTTCATGAATCGTAAGATATGGATACTCTGCAAAGGTAACATTTTTCGTGCAAAACCAAAAAAATGATCAAATTGTTTTGAAAACCAATGTTTTTTCGCTTTCTTTGTAAAACCTAATAACATTTTAATCCAATTTTTATGACAGGCAGAGTAAAATGGTTCGATAGCAAGAAAGGCTACGGATTCATTACGGCGGAGAACGGCAAGGAGATTTTCGTACATTTTTCGGGTATCGCAAAAGAGGGTTTCAAGTCGCTCAACGAAGGTCAGACGGTCGAGTTCGAGATTGGCACGGGTGCCAAGGGTGAACAGGCCATTCACGTAACTGTAGTTGAGTAAACTATAATTACCGATTTGATCAAGGGGCTTTCCGCGGGGGAAGCCTCTTTTTTCTTGTCGGTTTGAAAAATATGTCGTAATTTTGGGCGGCTTTAGTCCGAAATACAGGTTCAATAAACACAATAAACCTATCAAGATCATGAAAGAAGCAATCGCAATCCTGACCGGCGGCGGACCGGCCCCCGGCATGAATACCGTTGTGGGCAGCGTCGCCAAGACGTTCCTCCGCAAGGGTTACCGCGTAATCGGCCTGCACGAAGGCTATACGGGACTGTTCAACCCCTCGCCCCGCACCGTGGATATCGACTATCCGATGGCCGACGGCATCTTCAACCAGGGCGGATCGTTCCTGCAGATGAGCCGCTTCAAGCCGACCGACGCCGATTTCGAGAACAACTTCAACCTCAAGTTCTTCACCGACAACAACGTGAAACTGCTCGTTACGGTCGGCGGAGACGATACCGCCTCGACGGCCAACCGCATCGCCAAGTTCCTCGAGGCCAAGAAGTATCCCATCGCCAACATCCACGTTCCGAAGACCATCGACAACGACCTGCCCCTTCCGAAGGGCACGCCTACGTTCGGTTACGAGTCGGCCAAGGACAAGGGTGCCGTCATCGCCCGCGCCGTCTATGTGGATGCCCGCACGAGCGGCAACTGGTTCGTGCTGGCTGCCATGGGCCGTTCGGCCGGCCACCTCGCCTTCGGTATCGGTGAGGCCTGCCACTACCCGATGATCGTCATCCCCGAGATGTTCAACAAGACGGAGATCACTGTCGAGAAGATCGTGAACCTCGTGATCTCGTCGATCATCAAGCGCAAGATCATGGGTATGGACTACGGCGCCGCCGTTATCTCGGAGGGTGTCTTCCACGCCCTTTCGGACGAAGAGATCCGCAAGAGCGGCGTGCACTTCACCTACGACGAGCACGGACACCCCGAGCTGGGCAAGGTTTCGAAGGCGCACATCTTCAACGAGATGATCGAGAAGAAGCTCAAGGAGCTGGGCATCAAGGTCAAGAGCCGTCCCGTGGAGCTCGGCTACGAGATCCGCTGCCAGACCCCGATCGCCTACGACCTGACCTACTGCTCGGAGCTGGGTATCGGCGTGCACAAGCTCTTCGCCGAGGGCAAGACGGGCTGCATGGTCTATGTGGATTCCGAGGGCAACGTATCGCCGCTCTACCTGAAGGATCTGCAGGATCCCGCCACGGGCAAGATTCCGCCCCGTCTGGTCGATATCAACTCGGATCGGTTCACTTCGGTGGTCGAGAATATTCTCAACGCCATCACGCCGGCCGACTACGAGGCGGCCAAGAAGTACGTGGCCAATCCCGAGGAGTACGACTTCCACAAGATCCTCAACTGGAAATAGGCTTCCGAAAAGGAGTCCGATAACGGGCCGGAGCATCCTGCGATGCTCCGGCCTTTTTGTGTCCCTGCCGAAGAGGAGACGGTCAGAAGAGTTCGGGGTCGGCGGTGCGGATCGACAGCGGGGCTGCGGGATGGAGGTTCCACACTTCGAGGCTCCGGGCAAAGGCCCGGCGCAGGGTGTATTGCGTGCCGCCCGAAGAGCCGTCGTACCAGGCTACGACAAGCGAGGCGTTATCGGCCAGAAACCGGTTGCGTATGGCATAGCATCCGCGATGAAATGTCTCGGAGAGGATCACCACCTCGTCGGATGCCGCCTCTACGGCCCGGAACCGGGCCCGGTCTTCGGCCGAAAAACGCTCCTCCTGCCCGCGGAAAGGGATGACGGCCACGAGCCGCATGCCGGGGTGCTTCGCCCGCAGGGCAAGCACCGCCTCGCCGGCCGCAAGATCGAATCCCATGGCCATGCCCGTGAGAAAGGTGCGGTATCCCCGCATGTAGGCCCGCTCGACGGCGGCGGCAAGCGCCTCGCCGGCCGTACCGTCATAGGTGCGGTGTCCCGTAAAGGCGGCTGTTGTCCCGGGGACTGCGATCATGTGCCAAAGGTAGCCTTTTGGCCCGGACTTTGCAACTCTTGTCGCGGTTTAAAACATATACCATCATGAAAAACACAGGCATCGTCATTGCATCGCTCGTGGGCGGCATGATTCTCGGATCGGCGCTCACGATGCTTCTTACGCCCCAGTCGGGGCCGGAGCTGCGCCGGAAGATCAAGGATCTGGTCGGCGACCAGCTGGACCGCGTTCAGGAGAAGATCGGTGAGGTGGAGAACCGCATCGACGAAATCCGCAGTCAGTGCGCCGAGAAGTAAATCGCCGCTCATGAACGATCGATCTCCCTCCGGCGGTTTCGTCGCCGTGCTGCTGCTCTTCGGAGTCTCGATTCTGGTGTCCATGCTGATGGCGCTTACGGCCCTGCTGGTCTGGCTTTCGTCGCTGATCGGGTCGTTTCCTCTTTCGGCTGCGATTCTCGGGGTGCTTTTTGCCCTTGTCGCCTGGGCGATCTATCGTTTCTCGATCCGTGAGGAGCTGCGTGCCCTTCAGGCGCGGATCGAGACGATCTATGAGGTGGCCCATGCCGCCCGCAGCGGTTACGAGTGGCTTGTTGCGAAGGTTGTCCGGCTGCTTCGTCCCCGGGATGGGGCGCCGCAATCCGGTGTGGACCGCGAGTAGCACTCCGTCGGTGTCGGAAGACCGGAGTCCTGCCGGTGCGGTTTTGCCGTCGCGGAATACGCCTTGCCGCTGACTTCGAACCCGCATGGCTGCGTACCTCGCTGATTTACAGGAACAGGAATCCGTTCGGATTCCTGTTCTTTTGTATCCGGTTCGTTTTTTGGTGCAGGTTTCCGGAGTGGCGGTTTGTTTCGTTTTATTATTTAATGAGTCCGATTCTTTATACATTATTTCGAAACAAAAGTTGCATGATAATGTAATTTTTTTTCTTTCATATCCAAAAAAAAGTCCATTTTATAGTATTTTCACATAAAATTATTAGCTTTGTAATACCTATTACGGAAATTTGGGCGCGAAAATCGAAGAGTGCCCGTTCTGGCAGACAGATATCGCCTGATTTTGGATATGGATAAACCGTAGAAACATCCGATTCGTAAATGTAATGATTTCGAACCGAATGGCGGGTAAATGATAAAGGAATGGAAGAAAACAGACAACGCGAGTACGATGTCATCATAATAGGTGGCGGAGCGACGGGTGTCGGCACGGCCCGCGACTGTGCCCTGCGCGGACTGCGGGTTCTGTTGCTCGAACGGTTCGACTACGCCTCGGGAGCTACGGGCCGTAACCACGGTCTGCTGCACAGCGGGGCCCGCTATGCGGTAACCGACCGGGAGTCGGCCGCGGAGTGCATCCGGGAGAACATGATCCTGCGGAAAATCGCCCGTCATTGCGTCGAGCCGACCGACGGACTGTTCATTACGTTGCCCGAGGATGACCTGAACTACCAGGCGACCTTCGTGAAGGCCTGCCGGGAGGCGGGCATCGACGCCGAGATCATCGATCCGCAGCTGGCCCGGCGCATGGAACCCTCCGTGAATCCGGATATCATCGGAGCGGTGAAGGTTCCCGACGGCGCCGTGGATCCCTTCCGTCTGACCATGGCCAATGCCCTCGACGCCCGGGCTCACGGGGCGCGGATCCTTACCTATCACGAGGTGCTCGATCTGATCCGTGAGCAGGGGCGTGTGATCGGCGTCCGCGTGCTTGATCGCCAAACCGGTGAGCGGCATGAATACTACGCCCCCGTCACGGTCAATGCCGGCGGCATCTGGGGCCACGGAATCGCCCGGATGGCCGGCATAACGATCAACATGTTCCCGGCCAAGGGCTCGCTGCTGATCTTCGGACACAGGGTGAACCACATCGTGCTGAACCGTTGCCGCAAACCGGCCAACGCCGACATTCTGGTTCCCGGAGATACGATTTCGCTGATCGGCACGACTTCGAGCCATGTGAACTTCGACGAGGTGGACGACATGCGCGTTACCCCGGACGAGGTGGATCTGCTTCTGACGGAGGGGTGCAAACTGGCCCCCTCGCTGGCTTCGACCCGCATTCTGCGCGCCTATGCCGGCGTGCGTCCTCTCGTGGCTTCGGACGACGATCCCTCGGGCAGAAATATCAGCCGCGGCATCGTCCTGCTCGATCACGAGACGCGCGACGGAGTGCCGGGCCTGATTACCATTACGGGCGGCAAGCTGATGACCTACCGCCTGATGGCCGAATGGGCCACCGATCTCGTGTGCCGCAAGCTCGGCGTCGAGAAGCGGTGCGAAACCCGCGAGCTGCCGCTCCCGGGATCCCGCGATGCCGGGCCGCAGGCTTCCGGAGCCAGGACCCGCAAGTCGGCCATTCAGCGCCACGGGGAGCAGGCTTCGCATATCGCCTCCGCGAACAGCGGCGACAACAGCCTTGTCTGCGAATGCGAGGATGTCTCGGTCGGCGAGGTCAACTACGCCCTCGAAGAGCTCAACGTAACCGACTTGGTCGATCTGCGCCGGCGTACGCGCGTCGGGATGGGCACCTGCCAGGGAGAGCTCTGCGCCTGCCGGGCCGCCGGACTGCTTGCCCGGGCCCACCATTGTGCCCGGGAGGCCAAACGGGATCTCGCGACGTTCCTCAACGAACGCTGGAAGGGAGTCTACCCGGTGGCCTGGGGCGATACGCTCCGCGAAAACGAATTTACGCAGTGGATCTATGCGGGTGTCTGCGACATGCATTTAACGGAGGAGGAGACATTATGAGATTCGATACCATCATCATCGGAGGCGGTTTGAGCGGTCTGGCATGCGGCATCCGGCTGCAGCGCGGCGGAGCCCGGTGCGCTATTCTCTCCACGGGACAAAGTGCGCTGCACTTCTCGTCCGGTTCGTTCGATCTGTTGAACCATCTTCCCGACGGTCGGGCGGTCGAACACCCCGCACAGGCGGTCGGCGAGCTGCCCGAAGGACATCCCTATACGTTGCTCGGGACCGAATTTGCCCGTTATGCCCGTGAGGCGCGTGAACTGCTCGTGCAGTGCGGCGTTGCGGTTCGCGGCGATCTGGACAAAAACCGCCTGCACCTCACCCCGATGGGGACGCTCAAATCTTCGTGGCTCACGCTCTCCGACTTCCGGACCTTCGATTCGCCCGAGGAGCTTCGCGGCAAGCAGGTCCGGATCGTGAACTTCTCCGGCTTCCTCGACTTCAATACGGCCTTCGTGGCCGAGGCGCTCGAATCATACGGCGCCGAGTGCCGCCTGGAGAGCCTTTCGCTGCCGGAAGTCGATCGTCTGCGGGTCAATCCGACGGAGATGCGGGCCGTCAATATCGCCCGCGTACTCGACCGGCCCGACCTGTTCGACCGCTTTGTCGCGGCGCTCGGGGCGTATGCGGCGGAGGCGGATCTGGTCGTTGTTCCGGCCGTCTTCGGGCTCGACTCCACACGGTATGCCGAGCGTCTTGCCCGGGAACTCCCTTCGGTTGCGCTTGTCCCCACGATGCCGCCATCGGTTGCGGGAATCCGTACGCAGCAGCAGCTGCGCCGGACCTTCGAGCAACTCGGCGGCGTTTTCATGGCCGGCGATACCGTCGTTCGGACGCAGATTGTCAACAACCGTGTCGAACGGATCCATACGGCCAACCATGCGGAGGTACCCCTGCAGGCTGCCAACTTCGTTCTGGCGAGCGGCAGCTTCTTCAGCCGGGGGCTTGTCGCCGACATGACCCGCGTTCGGGAGCCGCTCTTCGAGCTCGACGTCCGGCACGATGCGGAGCGCGCAGCCTGGTACGACCCCCGCTTCTTCCACCGTCAGAATTATCTCGCCTACGGTGTGGCGGTCGACGAACGGTTCCGCGCCCTGAAAGAGGGCCGTGCCCTTGAGAACCTCTACGCCGTAGGTTCCGTGTTGAGCGGTTTCAATCCGATTCATGAAGGTTGCGGAGCCGGTGTGGCCCTGCTTACCGCCCTTCGAGCAGCCGACCAAATGAAATAGAGAACCATGGATCTGCAGGAACAGAATATCAGCGAAAACAACTTCGAACAGTGTATCAAGTGCACCGTATGTACGGTCTATTGTCCGGTGGTCCCGATCAATCCCGCCTATCCCGGACCCAAGCAGGCCGGACCGGACGGTGAACGTCTGCGTCTGAAGACGGGTTATTTCTTCGACGAGGCGCTCAAGTACTGTCTCAACTGCAAGCGTTGCGAGGTGGCGTGCCCTTCGAACGTGCGGATCGGCGACATCATCCAGCTGGCCCGGATCCGCTACGGCAAGTCGCGGCCCAAGCTCCGCGACCGGCTGCTGGCCAATACGGATTTTGTCGGCAGTCTGGCCACGACCTTCGCGCCGATCACCAACGCGACGCTCGGCCTGGCGCCCGTGAAGGCCGTCATGGACGGTGTGCTGAAGATCGACCGCCGGAGGACCTTCCCCAGCTATGCGGGACAGACCTTCGAGCAGTGGTTCCGCCGGCATGAAGCCTCCCGCCAGGACCGGTATGCCGGCCATGTGAGCTTCTTCCACGGCTGCTACATCAACTACAACTATCCCGATCTGGGCAAGGATCTGGTGCATGTGATGAATGCCCTGGGTTACGGAGTCCATCTGCTCGACCGGGAGAAGTGCTGCGGCGTGGCCCTCATCGCCAACGGTATGAGCGATCAGGCACGCCGTCAGGCCCGGATCAACATGGAGTCGATCCGCCGCTCGGTCAAGGAACTCGACCGCCCCGTGATCGCCGCCTCCTCGACCTGCACCTTCACCATGCGGGACGAATATCCCCACGTGCTGGGCGTCGACAACGCCGACGTGCGCGACCGGATCGATCTCGCCACACGCTTCATCTACAAGCTCGTCGATTCGGGTGCGGTGCGGCTTTGTTTCCGGGACGACGTATCGCTGCGCGTCGCCTACCATATCCCCTGCCACATGGAGCGACTCGGGTGGGGGTTCTATTCGATCTCGCTCTTGCGGATGATTCCCTCCCTGCAGCTGACCGTGCTGCCGTCGCAGTGCTGCGGCATCGCCGGGACCTACGGCTTCAAGAAGGAGAACTACGCCACCTCCCAGGGAATCGGCGCCCCGCTTTTCGAGGCGATCGAAAAGGCCGGTGTCGAGTACGTCGTAACGGATTGCGAAACCTGCAAGTGGCAGATCGAGATGTCCACCTCGCGCAAGGTCCAGCATCCGATCAGCGTGCTGGCGCGGATGCTCGATCTGGAACGCACGGCGGAACTGAACAACGCAAAACGCTAAAAACAAAAGATACCTTAAAAACTACCAACCGTCATGCGGAGATTTTTATCACCTCCTGTTTACAAACCCGAACAGACGGGACCGGAAGCCGATCATCGCTACCGATCCCTGCGCCTGCAGGTATTTATCGGAGCCTTTATCGGATACGCGGCCTTCTACATCGTCCGCAAGAACTTTTCGATGGCGATCCCCATGCTCGAACCGTTCGGATTCGAGAAGGGTGAGCTGGGCACCGTCCTGGCCATGAACGCCGTGGCCTATGCGCTCTCCAAATTCCTGATGGGAGCGGTTTCCGACCGCAGCGACGCCCGCAAGTTCCTCCCGCTGGGACTCGTGCTGGCCTCGATCTCGATGATGTTCATGATCGTGCCGATCTCGATGCTCGGGCCGGAGCACCATACGGCCGCTCTGGTGCTGATGGGTGTGCTCAACTTCCTGGTCGGCTGGTTCAACGGCATGGGCTGGCCCCCGTGCGGGCGGATCATGACCCACTGGTTCTCGCAATCGGAACGCGGCACGATGATGTCGATCTGGAATTGTGCGCACAACGTCGGCGGCTCGCTCGTCGGGCCGATGGCCGTGTACGGCGCCACGTGGTTCGGTGCCTGGTTCTACGGAGCCGACACGCAAAGCTATTTCCTGATCGGAACGTTCGTTTTCCCGAGCGTAACGGCTATTCTGATTGCGCTGGTGGCTTACTGTCTGCTGCGCGATACGCCGCAGTCGTGTGGGCTTCCGTCGGTCGAGAAGTGGCGAAACGACTATCCGAAAAACTACAGCGCCAAACAGGAGGAGGTGCTCTCCACGCGGGAGATCTTCATGCAGTACGTGCTCAACAACCGCTTCCTGTGGTTCATCGCCATTGCCAACGCCTTCGTCTACATGGTCCGTTACGGATGCCTCGACTGGGCTCCCACGATTCTTACCGAGCACGGCATCGACCTCAAGTCGGCCGGATGGGCCTACTTCGCCTATGAATTTGCGGCCATCCCCGGCACGCTGATCTGCGGATGGCTTTCCGACAGGCTGTTCAACGGCCGCCGGGCCCTGCCCACGATCATCTTCATGGCACTGGTCGCCGGATTCATCTGCCTCTACTGGCTCTTCATCGACAACCTGACCGTCGTAACCATCGCACTCATCGGCATCGGCTTCTTCATCTACGGCCCGGTGATGCTTATCGGCGTGCAGGCGCTCGATCTGGCGCCGAAAAACGCGGCCGGCACGGCTGCCGGGCTGACCGGGTTCTTCGGCTACTTCTTCGGTACGGCCATTCTGGCCAATACGCTGATCGGATATGTTTCGGACCACTACGGCTGGAACATGACCTTCATCCTGCTGCTTATAGCCTGTCTGCTCTCGATTGTCTTCATGGCCGTTACCTACAAGGAGGAGCAGTACCTGGCCGAACGAAACAGATCTCATCAATCCTAAACGCATAATGCCATGAAAAAAACAGACGTATACGCTTCTTTGGGAGCCGACCGCAAGCGATTCATGTCGTGGCAGATCCGGACAATTCTGATCACGATGGTCGGATATGCCCTGTTCTACTTCGTGCGCAAGAATTTCTCGCTGGCCATGCCGGGCCTGACGGCCGAATACGGCATCTCGAATACGAACTTCGGATGGATCATCTTCGCCGGATCGCTCGTCTACGGATTCTCGCGCTTCATCAACGGGTATGTGGTGGACCGTATCAAGGGCCGCATCGTCATGGCCGTGGGTCTGCTGCTCTGCGCCGCCGCGAACTTCGCCTTCGGCTTCGGCACCGACTTCAGTGCCTGGCTCACGGGTGTGGAGAACGGACCGAAACTGGTCGAGACCCTCGTGTGGGTCATGGGAGTCGTCATCATTCTCAACCAGTACTTCCAGGGCATGGGATATCCTCCCTGCGCCCGCATCCTGCCGCACTGGATCCATCCTTCGGAGCTGGCCACGAAGATGTCGATCTGGAACTGCTCGCACTCGATCGGCGCCGCACTGGCCGTGATCGTCTGCGGCTATCTGATGGGAACGCTCGGCACGAATCTCTCGGCCGATGCCGCCGTCGTCAGCCGCATTACGGCCAATCTGACCGAAAACGGCGTGGCCAATGCCGCGGCACAGGCCCTCGAATATGCCGGCCACGTCGGTGCCTGGAAGTGGTGCTTCTGGATTCCGGCCTGCATGGCCGTAGCGGGCGCCCTGATGATTTTTGCGGGATTGCGCGATGAACCCAAGGATGTGAAACTGCCGGATCTGCCCGATACGGGACTGGGAACCTATTCGGAGAAGATGGGCCGCAAGGCCCGCCGCCGCTTCGAGGCGGTCATGGTCTGGCGGAACCGCTGGGTCTGGACCTTCTGCATCGCCAACCTCTTTGTCTATGTCGTGCGCATGGGAGTCCTCGACTGGGGACCCAAGTTCCTGACCGAACACCGCGGACTGTCGATTCAGGATGCCGGATGGACCGTTGCGGCCTTTGAAATCGCTGGTATCCTGGGAACGCTCTTTGCCGGATGGGCCACCGACCACCTCTTCAAGGGCAAGGGCCACCGGATGTGCGTCGTCTGCATGTTCGGAGCCGCTCTCTTCATGACGATCTTCCGTTTTCTGCCCCAGACGGCCGGTCTGACGGCCACGGCTCTCGTGCTTGTCGGCGCCGGGTTCTTCATCTACGGTCCGCAGGCCCTTATCGGCATCGAACTGGGCAACCAGGCAACCAAGGAGGCTTCGGCCCGTGCCAACGGCATCGCCGGCATCCTGGGCTACATCGGATCGGGTCTTTCGGGTCTGCTGGTCGGATATGTCGCCGATGCCTTCGGCTGGACGCGTGTTTTCGAGACGATCATCGTGATTGCCGTAATCGGCATGTTCATTCTGATCTCGATGTGGCGCGCTCCGCGCGACGGATACGAGCGTGCTTCGCGGATCAACTACAGCGACATCAAGGAGTAACGGAACCGCATTTTTGACACGCTGCATTATGAAACCTTTCGACAAGTACTATTCACCCATGTCCGACGAGGCGCTCATGGAGGCCTGTGCCCGCATCCGCCACGTGGCCCTCGACATGGACGGAACGATCTACATGGGATCCACCCTGTTCCCCTATACGAAACCGTTTCTGGCCATGCTCGAAGAGAACGGAATCGGCTATTCGTTTCTGACGAACAACCCGACGCGGAGCACGGACGACTACCTGAAGAAACTCGAGAAACTGGGCATCCGCGTTCCGCGCGAGGCGATGACCACGAGTGCTGTCTCGACCATCGACTACATCAAGCTGCACTATCCCGGGGCCCGGAGGCTCTTTCTGCTCGGAACGCCGAGCATGGTCGCCGAATTCGAGGCCGCGGGCTTCATCCCGACCGCCGACAGTGCGGAGGACCGTCCCGATCTGCTGGTCGTGGCCTTCGACACGACGCTGACCTACAGCCGTCTGTGCCGTGCCGCCTGGTGGGCCTCGCAGCAGGTTCCCTACATCGCCACGAATCCCGACCGCGTATGTCCTACGGACCAGCCGGTCGTGCTGGTCGATTGCGGATCGATCTGCAAGGCGATCGAACACGCTACGGGACGGTGTCCCGACGTGGTGATCGGCAAGCCCAATCCCGGCATGTTGCAGGTCATCGAGGACCGCTGCGGACTTCGTCCGGACGAGATTGCCATGTGCGGAGACCGCATCTATACCGATGTGCAGACGGCGCTCAATGCCGGGGGGCTCGGCGTGCTGGTGCTCTCGGGTGAGACGACCCTGGAGACGGCCCTCGCTTCCGACCCCCAACCGCCCGTTACGGTCCTCAATATCGAAGAGTTCGGCAAACTGCTGCTGCGGGCCCGCCACAAAGAGGCCTGAAACGACTTCTCATCTCCCTTTTAACCGATTTATTAACCCTTTAAACATTACCAACAACTTAACCCCATCTCTCTTTTTTATTCATTTATTTCATTAACCAACTCACTGCTGTCCGGAGAAATTTTACCATAAAGTAGGTTGCTCGACAGAACCCGCCTCCGGAACACAAACGGGAGTTGTCGGCTGATTATAAATTTCACGGATATCCGCCCTCTGGAAGAGGACTTGCCCGA